>NZ_JBFOCP010000002.1:0-134455 GCF_040907855.1 Aeromonas sp. s4 | reverse complement strand
CTTACATTTTGAAGCCTCTTCACTGGCCCCCCTTGCTGCCGTGTCTGCATGTTGAAGCCTCCGGCCACAGGGCGATCCCTTGGCTCAACCTCTTGCGTCTTGGTTTTTGTCATCTGGGCCCATGGCCCATCCCGCTTCTGGCTTTTTGACAAGGGCAGCCTCTGATCCTGCCCGTTGATCTTGCGCCCCTTTCGCCCGTGGCAGTCAACACGGCGCGCTTGCGGGTTTCTCTGACGCCCCGCCCTTGTGTAGGGAACACGGTGGCGAGCGCGGGGTTGACGAGAAAATGGGGAGCGCAACGGACACTGCGATGGCAAGCGATACGGGAGGTCCATGGGTCACAAACAGGAGGGAAACACTCTGGTCTGATGGCATATGAACTCATTTTTCAATCAAGCCGCCATGACGCGACCATCCGGGGCGTGTTTCCCTCACCAATCCCAGTCACCACCATCGTTGCCGACTTTCATACCAAGGTGCTTTTTATACAAAATCGCAACGTTGAAAACGTTTTTCGTTCACCACTCGTCTACCTGAATGGCACGAATGGTTGGCCACTTAAACTTTCGTGTTCTTTTTTTACCATTTCTGTGTGTCCCCCCCTTGCCCGGGACCCTGAGCCTGCCTAAAATCGCGCGTCTTTTATCAACCCCACCTCTATTGTTGGAGAACACCACGTGAGCGAAAAATTGGCCAACCCTGCCCCTCTGGGTCTGATGGGTTTCGGTATGACCACCATTCTGCTGAACATCCATAACGCAGGTTTCTTCCCCATCAGCGCCATGATCCTGGCCATGGGTCTGTGCTATGGCGGTCTGGCCCAGATCATCGCCGGCATCATGGAGTACAAGCGTGGCAACACCTTCGGTGTCACCGCCTTCATCTCCTACGGCACCTTCTGGTGGAGCCTGGTGTTCCTGCTGGTGATGCCGACCATGGGTCTGGCCGAGGCCACCCCCCACGCCTACATGGGCTGGTACCTGCTGATGTGGGGCATGTTCACCCTGTTCATGCTGATCGGGACCGTCAACTTCCCCCGCGTGAAGCAGTTCGTGTTCGCCTCCCTGACCGTGCTGTTCTTCCTGCTGGCCGCCCGTGACTTCACCGGCAGCACCCTGATCGGCACCATCGCCGGTTTCGAAGGCATCATCTGCGGCGCCAGCGCCATCTACCTGGCCATGGCCACCGTGATCAACGAGCAGTTCGGTCGCACCGTGCTGCCCATCGGCGAGCAGAAGAAAGCCGCTCCCGTCGAGCTCAAAGCCGCTGCCTAAGCACCCGGCGACATCGCTGTCACGAAAAAGGCACCCTCGGGGGTGCCTTTTGTGTTTCTACCGCCCGGACACCGTGCCGGTCAGCCCTGCGCCCCGGGATCCCCAGCCAGCAATCGGGTGGCCGGGTAGCGGGCGGCGGGATCCTGGCCGTAGAAGCGGGCGAACTGGTCATAGACCGCGGGGTAGACGGCGCGCAGACGCAACGGATCGGTGAAGAAGCTCTCGCTGCACACCGCGAAGAATTCGGCGGGGTGCGAGGCGGCGTAGGGGTCTATCTCGGTCACTTCCTCTCTGGTCAACTGATCGTTCATCTCGTCAAACGCACCTTGCAGCGCCCGGGTCCATTGCTGGGGATCCATGCCCCGCGGCAGGGGCGGTGCACCGTCCGCATCCCCTCCCAGCATGTCGAGCTTGTGGGCAAGCTCATGGATCACCAGGTTGAATCCGTCCCAGTCCCCGTCCTGCTGCAATTCGCTCCAGGCCAGCACCAGCGGCCCCTGGGGCCAGGATTCTCCGGCGTTCTCCTCTTCAAATTCGCTCACCAGCCCGAACTCGTCCTGCACCTCCTGACGACGGGTCACGGGCTCGGGGATGATGATCACCTCGTGGAACCCTCGATACCAATCGAACCCCAGGTGCAGGATGGGCAGCACTGCCTGCAGGGCCAGCACTCCCTGCTGGCGGGGCGTCAGTTCCACCCCGATCTGGGTGAGGGTCTTGCGCGAGAGAAAATGGCGCGCCAGCTCCATCAGCCTCTGCGCCTCTTCTTCTTCAAGCCCCTGCAAGATGGGCACCGCCGCCAGCGCCTCGCGCCACTCCTGCTCTTCTGGGAGACGGGGCTCCCAGGGAGATGCACCACCCAATACCTCTTTCAACCTGGACCAGAACACACGGACTCCTCTTGCCAATCAGACAGCTTTCACAAAACGTTTCGGACGCTCGCAATACCCTTGCGCCAGATAAAATCGGTGCGCCCCTTCGCGCTTGAGGCTGCTGGAGAGCTCCAGCTGGCCACACCCCAGGGCTGCCGCCCGCTGCTCTGCCGCCGCCAGCAGCAGGGCCCCGATGCCCCCTCCCCTTGCACCCTCATCGACAACCAGCGCCGAGATCAGGCCCCAGGCTGGTGCAAGGTGCATGGGTTGCAAGTGGTGCCACACCAGCACCCCCACCGGGCTCCCCTCGCACAGGGCCACCAGGACCTCCCGCGCCGGATCGGGCTGGGCCAGCCTGGCGCTGACCGCCCCGTCAGGGTTGGGGTAGCCCAGCTGGGCAAACAACCCCGTCAATCCGGCCCCATCTTCCTCCCCGGCGAGGCGAATGATGTATCTGTTTTCCCTTGTTGCCACTCCTGGCCTCCTATTTGCATTACCTCAATCAGCCCTCTGGGCATGGCAAAGCGGCAGATGATGGGTATGTACCGAATCTTGTCCAGTTCCATTCACCATTTGTTAATGTCAATTCACAAATTAACAAAGTCACAACACTTTTCACTAGGAAGGCCCTGAACAAACCGATATGTTAAATCCCGCGGACTAACCAGTCGAAAGTCCCGCACAATCCTGAGTGACCCCCTTGGTCACCGCATATTTCAATGTTAAGGGAGCGAGGCATATAGACCTCGCCAAGACAGCGCAACAAAGGAGTTGTTGTACATGAATGAGATCGTCAATGCCATCAATGGCGTGATTTGGAGCCCAGCGCTCATCTATCTGTGTCTGGGGGTAGGCCTCTACTTCTCCCTGCGCAGCCGTTTCCTGCAACTGCGTCATATCAAGGAAATGGTGCGCCTGATGTTCGATGGCAAGAGTACGGATGCGGGCGTCTCCTCCTTCCAGGCCCTTGCCATGACCCTGGCCGGTCGCGTCGGTACCGGCAACATCGCCGGTGTGGCCACCGCCATCACCTTCGGCGGCCCGGGCGCCCTGTTCTGGATGTGGATGGTCGCCTTCCTCGGCGCCAGCTCCGCCTTCGTGGAGTCCACCCTGGGCCAGGTCTACAAGGAGAAGATCAACGGTGAATACCGCGGCGGCCCGGCCTTCTACATCGAGAAGGGCCTGGGCATGAAGTGGTATGCCTGGACCTTCGCCATCGCCACCATCTTCGCCTGCGGCGTGCTGCTGCCGGGCGTACAAGCAAACTCCATCGGCTCCAGCCTGCAGACCGCCTTTGCCATCGACCCCAACGTGACCGCCGCCGGTCTGGCGCTGCTGCTCGGTTTCATCATCTTCGGCGGCGTCAAGCGCATCGCCAACTTCGCCAGTACCGTGGTGCCCTTCATGGCGCTGGGTTACATCATCGTCGCCTGCGTCATCATCGCCCTGAACATCGGCCAGCTGCCGGGCGTGATCCTGCTCATCTGGAAGAGCGCCTTCGGGATGGACGCCGGCTTCGGCGCCATTCTGGGCTTGGCCATCATGTGGGGCGTCAAGCGCGGGGTCTACTCCAACGAAGCCGCCCAGGGCACGGGTCCGCACGCCTCCTCCGCCGCCGCGGTGAGCCACCCGGCCAAGCAGGGTCTGGTGCAGGCGTTCTCCGTCTACATCGACACCCTGTTCGTCTGCTCCGCCACCGGCTTCATGCTACTCATCACCGGCCTGTACAACGTGCAGGGTCCGGACGGTGCCGCCCTCTACACCGGCATCGCCGGCGTAGCCGCCGGCCCAGGCTATGTGCAGACCGCCATGGAGAGCATGATGCCAGGCTTTGGCAACTACTTCGTCGCCATCGCCCTGTTCTTCTTCGCCTTCACCACCATCGTGGCCTACTACTACATCGCCGAAACCAACATCGCTTTTGTCAATCGCAAGATTAACCGCCCCTGGCTCACCTTCCTGCTCAAGCTGGCACTGATGGCATCCACCGTCTACGGCACCGTCAAGACCGCTGATCTGGCCTGGGGTCTGGGTGACATCGGCGTCGGCCTGATGGCCTGGCTCAACATCGGCGCCATTTTGATGCTGCAAAAGCCGGCTTTCGCCTGCCTCAAGGACTACGAGGCACAGCTGGCCAAGGGTCTGGATCCCGTGTTCCACCCGGAAAAGCTCGGCATCAAGAACGCCGACTACTGGACCGGCCGCCGTTCCGAGCAAAACCTGGAGCAGGAGCAATCCGGTCACCCCTTCGAACCGGACCGTCAGTCCACCTGAACCGTTGACCCCTAAACAGATAACAAAATGGCAGCCTAGGCTGCCATTTTTATTTGTGCTCTCTTGAGAGTGAGCGCCGGTTCAGAGCGCGTTGCGGCGGGGTCCGAACGGCAGGCGCCAGCGAAACAGGCTGTTGAGGGTCGCCCGCCACTGGTTGGGGCGCCCCAGGATCTGCCTCTGCAACCGGGTCTCTTCCTTGAGCATTGTCTCGTCACTGCAAGCCCAGGCCTGGGTGTAGAGCTGCTTGATCCCCGCCAGCGCATCCGGCGACTTGGTGATCAGGGTCCGGGCAAAGGCCCGCGCCTCTTCCAGGGGATCCGCGCACACCCGGCTCACCAGGCCGAGGGACTTGGCTTCGCTGGCTTCCAGCTCGCGCCCGCTCATGGCAAGCTCCATGGCGGTATCCATCCCCATCAGGTTGCGCAGGGTGACGCTGCCGCTCATGTCGGGGATGATGCCCCACTTGATCTCCATCACCGAGAAGCGGCAATCCGGGGTGCTGAAGCGAAAATCGGCGCCGAGCGCTATCTGCAGGCCGCCGCCAAAACAGACCCCCTGGGTCACCGCAATCACGGGCACCGGCAATTGATGCCAGCCATAGGCCACCCGCTGGGCCAGGTTGGTCGCCTCGTCCGCCTCGCGCTTGAGGATCTCAAGCGCCGCCACCGGCTGCCTCAGCATGGATTTCACATCCAGCCCGGCGCAGAACGCCCGCCCCTCCCCGTGCAGGATCACGGCCCGCAGCCCTTTTTGCCGGGATACCGCGTTCAGCGTCTCGTCGATGGCGTCGAACATGGCCCGATCCAGCGCGTTGAGCTTGTCCCCCCGGCAGAGCATCACCTCGGCGATCCCCTCCTGAAACACCCATTTGACCCTTGGCTTTTCCATCTCCGTCTTCGTCCTTTGATTCAACTGGTCATACCACAACGTTACCAGAGTGTTATGGGCAGGTACAGGGAGGCCGCCCCGGGCCTGCGACTAAAGTCGGCTGGCCCGGTGGTGGAGCCTTTGTCAGACTGGCCCCATGGTCACGGTGGAGCCTCTCATGTCACTTCTGTTCAATTTTGCCCGTCCACCGTTCGACGGCCTGGACGAGGAGGCACGCCAGCGGCTCGGTCAGCACCTCAGCATCTGCTACTTTCGCGCGGGCCAGACGGTGCAGCACGCCGGGGAGGAGCCCGCCGGGCTCTACCTCATCATCAAGGGTGCCGTGGAGGAGTCTGCCCCCCATCAATCCTTTGGCGACTATGGCGAGGGGGACATGTTCGACGTCCGAGCCCAGTTTGACGGGCACTGCCGCCACCGTTTCGCCGCCCTGGAAGATACCCTCTGCCAGCTCATTCCCCGCCCCGTCTTTCTGGCCCTGTGCGACACGCACCCCCATATCGCCCGCTACTTCACCGCCACCCTGGCGGAGCGCCAGCGGGAGCAGGAGCGGCGCAGTCAGCTCGGGCAGCAGAACCTGGCGGAGTTCATCCTGACCCGCATCGCTCCCGACCATCTGCAGGCGCCGCTCATCGTGGAAAGCAGCCTCTCGCTCCTGGCCGCCACCGAGGCCATGGTGACCAGGGGCACCGACTGCCTGCTCTATCCCGGAGCAGACGGCAGCCTGAGCCTGGCCACCCGCAAGACCCTGCTCCACGCCCTCACCCTCAAGGGATTGCCGCTCAGTGCGCCGCTGGCGGTGCTGACCCCCACCCCGCTGACGGGTCTGCCACTGGGGAGCTATCTGTTCGATGCCCTGCTGCTGATGACCCGCCACCGCATCAAGCGCCTGGTCATCTGGCAGGGGCAGGAGGTGGCAGGCATCCTGCATCTGACCCAGGTGCTCGGGCTCTTCTCCACCCACTCCCATGTGTTGACCCTGCGCATCGCCCGCGCCGACTCCCCGGCCGCCCTCGAGGCGGTCGCCCGGGAGCAGCAGCAGCTCATTCGCTCCCTGTTTGCCCAGGGGATCCACACCCTGTTCCTGATGAAGCTCATCGCCACCATCAACGAGCAGTTGATCGCCAAGGCCTTTTCCCTGGTGATCCCTGCGGCGCAGCAAGAGCAGGTGTGCCTGCTGATGCTGGGGTCGGAGGGGCGTGGCGAGCAGATCCAGAAAACCGATCAGGACAATGCCCTGATCCTGCCGGATGGCCTGCCGTGGCCCACCCAGTCGGCGGATCTGGCCGCCTTCAGCGCCCTGCTGGCGCGCCTGGGTTATCCCCCTTGCCCGGGCAGGGTGATGGTCAACAACCCGGCATGGGTGAAGCCGCTTGGCGGCTGGCTGCAAGGGATAGAGCAGGCCTGTGTGTGCGCCAGCGAAGCGGATCTGCTCTGGCTCGCCACCCTGGCCGATGCCCAGGCCATCACGGGAGATCGCGCCCGGCTCGCCCCCGTCGCCCGTCACCTGCGGGCCTGCCTCGCCGACCGGCCGGATCTGCTGGCGGAGATGGCAAGGGCCGCCGTCGCCTTTCATGCCCCCCTCACCCTCTTTGGCAGGCTGGAGCAAGCCCCGGAGGGGCTGGATCTCAAGCGGGGCGGCCTCTTCCCTCTGGTCCACGGCGTCCGGGTACTCTCCCTGGAGGCGGGGATCCTGGAGACCTCGACCACAGGACGCATCGAGGCCCTGGTGGGCCAGGGACGCCTCAGCCGGGACTATGGCACCAATCTGGCGGAGGCCTTCCGGCTGTTCATGCGGCTTCGGCTGCGCAGCCAGTTGCAGGAGGGAGACGGACGGGTGCGGGTGGCAGACCTCGGCCCCGCAGAGCGGGATCTGCTGCGCCATGCCCTGCACCAGGTGAAGAAGTTCCAGCAATGGCTCACCTTGCACTTTCGTCTTAGGCAATAGCGATGTGGATGCACTGGCGCCGCCGCTGGCTTGGCAGGACGTTTCGGGAGGGGGAGTTTGCCCCGCTCTTTGCCCGCCCTGCTGGCGACGAGTGGGTGGCGCTGGACTTCGAGACCACCAGCCTGGATCCGGCGCTGGCGGAGATCGTCTCCATCGGGGCGGTGCGCATCCGGGGCAACCGGATAGAGACGGGCGATGCCCTTGCCATCCGGGTCCAGGCTCCCGCCAGCCTGAGCGCCGGGTCCGTGGTGATCCACGGCCTGCGCCATCAGGATCTGCAACAGGGAATGGCACTGGAGCCCGCGCTGCGCGCGCTGCTGGAGTTCATCGGCCCCCGTGAGCTGGTGGGATATCACATCGCCTATGACCTGCGCATTCTCAACCTCGCCTGCCAACGGCTGTGGGGGCTCACCCTGCCCCAGCGCGGCATCGAGGTGAGCCGCCTCTATCACGATCACCTCTATCGCCGCTATCCCGATGCCGCCATCGATCTGCACCTGGCCGCGATCTGTCGCCATCTGGCGCTGCCAGCCCTGCCCCCCCACGACGCCCTGAGCGATGCCGTCACCGCCGCCCTTGTCTTTGTTCGCCTGCATCAGGGCGGCCCCCTGGCTTATCCCAAAGTCTAATTGTTCGGCAATAACATTTAATTCACATTTTGCTTACATGGACAGCCGTGCTGTCCGGTAGGGAACCCCTCATCCACCGCTGACATTCACTGTCATGGAGAACTGCAATGGAACAGCAACCGTATCTTCGGATCCAGCAAGATCCCAACTTCCAGGCACTGGTCGCCAAACGCCAGCGTTTTGCCTGGACCCTCTCCATCCTGATGCTGGGGCTCTACCTGGCGTTCATCCTGCTCATCGCCTTTGCACCTGGCTGGCTTGGCACCCCCTTGAGCGAAGGCTCCAGCATCACCCGTGGCATCCCGGTCGGGATTGGTCTCATCGTATCGGCCTTCGTGCTGACCGGTATCTACGTATTTCGTGCCAACGGCGAGTTCGACGAGCTGAACCAGAAGATCCTCAAGGGAGCGCAATCATGAAAGGCAAGTTTCTGCTGCCGCTGGCAGGTCTGATCTCCACCCCCTTGCTGGCGGCCGACGCCATCAGCGGCGAGGTGCAACGCCAACCCCTCAATATCTCGGCCATCGTGATGTTCGTGGTCTTCGTGGCCGCCACCCTGTTCATCACCTACTGGGCCTCCAAGCGCAACCGCTCGGCTTCCGACTACTACGCCGCTGGCGGGCGCATCACCGGCTTCCAGAACGGTCTGGCCATCGCCGGTGACTACATGTCCGCCGCCTCCTTCCTCGGCATCTCCGCCCTGGTCTATACCTCGGGCTACGACGGTCTCATCTACTCCATCGGCTTCCTGGTGGGCTGGCCCATCATCCTGTTCCTGATCGCGGAGCGGCTGCGCAACCTCGGCAAGTACACCTTTGCCGACGTGGCCTCCTACCGCCTCAAGCAGACCTCGGTGCGCAGCCTCTCCGCCAGCGGCTCCCTGGTGGTGGTCGCCCTCTACCTCATCGCCCAGATGGTCGGTGCCGGCAAGCTCATCGAGCTGCTGTTCGGCCTCCAATACCATGTGGCCGTGGTGCTGGTCGGCATCCTGATGGTGCTCTACGTGCTGTTCGGCGGCATGCTGGCCACCACCTGGGTACAGATCATCAAGGCGGTGATGCTGCTCTCCGGTGCCTCCTTCATGGCCATCATGGTGATGAAGTCCGTCAACTTCGACGTCGGTACCCTATTCAGCGAAGCGGTCAAGGTGCATGCCAATGGTGCGGCCATAATGAGCCCGGGCGGTCTGGTCGCCGACCCCATCTCCGCCATCTCCCTTGGGCTGGCCCTGATGTTCGGTACCGCCGGTCTGCCCCACATCCTGATGCGCTTCTTTACCGTGAGCGATGCCAAGGAAGCCCGTAAATCGGTGTTCTATGCCACCGGCTTCATCGGCTACTTCTACATCCTCACCTTCATCATCGGCTTTGGCGCCATCCTGCTGGTCAGCACCAACCCGGACTTCAAGGACGCCACCGGCGCCCTGCTGGGGGGCACCAACATGGCGGCGGTCCATCTGGCCGATGCGGTGGGCGGCAGCCTGTTCCTGGGCTTCATCTCCGCCGTGGCGTTTGCCACCATACTGGCGGTCGTGGCCGGGCTGACCCTGGCGGGGGCCTCCGCGGTCTCTCACGACCTCTACGCCTGCGTCATCAAGGAAGGCAAGGCCAACGAGGCCGACGAGTTGCGCGTCTCCAAGATGACCACCCTGGTGCTGGGTGTGGTCGCCATCGGCCTTGGCATCCTGTTCGAGAAGCAGAACATCGCCTTCATGGTGGGCCTGGCCTTCTCCATCGCGGCGAGCTGCAACTTCCCGGTGCTTTTCCTCTCCATGTTCTGGTCCCGCCTGACCACCCGTGGCGCCGTCTATGGCGGCTGGCTCGGTCTCATCAGCGCCGTGACCCTGATGATCCTGGGCCCCACCGTCTGGGTGAAAGTACTGGGTCATGCCCAGGCCATCTTCCCCTACGAATACCCGGCGCTCTTCTCCATGGGGCTGGCCTTCATCGGGATCTGGTTCTTCTCGGTCACCGACAAGTCCCAGGCAGCCTCCGACGAGCATGCGAAGTTCTTCCCGCAGTTCGTCCGCTCCCAGACCGGGCTCGGTGCCTCCGGCGCCTCCGCCCACTAAGTGATACCCCACGCATCCAAGCCGGCCCAGTGCCGGCTTTTTTCATGACCGCCCCCTCGCCTCCTCTCTGCAAGAGAGGCCGGAGCCCGTTGCCGGCCTGGTCGTGAAACCTTCCCCCCTGCAATGGGGCCAGATCACAGTTCCTGCTAAAACTTTCAGGGGATCTGTGCCATAATGCGCGCCATTTGACAGACCAACCGGGACATTCCAGTGCTTTCAAGCAACAACATCACCATGCAGTTCGGCGCCAAGCCGCTGTTTGAGAACATCAGCGTCAAGTTTGGCGGCGGCAACCGCTACGGCCTCATCGGTGCCAACGGCTGTGGCAAGTCCACCTTTATGAAGATCCTCGGCGGCGATCTGGAGCCCACTGGCGGTAATGTGAGCCTGGACGTCAACGAACGCATCGGTAAGCTGCGCCAGGATCAGTTCGCCTACGAAGAGATGCGCGTACTGGACGTGGTTATGATGGGCCACACCGAGCTGTGGGCCGCCATCGCCGAACGCGATGCCATCTACGCCAACCTGGAGGCCACCGACGACGACTACATGAAGGCCGCCGAGCTGGAAGGCCTGGTCGCCGAATATGATGGCTACACCGCCGAATCCCGCGCAGGCGAACTGCTGCTGGGTGCCGGTATTCCCATCGAGCAGCACAACGGCCCGATGAGCGAAGTGGCCCCGGGCTGGAAACTGCGGGTACTGCTGGCGCAGGCGCTCTTCTCCAACCCCGACATCCTGTTGCTGGACGAACCGACCAACAACCTGGACATCAACACCATTCGCTGGCTGGAGCAGGTGCTCAACGATCGTGAAAGCACCATGATCATCATCTCTCACGACCGTCACTTCCTGAACTCCGTCTGCACCCACATGGCGGATCTGGACTACGGCGAGCTGCGGGTCTACCCGGGCAACTACGACGAGTACATGCTGGCTGCCACCCAGGCCCGCGAGCGCCTGCTGGCCGACAACGCCAAGAAGAAGGCCCAGATCGCCGATCTGCAATCCTTCGTCTCCCGCTTCAGCGCCAACGCCTCCAAGTCCAGCCAGGCTACCTCCCGCCTCAAGCAGATCGACAAGATCAAGATTGAGGAAGTAAAGGTATCCAGCCGTCAGAACCCCTTCATCCGCTTCGAGCAGGACAAGAAGCTCTACCGCAACATCCTGGAGATCGAAGGCGTCTCCAAAGGTTATGGCGACGGTCCCCTGTTCAAGGGGCTCAATATGATGCTGGAAGTGGGCGAGAAGGTCGCCATCCTGGGTACCAACGGGATCGGTAAGTCCACCCTGATCAAGACGCTGGTCGGTGCCCTGGCACCGGATACCGGCACCATCAAGTGGTCCGAGAACGCCCAGATCGGCTACTACGCCCAGGATCACGCCGACGATTTCGACACCGATCTCAATGTGTTCGACTGGATGGCCCAATGGAAGCAGGAGAACGAAGACGAGCAGGCGGTGCGCTCCGTGCTGGGTCGTCTGCTCTTCTCCCAGGACGACATCAAGAAGCCGGTCAAGGTGCTTTCCGGTGGTGAACAGGGCCGGATGCTGTTCGGCAAGCTGATGATGCAGCGCCCCAACATCCTGATCATGGATGAACCGACCAACCACCTGGACATGGAATCCATCGAATCCTTGAACCTGGCGCTGGAGATGTACAAGGGCACCCTGATCTTCGTCTCCCACGACCGCGAGTTCGTCTCCTCCCTGGCGACCCGCATCCTGGAACTGACCGAAGACGGCATCCGCGACTTCGGCGGCACCTACGAGGATTACCTGCGCACCCAGGGTGTGGTGTAATCCTCCGCTTTCAAGCAAAGCGATCAGAACCGGCGCCTCGTGCGCCGGTTTTTTTATGCCTCCTTGATCACGCCCCACAGCAAGAGAAGGATTGGGGATAGGGAGAGCAAGAGTACAGCGCGCTGTCATACACCTGCCCCGCTCATCCCCAGCCAGGATAGGCAGCACAAGCCCGTGCCTGGCCCTTCCCTCCTGCGCCCGCCCGCTCTGCCGGGCTGTCAATGGCACAAAAAAACGGCTCCATCATGGAGCCGTTTTCACACTTGGGGCCGTGAGGCTGACTTACTCGACAGTGGCTTCCACGTCGGTGAAGTATTCGATCTTGGCCGCCTTGCGCAGCTCGTCGATCAGCGACTTGTAGTCGGCCTGTGCCTTGCCCTGACCCAACTGACCTTGCAGCAGGCTCACCATCTGGGACGGCTCCTTGATGACGTTGACCTTGTCCAGCGCCACCACCACACGATCACCGTTGGCTTCGGTCACCAGCTCGACGCTCGGCTTGCCATCGGTCGGATGGGGCATGCGGAACACCTGGGTCACCAGGTTCTGGTCCATCTCCTGGGCGAAACGGGATACGCCGGTATGGGTATCCACTTTCAGACCCAGCGCGGTCAGGTCGGCCTGAACGTTCTCACCGGCCTTGAGCTTGTCCAGCAGACCCTGGGCCTTGCCACGGGCCACTTCACTGGCCTTGTCGTGCTTGATGGCGGTGATCACCTGCTCTTTCACCTCGGCAAGCGGCTTGGCCGCCTTCGGCTGGTGACCCATGATGTGCAGCACCAGCGCCTTGCCGTCAGCCAGCTCGATCACGTCGGAGTTGGTGTTGTCATCGCGCAGCTGTTCGGAGAACGCCACGGAGAGCACCTTGGGATCATTGAGCGGTGCCGGCGCATCGGCCTGACTGAAATAGCCAGTGGACTGCACCTGGAGGCCCATGGCTTCGGCGGTCAAGTCCAGGGAGTCCGGGTTCTCGAAGCTGCTGTCGGCCATCTTCTGCTGTTCGGCGAAGAACTGCTCCTTGGCCTTCTCAGACTGCAGACGGGCGATGGTATCGCTCATCACGTCCACGAAGGGCTTGGTCTTGGCAGGCTCGACAGCCAGCAGCTTGATGATGTGGAAGCCGAACGGGCTCTTCACCACGGCGGAGAGATCGCCAGCCTTGGCCAGCGCGAACGCGGCTTTCTCGAAGGCAGGATCCATCACCCCTTTCTCGAACCAGTCGAGCTCCCCGCCCTTCTTCGCGGAGAAAGTATCGGAGGAGTCGGCCTTGGCCAGCGCGGCGAAATCGTCACCCGCCTTGGCCTTGGCCAGCACGGCCTCGGCTTTCTGCTCGGCGGCCTTTTCATCCTTGCCAAACGGGATCAGGATGTGCGCCACCTGACGGCGCTCGGGACGCTGGAACAGATCCTGATGCTGGTCGTAGTAATCCTGGGCATCCTGCTCGGTGACCTTGATGTTCTTGCCAAGGTTCGCGGCATCGAGCAGCAGATAGTCGACCTTGACCGTCTCGTCGTTCATGAAGCGAGCGCTGTTGGCCTTGTAGAACTGCTCCACCTCGGCATCGCTCACCTCGATCCCGTCCACATAGGCGGAAGCGGCCAGACGGATCAGGCGCAGGTCACGGGTCTGGTTGTAGAGACGATCCAGTTGCTCTGCTTCACCCTTGAGGGCGAACTCCGATCCCAGCACGGCGCCCATCAATTGCTGGCGCACCATGTCCTGGCGCAGGGAGTCGCGGAACATCTCGGGGGTCATGCCGGCACGGCGAATGAGCTGCAGGTAGCGGTCATTGCTGAACTTGCCGTTCTCGGCAAACTCGGGCATGGCGACGATGGCCTGCTTGATCTGCTCATCGCTGACGCGCAGACCCAGGGAGCGGGCCTTGTCATCGATCAGCGCCTGATCGATCAGACGGTCCAGCACGCCACGGCGGAACTGTTTCATGTAATCGGGATTGGCGGCCAGCTGGTTGAAGGCCTCACCCATTTGGGATTCCATACGGGCCCGCTCATTGCGGTAGGCATTCTCCAGTGCGGGGGCACTGATGTCATTGCCGTTGACGGTGGCGGGGGCGGTACGTGCCGGGCCATTGAGGTAGCTGCCTACCCCGGCCAAGGCAAAGGAGAGGATGATCAGGCCCAAGATAACCTTGGCTACCTTGCCCTGCGCCCCTTCGCGTAGTTTATCCAACATCATGTTTGTACTTATGCTCCCGAACTCGATGGGCGTAAATAATGAAAAGGCGCACCGATTGCGATGCGCCTTGGTCAAGCAGTATGAGGGAGAGCCCTCTCACTTGTCTGGTCAGAGACCAAGGACGGTGCCGATAGATATCAGCGACCGGCTTAGTTGACCGCGTCTTTCAGGGCCTTGCCGGCTTTGAAGGCAGGAACTTTACCGGCAGCGATTTCGATGGTCGCACCAGTTTGCGGGTTGCGGCCGGAACGGGCTGCACGCTCGCGAACGGCGAAAGTACCGAAACCAACCAGAGCAACCTGGTCACCCTCTTTCAGGGCTTCGCCCACGGCATCGATGAAGGCATCCAGCGCACGGCCAGCGGCAGCTTTGGAGATATCAGCACCGTCTGCAATCTTGTCAATCAGTTGAGATTTATTCACTCTTATATTCCCCTTTTATCGAACATCGCTGCGGCGCTGATTTCCCTGGCCACAACAAGTGGAGGTTTTATAACAAGCCTCCTGATCAGTTGCAAGTGACAATCTGGCGCAAACCCGCGCCACATCACGCATTGCGACTCATCATGAGTACCCGATCGGTGGTCAAGGCTACTTCCGTTGTCCGGTGCATGCAAGCCTTAACCACCCCCCGAATGCGCCAAATTTGCGGCGCATCAACATTTACACGACAGAAACGCGTTCGAAACCTTGCGGATTGTCCTGCAACGCCAGTGCAAGCACCTCATCAATCCAGCGAACCGGATAGATTTCAAGATCTTGTTTGACGTTGGCCGGGATCTCCTCGAGGTCACGTTCGTTCTCTTTCGGGATCAGCACACGCTTGATGCCACCACGGTGGGCCGCCAGCAGTTTCTCCTTGAGACCACCGATGGGCAGCACCTCGCCACGCAGGGTGATTTCACCCGTCATCGCCACGTCGGCACGCACCGGGTTGCCGGTGAGGCTGGAGACCAGGGCGGTACACATGGCGATACCGGCGCTCGGGCCGTCTTTCGGGGTCGCCCCTTCCGGCACGTGCACGTGGATGTCGCGCTTCTCGTAGAAGTCGCCGTTGATACGCAGCTTCTCGGCACGGGCCCGCACCACCGTCATGGCCGCCTGGATGGACTCCTGCATCACGTCACCGAGGGAACCGGTGTAAGTGAGCTTGCCCTTGCCCGGCATGTTGGTGGTCTCGATGGTGAGCAGATCGCCCCCCACTTCGGTCCACGCCAGCCCGCACACCTGACCAATCTGGTTCTGGTCGGTGGCCTTGCCATAGTCAAAGCGCTGTACCCCCAGGAACTCCTTGAGGTTCTCCTGGTTGACCTGAACATGCTTGATGCTCTTGTCCAGCAGGATGCGTTTGACTGCCTTGCGACAGATTTTGGAGATTTCACGCTCCAGGCTGCGCACACCCGCCTCGCGGGTGTAGTAGCGAATCACCCCGATCAGCGCCGAATCCTCGATGGTGATCTCGGAAGGCTTCAGGCCGTTGCGCTGGATCTGCTTGGCCACCAGGTGCTGCTTGGCAATGTTGAGCTTCTCGTCCTCGGTGTAACCGGACAGACGGATCACTTCCATCCGGTCCAGCAGCGGACCCGGTATGTTCATGGAGTTGGAGGTGGCCACGAACATCACGTCCGACAGGTCATAATCCACTTCCAGATAGTGATCGTTGAAGCTGCTGTTCTGCTCGGGATCCAGCACCTCCAGCAGGGCGGAAGCGGGATCGCCACGCATGTCCGAGCTCATCTTGTCGATTTCGTCGAGCAGGAACAGCGGGTTCTTCACGCCGACTTTCGCCATCTTCTGGATGAGCTTGCCGGGCATGGAGCCGATGTAGGTACGGCGGTGACCACGGATCTCCGCCTCGTCACGCACCCCACCCAGGGCCATGCGCACATACTTGCGGCCGGTTGCCTTGGCGATGGACTGGCCCAGGGAGGTCTTGCCCACCCCGGGAGGCCCGACCAGGCAGAGGATGGGGCCCTTGAGCTTGTTCACCCGCGCCTGCACCGCCAGGTATTCGAGGATGCGATCCTTGACCTTGTCCAGGCCATAGTGATCCGCATCCAGCACCTCCTGGGCCTTGCCCAGGTCTTTCTTGACCTTGGAGCGGGCCTTCCAGGGCACCTGCACCATCCAGTCCACATAGCTGCGCACCACGGTGGCTTCCGCCGACATGGGGGACATCATCTTGAGCTTGGCGAGCTCGGCCTGGGCCTTCTCGCGGGCATCCTCCGGCATCCCGGCCTCTTCAATCTTGCGATTGAGGGCTTCGAATTCATCCGGGCTGTCTTCCAGCTCACCCAGCTCTTTCTGGATGGCCTTCATCTGCTCGTTGAGGTAATACTCCCGCTGGCTCTTCTCCATCTGCTTCTTGACCCGGGAGCGGATGCGCTTCTCGACCTGCAACAGGTCGATCTCCGACTCCATCATGGCCATCAGAAACTCGATGCGCTCGGACACGGAGGCGATTTCCAGCACCTTCTGCTTGTCTTCGAGCTTGAGTGGCATGTGGGCAGCCATGGTATCGGCCAGGCGCGCCGCATCGTCGATCGCCGAAATCGAGGTGAGTACCTCGGGCGGGATCTTCTTGTTGAGCTTGATGTAACCTTCGAACTGGCCGATGGCAGAGCGCACCAGCACGTCCTGATCCTTCTCCTCGATGGGGGCGGACGCGATGTACTGGGCCTCCCCGACAAAGAAGTCGCGATCGTCGATCATCCGCTCAAGGCGGGCACGCTGGCCCCCCTCCACCAGCACCTTGACGGTGCCGTCCGGCAGCTTGAGCATCTGCAGAATATTGGCCACTGTCCCGACGGAGAAAATTTCCTCCACCGTCGGTTCGTCAGTCGACGCATCCTTCTGGGCCACCAGCAGGACTTTCTTGTCCTGCTCCATGGCCGCTTCCAGACAGCGAATGGATTTTTCCCGCCCCACAAAGAGTGGAATGACCATGTGGGGATAGACCACCACGTCACGAAGAGGCAGGACGGGAATCTCGATGCGTTCTGAACGCTCTAGGTTCATATATGTCCTCTCGGCTTGTTATACCGTTGGCAAAGGCTTGGCTGAGTATATGGGGGCGCAAAGATGAGATTCAATCGCCTTGGCCGTAAAAAGCATGAAAGGGGCAAAATGCCCCTTTATGTGATTAAAAATCAGACAGTTACTCTGAGGCTGCGGCCTGAGTCTCGGGATTGTCGTAGATCATCAAGGGCGCGGAGTCTCCCTTGATCACCGTCTCGTCGATCACCACCTTGCTGACCCCTTTCAGGGAGGGCAGGTCATACATGGTGTCAAGCAGCACGGCCTCGACAATGGAACGCAGACCCCGGGCACCGGTTTTACGCTCCATGGCCTTGCGGGCAATGGCATTGAGCGCGTCATCACGAAACTCCAGCTCCACCTCTTCCAGGGCAAACAGCGCGGCATACTGCTTAGTCAACGCGTTCTTCGGCTCTTTCAGGATCTGGATGAGGGCAGCCTCGTCAAGCTCGGTCAGGGTCGCGACCACCGGCAGACGACCGATGAACTCAGGGATGAGACCGTACTTGATGAGATCTTCCGGCTCCACCTTGGCAAAGTTCTCGCTCAGGGTTGCCTTGGCATTCTTGGATTTCACCTCGGCGCCAAAACCGATGCCGGTGCCCTTGACGGAGCGCTGCTCGATCACCTTGTCCAGCCCCGCGAAAGCACCACCACAGATGAAGAGGATCTTGGAGGTGTCGACCTGCAAAAACTCCTGCTGCGGGTGCTTGCGACCGCCCTGGGGCGGCACGGAGGCGATGGTGCCTTCGATCAGTTTCAGCAGTGCCTGCTGCACCCCTTCCCCGGAGACGTCGCGGGTGATGGAGGGGTTGTCCGACTTGCGGGAGATCTTGTCGATCTCGTCGATGTAGACGATACCGCGCTGGGCCTTCTCCACGTCGTAGTCACACTTTTGCAGCAACTTCTGGATGATGTTCTCCACGTCCTCGCCCACGTAACCGGCTTCGGTCAGGGTGGTGGCATCGGCCATGGTGAAGGGCACATCCAGCAGACGAGCCAGGGTCTCGGCCAGCAGGGTCTTACCGCTGCCGGTGGGGCCAATCAGCAGGATGTTGGATTTGCCCAGCTCCACGCCACCGGACTCGCTGCCGCTGCGAAGACGCTTGTAGTGGTTGTAGACAGCCACTGCCAGCACCTTCTTGGCGTACTCCTGACCGATCACGTAGTCGTCCAGATGGGCGCGGATTTCATGAGGGGTCGGCAGCTCGCTACCATCGCGCTTGGGAGAGATCTCGCGGATCTCCTCGCGGATGATGTCGTTGCACAGCTCGACACACTCATCACATACGTAGACGGAAGGGCCAGCGATCAGCTTGCGCACTTCATGCTGGCTTTTGCCGCAGAAAGAGCAATACAGCAGCTTGTCGCCCTCACCCTTGCGTTTCTCTGTCATTCAGCGACCTCGTTTTATCAATAGAGGATGGATCGTCCTGCTGAGTTTACAACAGGACGGGGTACCCTGCTCAGCCGCGCTGGCTCAGGATGCCGTCAACCAGACCATAGGCAACGGCCTGCTCGGCGGACATGAAGTTGTCACGGTCGGTGTCGCGCTCGATGGTGGCCATGTCCTGACCGGTATGGAACGCCAGACGATCGTTCAGGGTATTCTTGATTTTCAGGATCTCCTGGGCATGGATCTGGATGTCAGAAGCCTGCCCCTGGAAGCCGCCCAGCGGCTGGTGGATCATCACTCGGGCATTGGGCAGGCAGAAACGCTTGCCCTTGGCGCCACCGGCCAGCAGGAAGGCCCCCATGGAGCAGGCCTGCCCCATGCAGACGGTGCTCACGTCCGGCTTGATGAACTGCATGGTGTCATAGATGGACATACCCGCAGTGACGGCGCCACCCGGCGAGTTGATGTAGATGCTGATGTCCTGATCCGGGTTCTCGGACTCCAGGAACAGCAGTTGGGCCACCACCAGGTTCGCCATGTGATCTTCAACCTGACCGGTCAGGAAGATCACCCGCTCTTTCAGCAGACGGGAATAGATGTCGTAGGAACGCTCCCCTTTCGCGGTTTGCTCTACCACCATCGGGATGAGCGCATTGCGTGGGGATTCAGTCACATCGTTATAGTTCTTGTACATAAGGCATTGTCCCTAAAATAAAATGGCCCGAGTGGAGATCACACGAGCCATTATACTTAACAGTTTTGACCTTAAGTCAAATGTTCTTAGGCAGCGGCACCGGACTTGTTGATCACTTCGTCGAAGGCAACTTCTTTCTCAGTGACTTGCGCCTTGGACAGGATCAGATCGATGGCTTGATCTTCAATGGCCAGGTTGCGCACGCCGTTCAGCATCTGCTCGTTCTGCTGATAGTACTCGATCACTTCTTTCGGATCTTCGTAGGCAGTGGCCATGGACTCGATGATGCTGGTCACACGGGCGTCGTCAGCCTTGATCTCGTTGGTGCGGATGACGTCACCCAGCAGCAGACCAACGCGGACACGGCGCTCGGCCTGGGCCTGGAACAGCTCGGCCGGCAGCTCGGGGGCGTTGCCGCCCTGGAAGCCACCGAAGCGCTGCAGAGCCTGCTGACGCAGGGTGTCGATTTCCTGGGCAACAGCAGCCTTCGGCAGATCGATCTGGTTGGCTTCAACCAGTCCGTTCAGTACCTGCTCTTTCACGCTGTTTTTCAGGGCCTGGGCCAGTTCGCGCTCCATGTTCTTGCGCACTTCTGCCTTCAGCTCTTCAACGCTGCCGCTCTCGATGCCGAAACGCTTGACGAACTCTTCGGTCAGCTCGGGCAGCACCTGCTCTTCAACCTTGTGCAGCTTGGAGGCAAACTTGGCAGCCTTGCCCTTCAGGGCTTCGGCGTGGTAGTCAGCCGGGAAAGTCACCTCGATGGTGAACTCGTCGCCCGCTTTCTTGCCCAGGATGGCGTCTTCGAAGCCCGGGATCATGCGGCCAGCGCCCAGTTCCAGGGTAAAGCCTTCAGCCTTGCCACCGTCGAACTCTTCACCGTCGATGGAACCGACGAAGTCCATGGTCACACGCATGCCATTGGCGGCAGCCACAGCAGCTTCAGTCCAGGTGGCGTGCTGCTTGCGCAGGGTGTCGATCATGTTTTCCAGGTCGCTGTCCTTCACGGTGGCAACCGGCTTCTCGACCTTGATGCTCTCCAGACCGGCAACTTCGAACTCCGGATACACTTCGAAAGTGGCGGTGAATTCGAAATCCTGACCTTCTTTGATCTCTTTCGGATCCATGGTCGGGGCGCCAGCCGGGCTCAGTTTGTTCTCGATGATGGCCTTGATGAAGTTGTTCTGCATCATTTCATCGGCAACGCGGGCGTGAGCCATGGCACCGAACATCTTCTTGATGATGGCAACCGGAGCCTTGCCAGGACGGAAACCGTCGATGCGACGGGTTTTGGCCAGGCCATTCAATTCTTTGCGCACGGCGGCGTCAACGGTAGCGGCCGGTACAGTGATGGTAAGACGGCGTTCCAGACCCTGGGTTGTCTCTACAGAAACTTGCATTCTTTTACCTCGTTCAACTCAGCACTGCGTGCTGACCCTTTATTGCCCCCGGGCAAGCCCGGAGTCTTCCTGTTTATAAAGACAACGACTGTCTTTGTGATGAGAAAATATGACGCGACATTATAGCGGCGTGCAGTGGTCGCGTCGAGCCGCACATCCCCCATCCGGGGCACAGACAGCACAATTTGCGCAAGACTTTCTCCTATATGGGGAAGCCTTGCACCGAGTTCAAGCATTCCATCCGCAATAATTTGCACTGGCTCACTCTTTTTCACGGCGAACGGGCCATTTTGATCGCCATCCGCCGCCAATCAGGCACAAAAATGGCGTGCTGCGACCCAAATTGTCCACCTTCTCGCCTGTGCCATTGCGTCCCCCGGCAGGGCTCGCTATGGTGACAGCCAATTCACGTGCTGCTGGAGTCACCCACATGTCCTTTTTCCGCTTCTTGTTCAATCTGCTCTGGTTCGTGCTGGGAGGCGTCTTCATGGGGCTGGCCTGGTGGCTGGCGGGGCTGCTCTGCTTCATCTCCCTCATCGGGATCCCCTGGGGACGCGCCTGCTTCGTCATCGGCACTTTCACCTTCTTCCCGTTTGGCAAGCAGGCGGTGAGCCGCAAGAGCATGACGGGCCAGAGCGACATCGGCACCGGTGCCCTGGGGCTGATTGGCAACATTCTCTGGTTTGTGCTCATCGGGGTCTGGCTGGCCATCGGCCACATCGCCTCGGCGCTGGCCTGTTTCGTCACCATCGTCGGCATCCCGTTCGGCATCCAGCACCTCAAGCTGGCCCTCATCAGCCTGGCCCCCATCGGCCAGATGATAGTGACCAACCACGAGGCCGAATCGGGCCGCTACATCCGCTGACGGCCCATCTCAGGCTATCCTTGCGGGTGGAAAAAAGGGCAGACTAGGGTCTGCCCTTTTTCATTGCCCCATTCGAGGTCTTCCATGCTGCCCAGCCATTTTTTTGCCAACCTCGCCCGTATGCGCCTCATCTACCGCTGGCCCCTGATGCGCAACATCCAGCCCGAAAACATCGCCGAGCACAGCCTGCAGGTCGCCATGGTGGCCCACGCCCTCGGCCTTATCAGCAATCGCCTGTTCGGCGCCCAGGTGGATGCCGACCGTGCCGCCGTCATGGCCCTCTACCACGACAGCAGCGAGGTGCTGACCGGGGATCTGCCCACCCCGGTCAAGTACTTCAATCCCGAAATCGCCCGCGAATACAAGAAGATTGAGCTTGCCGCCGAGCAGCGCCTGCTGGGCATGTTGCCGCCTGAGCTGGTCGAGGACTTTCGCCCCCTCCTCGACTCCGGCGCCCAGGACGAGGCCCTCACCAGCCTGGTGAAGGATGCAGACACCCTCTGTGCCTACACCAAGTGTCTGGAGGAGCTGAGCGTCGGTAACCGGGAGTTCGAGCCCGCGCGAAAGCGCCTCGAGCAGATGCTGGACGCCAGGATGAACCCCGCCATGCGCTACTTCATCGATGTCTTCGTGGGGAGTTTTTCACTGCCTCTCGATGAGTTGAATGCCCATTGATGCCATCAACACGGCACCGGGCATCATCTCCTCCTGCGTATTGCCTCGATAACCGCCACGTCGGGGGTTTCCCCACAAAAGAGTGACAATAAAAAGGGCCCCGCAGGGCCCTTTATCACATCCATGGGCATCAATGCCCCAGTTCCCGGGACGGCACCAGGCCGCTCGCCCGCCAGGCGGGATAGAGGGTTGCCACCAGGCTCATCAGGATGGCGGCGCCGGTCACGATGAGCAAGTCCTGCATGTGCAGCTCGGTCGGCAGGAAGTCGATGAAGTAGATGTCCGGATTGAGGAAACGGTGCCCGATCACCCCTTCGATGGCGCTCAGGATCTGGGTCAGCTTGCTGGAGAGCAGGCCGCCCAGCAGGGCGCCTAGCAAGGCTCCCGCCACCCCGTTCACCATCCCCTGGATGACGAAGGTGAGCCGGATCTGGCCCGGGCTCGCCCCCATGGTCTTCAAGATGGCGATCTCGCTGCGCTTCTCGTTCACCGCCATCACCAGGGTGGAGACGATGTTGAAGCAGGCCACCGCCACCACCATCAGCATCACCACGTACATCACGGTGCGCACCATCTGGATGTCCTGATAGAGATAACCCTGACGGCTCATCCAGCTGCTGATATAGACGTAGTGCGGGAATTTCTGGGCCGCCGCCACCGTGATGGACTGGGCCTTGAGCACGTCGCTCACCTTGAGGCTGAACCCCTCCACCGCGCTGCCCATGCCGGTGATGGCCTGGGCGTCCGCCAGGTGCATGAAGCCGAGCAGGCCGTCGAGCTGGCCACCGATCTCGAGCAGCCCTACCACGGTTAGCACCTCCCGTTTCGGGTTCTTGATGCCGGCGGCATCACCCGCCTGGGGCAGCAGCAGGGTGACGGTGTCCCCTGTCTTGACCCCCAGCTTGTCGGCGATGATCTTGCCGAGGATGACCCCGTGTTCACCCGCCTGCAGCTCGCGAAGACCCCGACCCGTCATGAAGTTGCCCGCATCGGAGAGATTGGCTTCCAGCTCCGGCAGCACCGCACGCAGCTGGACCCCCTTGAGGGCGGAGCCGTGCTCCAACAGGCCGTCCAGGCGAATGACGGGCGCAGCCGCCTCCACCCCGGGCTGGGCCAGCAGGTAGTCCCTGAGCCGCGGCCAGTCAGGCAGCGGCGCTTCCATGCCGATGAGCTCGCCGTGAGGGACCACGGAGAGCACCCGGTTCTTGAGCTCCCGCTCGAACCCGTTCATGGCGGAGAGGCCAAGAATGAGGGCCATCACCCCGAGGGCGATGCCGATGAGGGAGGAGGCCGAAATGAAGGCGATGAAGCCGTTGCGGCGGCGGGAGCGGCTGTAACGCAGGCCCAGGAACAGGGGCAGCGGCTTGAACATCAGGCGACCTCCGCCATGATGCCGCTCACCAGGGTGACCCGGCGGTGGAGCTTGGCGGCCAGGCTCAAGTCATGGGTCACCACCACGAACGCGGTGCCAAGCTCGCGGTTGAGCTCGCACAAGAGCTCATAGACGGCAGTGGCGCTGGCGTGATCCAGGTTGCCGGTGGGCTCGTCCGCCAGCACCAGGCTGGGTTCGTTGACCAGGGCACGGGCGATGGCCACCCGCTGGCGCTCGCCACCGGAGAGCTCGGACGGTCTGTGGTTGAGACGGTGGGAGAGCCCCACCCGCCCCAGCATCTTGCTCGCCTTCTCGGTGGCGCTGGCCACCGACTCACCGGCGATCAGCAGCGGCATGGCCGCATTTTCCAGCGCGCTGAATTCCGAGAGCAGGTGGTGGAACTGGTAAACGAAACCCAGCTCCTGGTTGCGAAATCTCGCCTGGGTGCGGCTGTCCCAGCCATGGATGTCCTGCCCCTTGAACAGCACGGCGCCGCTGGAGGGGTTGTCCAGCGCCCCCATCAGGTGCAGCAGGGTGGTCTTGCCGGAGCCCGAGCTCCCCACCACCGCCAGCATCTCCCCGGGGGCGACGTCCAGCTCGATCCCCTTGAGTACCTGGGTCTCCAGATTGCCCTCTTTGTAGACATGATTGAGGGCCTGGCAGCGCAGCAGCGGCTCGCAGGAGACGGATTGATTCATAACGGGGGCTCCACTTGCACCAGTAACAACAGAAGATGAATTATTCATAACGCAGCGCCTCCGCCGGTTTGACCCGGGCCGCGCGGGAGGCAGGGTAAAGGGTGGCACTGAAGCTGAGCAGCACGGCGCCCAGCAAAATGGTCATGACCTGGGCCGGCTCGACGATGACCGGCAGACCGCTGCCCCCCGCCGCCATATAGAGGTTGAGCCCAAGGGCATTGAGCAGAGGATTGAGGCCGAAACAGAGCGCCAGCCCCGCCAGCCCTCCGAACAGGGCGCCGATGACGCCGCTCGACGCCCCCAGCACCATGAAGATCTTGACGATGCCGGATTCGCTCATGCCCATGGTACGCAGGATGGCCACCTCCCCTTCCTTGTCGGTGACTACCATCACCAGGGCGGAGAGGATGTTGAAGGTGGCGACCGCGATGATCAGCACCAGCATCAGCCCCATCATCCGTTTTTCCATGGCCACCGCCTGGAACAGCTCGCCGCGCTCGCGGCGCCAGTCCTGCCACTCCAGCCCGTCCGGCAACGCGGTCTTCACCACCTCGTCGGCGGCGAAGGGATCGTCCAGCCAGAGGCGAATGCCGCCCACCTTGTCTGCGGGCAGGCGCAGCATGCGCTGGGCATCCCCCAGGGCAATCAGGGCCACCTGGCTGTCCACGTCGGCGCCGACCCCGAAGATGCCGGAGACGGTGAAAAGACGCTGGGCCGGCACCCGGCCAAAGGGGGTAAAGCGGGTACCTTCGGTCAGGATGAGACGCACCTGGTCGCCGATAGAGACCTTGAGGCGGCTGGCCACCCCCTGCCCCAGCACGATGTGGTATTCACCGGCCTGCAGGCTGTCAAGGCGCCCTCCCAGCATCTGGGCGTGCAGGATGTCATCCTTTGGCCAGCGGGCGGGATCGATCCCCTGCACGCTCACGCCGGTGAGCTGGCCCGGGCTTTGCAGCATGCCTTCGCTGTCGAGCATGGGGGCCGTGGCCACCACGTGGGGCAAGCCGGCCAGGTCGGGCAGACCTTCGGGCTCGGCCTCGATGCGTCCGGCCTGATTGGTCACCACCACATGGGGGATCACCCCGAGGATGCGCCCCTTGAGCTGGCCTTCGAACCCGTTCATCACCGAGATCACCACCATCAGGGCGGCGACCCCGATGGCGATGCCAAAGGTGGAGAACAGGGAGATAAAGGAGACGAAGCGGTTACTGCGTCGCGAGCCTGCATAACGCAGGCCGATGGCCAGCGACAGTGGCTGAAAAAGTCCGGTCTTCAAGGATATCTACGTTGCCAACGAAATAAGATACCGGATAATAAAGGGAAACCGTCTATGACAACAAGGGATAGCCTCCATGCAGGAACAGTTCTTCAGCGTCACCCATGCCACGCCGGTCAATGTGATCCCCATGCCGGCCGACTTTCGTCTGCCGACGCTGGAGGCCCTGGAGGCCGAGTTGCCCGAGCCGTTTCGCATCGCCTCCGCCATCACCTCCATCGATCTGGTGAGCAGCCGGTTGCTGCGCAGCCAGAACGAGTCCATGCACGATCTGGTGGAGATCATCAATCAGCAGTCCCGCAAGATCGACATGATCATGGGCTATGTGCTGGCGGCCCAGGATCACCCCGAGCACCGCTTCCACACCCTGCGCTTTGGCGCCGGGCAGCTCACCTACCTGCACCCCCACCAGGGGCACGGGGAGGCCCCCGCCCTGCACCAGATCGTGCGGCTCAAGATCTTCCTGCGGGAAGAGGCCTCCGCCGTCTACTGCTACGGCGAGGTCGTGCAGCGGGACGCCGGAGAGCATGGCACCCACGTGGTGCTCGACTACGTGCGCATCCGCGAGGATGACCGGGAACTGCTGGTGCGCGCCAGCCTGCATGTGCAGTCGAAACAGCTCAAGCTGCGTGCCCAGGAACGTCAGCGCTAACCCAGGTCCATGTCAAAAGAACGCCAACAGTAAAAGACTCCGATGATGCCAATGACCCTCCCCGCCTTGCCCGCCAAAGCGGGCCAGAAGACAACGTTCGGCCAGCTGGTCGGCAGCAGCCTGGCTCTGGTTGCCGCCCGCCTCACCCGGGAAGCCCGAAGACCCGTCCTGCTGGTCACCGCCGATACCCCGAGCGCCCTGCGCCTTGAACAGGAACTGGGGTTCCTGCTGGCGGATCAGGATTGCCCGGTGCTGCTGTTCCCGGACTGGGAGACCCTGCCCTACGACAGCTTCTCTCCCCATCAGGACATCATCTCCCAGCGCCTCGAGACCCTCTACCAGTTGCCGCAGATGCGCCACGGCGTGCTCATCGTGCCCATCTCCACCCTGATGCTGCGCACGGCGCCCCAGGCTTATCTCGACAAATACAGCCTGATGGTCACAAGTGGCCAGCGCCTCAACCTGCAGCAGCTGCGCGGGCGTCTGGCGGAGGCGGGCTACGTGGCGGTGGAACAGGTGCTGGAGCACGGCGAATTCGCCGCCCGCGGCTCCCTGCTGGATCTCTTCCCCATGGGGAGCAGCCGCCCCTATCGCATTGATTTTTTCGATGACGAGGTGGACTCCATCCGCCCGTTCGATCCCGAGACCCAGCGCTCCAGCGAGCCGGTGAAGTCGGTGAGCCTCCTGCCCGCACGGGAATTTCCCACCGACGAGGGGGCCATCGAGCTGTTTCGTGGCCAGTATCGCGAACAGTTCGAGATCTCCCGGGCCGAGGGCTCCGTCTATCAGGAGGTGAGCAAGGGGCGCTGGCCCGCCGGCATCGAATACTACCTGCCGCTCTTCTTCAACCAGACCGCCAGCCTGTTTGACTACCTGCCAGGCAACACCCTGCTGCTCACCGTGGGGGAGATCTACCCCGCGGCCCAGCGCTTCTGGAACGACATCGGCCAGCGCTATGAAGACAGGCGCTGGGACAACACCCGTCCCCTGCTGCCGCCCCAGCAGATCTATCTGCCGGTGGAGCAGCTCTTCGCCGCCCTCGGGGACTATGGCGCCGTGCGTCTGCAGGAGGCGACCGTTGACGGCGGAGCGGGTCAGCAGGATCTGCCCCTCGCCCCCCTGCCGGATCTGCAGCTCGACCACAGCAAGGAGCAGCCCCTGCTGGCCCTTGACGGCTTCCTGCAAGGCTTTGCCGGGCGCACCCTGTTTGCGGTGGAGTCCGAGGGGCGGCGCGAGGGGCTCGGGGATCTGCTCGCACGGATCAACCTGCAACCCCGGGAGTTTGCCTCCCTCGACGCCTTCCTCTCGAGCGATGCGCGCCACGGGCTGCTGGTCTGTCCCCTGGAGCGGGGCTTCCTGCTGCAAGAGCCCGGCCAGATGCCCCTTGCCCTCATCACCGAGGCCGAGCTGCTCGGCGGCAAGATCCGCAGCAAGCGCCAGCGGGACAAGAGCAAGAACCTGAGCTCGGATGCGGTGATCCGAAACCTGGGCGAGCTGACCCAGGGCCAGCCGGTGGTGCACCTGGATCACGGGGTCGGTCGCTACCTGGGGCTCGAGACCATCGATGCCGGCGGCCTGCCCACCGAGTTTCTGACCCTGGAATACGCCGGCGGCGACAAGCTGTTCGTGCCGGTCACCAGTTTGCACCTGATCAGCCGCTACACCGGCTCCGACAACCCGCCCAGCCACAAGCTCGGCGGCGAGGCCTGGGTCAAGGCGCGGCGCAAGGCGGCCGAGAAGGTGCGGGACGTGGCGGCCGAGCTGCTGGATGTCTATGCCATGCGGGCAGCCCGTCACGGCTTTGCCTTCAAACACGACCGGGAGGCCTACCGCCAGTTTGCCGCGAGCTTCCCGTTCGAGGAGACCGAGGATCAGCTCAATGCCATCAACGCCGTGCTCGGCGACATGTGTCAGGCCAAGAGCATGGACCGCCTGGTGTGCGGCGACGTGGGCTTTGGCAAGACAGAAGTGGCGATGCGGGCGGCCTTTGTGGCGGTGCACGGCGGCAAGCAGGTGGCCGTGCTGGTGCCCACCACCCT
Organism: Aeromonas sp. s4; assembly: GCF_040907855.1. Taxonomy (NCBI): domain Bacteria; kingdom Pseudomonadati; phylum Pseudomonadota; class Gammaproteobacteria; order Aeromonadales; family Aeromonadaceae; genus Aeromonas; species Aeromonas sp. s4. The sequence continues at coordinate 106,404 of NZ_JBFOCP010000002.1, read as the reverse complement.
GCTCGCCCAGCAGCACTACGACAACTTCCGCGACCGCTTCGCCAACTGGCCGGTGCGGGTGGAGGTACTGAGCCGCTTCCGCTCCGCCAAGGAGCAGAGCGCCGTGATGAAGGAGATGGCCGAGGGCAAGGTGGACATCATCATCGGCACCCACAAGCTGCTGGGCGCCGAGCTCACCTTCAAGGATCTGGGGCTGCTCATCGTCGACGAGGAGCACCGCTTCGGGGTGCGCCAGAAGGAGAAGATCAAGGCGCTGCGCGCCGACGTGGATATCCTCACCCTCACCGCGACCCCCATTCCCCGCACCCTCAACATGGCCATGTCCGGCATGCGGGATCTCTCCATCATCGCCACCCCGCCCGCCAAGCGGCTCGCCATCAAGACCTTCGTGCGCCAGCACGAACCTGCGGTGGTGCGCGAGGCGGTACTGCGGGAATTGAAGCGTGGCGGCCAGGTCTACTACCTGCACAACGACGTGGAGAGCATCGAGAAGTGCGCCGCCGATCTTGCCGAGCTGGTGCCGGAGGCGCGCATCGGCATCGCCCACGGCCAGATGCGCGAGCGGGAGCTCGAGCGGGTGATGTCGGACTTCTACCACCAGCGCTTCAACCTGCTGGTCTGCACCACCATCATCGAGACCGGCATCGACGTGCCGAGCGCCAACACCATCATCATGGACCGGGCGGATCATCTTGGTCTCGCCCAGCTGCACCAGCTGCGGGGCCGGGTCGGTCGCTCCCACCACCAGGCCTATGCCTACCTGCTCACCCCCCATCCCAAGCTGATGACCAAGGATGCGGCCAAGCGGCTGGAGGCCATCGCGTCCCTCGAAGATCTCGGTGCCGGCTTTGCGCTCGCCACCCACGATCTGGAGATCCGGGGCGCGGGCGAGCTGCTCGGCGACGATCAGAGCGGCCAGATTGAATCGGTGGGCTTCACCCTCTATATGGAGATGCTGGAGCAGGCGGTGGAGGCGCTCAAACATGGCAAGGAGCCGTCGCTGGAGCAGCTCATGAGCCAGCACACCGAGGTAGAGCTGCGCCTGCCCGCCTTGCTCCCGGACGACTACATCCCGGACGTCAACATGCGCCTCTCCATGTACAAGCGCATCGCCAGTGCGGCGGACGAGCAGGAGCTGCGGGAGCTCAAAGTGGAGCTCATCGATCGCTTCGGCCTCTTGCCGGAGCCGACCAAGACGCTGATGGAGCTGGCCGCCTTCCGCCAGCGCGCCACGGCGCTGGGCATTCGCCGGGTGGAGATGAGCGAGCGCGGCGGCTATCTGGACTTTACCCAGGAAACCCGCGTCAACCCGGCCTATCTGGTCAAGCTGCTCTCGGAGCAGCCGCGCATCTACAAGATGGACGGGCCGACCCGGCTGCGCTTCCAGGTACCGACCCAGGACAGGGCCATGCGCCTCAAACTGGTGGACGGCCTGCTGGCGGATCTCGCCCGCCATGCCACCCCCTGAGGGGAAGCATGACGTCAGCAGGGCGCGACCTGCCGCCTACAACAACGGGAGCCCCAGGGCTCCCGTTTCGTTGCTGGCAAGGGGCGGCATCTCGCCCCCGGCCCGCCTTCTTGCCCCCGACGCCTCGGTTCGCCCTTCTGGCAGCACCATTTTGCCGCCGAATCCATCTGTTGATACGATGCATTGAGTCACAACCCATCTAAAAAACAGATGGATGTGGGGATGATCGTGGGCAAAAAACGGGTTCAACGCGCCTCGATAGCCCCGCAGATGGCCCGTGCCGTATTTATCCCGCCCACGTATCCAGACCAGATATCCCGGCCAGGCATCCCGGCCAGGGGGCCACCAGCCATTGCACCGCGACAACCGAGGCGCCGCGTCAGTCCGTCAGTCCATCAGTCCGTCAGTCCGTCAGTCCGTCAGTCCGTCAGTCCGTCAGTCCGTCAGTCCGTCAGTCCGTCAGTCCGTCAGTCCGTCAGTCCGTCAGCATATCAACCTGGCTACACCCGCCTGCACGCCAATAAAAACGGGAGCCTTGACGGCTCCCGTGACGAAGGGACGCTGGCCCGGACTCAGCCCTGGTTGGCCGGATCCTCGTGGGCGGAGAACTCCCGCATGAAGGCCTCGGCCCGCTCCACCATCCTGGTGGACCCGACGAAGTAGGGGGTGCGCTGGTGCAGGGCGGTAGGCTGGATGTCCATGATGCGGCCAAAGCCATCGGACGCCTTGCCACCGGCCTGCTCCACCAGGAAGGCCATGGGGTTGCACTCATAGAGCAGGCGCAGCTTGCCGTTCGGGGAGTTGGTGCCGGACGGGTAGATGTAGATGCCCCCCTTGAGCAGGTTGCGGTGGAAATCCGACACCAGGGAGCCGATGTAGCGGGAGGTATAGGGCCTGTGAGTCGCCTCGTCACGCTCCTGGCAGTATTTGAGGTACTTCTTCACCCCGTCCGGGAACTTGATGTAGTTGCCCTCGTTGATGGAGTAGATCTTGCCCTCCTCCGGAATGCGGATGTTCTCGTGGGAGAGGCAGAAGCAGCCGATGGAGGGGTCATAGGTGAAGCCGTTGACCCCAAAGCCGGTGGTGTAGACCAGCATGGTGGAGGAGCCATAGACCACGTAGCCCGCCGCGACCTGACGGTGACCCGGCTGCAGGAAGTCCTCCAGAGTGACCCCGGCGCCCGGTTTGCTGACCCGGCGGTAGATGGAGAAGATGGTCCCGACCGAGACGTTGACGTCGATGTTGGAGGAGCCGTCGAGGGGGTCTATCAGCACCACGTACTTGGAGTGACGGGAGAGCTCGGAATCGAAGGAGACGAAGTCCTCCTCCTCCTCAGAGGCCATGCCGCACACCTCGCCACGGGCCTCTAGCGCCGCCTTGAAGCGCTCGTTGGCATAGACGTCCAGCTTCTGCTGCACCTCGCCCTGCACGTTTTCGGCGCCGATGGAGCCGATGATGTCCGCCAGACCCGCCTTGTTGATCTCCCGGTTCACCACCTTGGCGGCCAGGCGGATGGAGCTGAGCAAGGAGGTCAGCTCGCCGGTCGCGGTCGGGTAGTCCGCCTGCTTTTTGACGATGAACTCGCCCATGGTGATCATGTTTCGCATTCTTGTTCCTTTAAGATCGTTTCCGTTGGCCGTTGAAAACGTTTGCAAGTGTCGGCAAAAAAAGTGCCGATCCCCGGCAGCGTTGTTTTGTAACCCAATGTAACGCCTGTTTTTTGTTTTTGCAGCGAATTAAGCCGTTCTTTAAATCGCCAGAAAACCGCGCCACCACGGGCTTTCGGCGTGAAACAAGGGTGCCATCCGGCATCTTTTGGGGGGTTAATTCGTGACAAGAATGCATCCGGGCCGTCGCGGCTGCCCGCCTTGCTCCCCCTGGCGCCCGGCAATGTTGCGCCAGAGGCTCCCCTCTTGAGATCTGCCCCCCAATCCCGCACACTGGCTGCGCTTTGGAAGCAAAAAAACATAAGGATATTCAATGAAAAAGTCGCTTATCGCCGGGGCGGTTGCCGCTCTGCTCACCCTCCCCGTCCTCGCCGCCCAGGTGCCTGAAGGCACCCAGCTTCTGCCAGCCGCCCAGCAAGTGTTCGTGCGCAACATCGGTACCGAGCCTGCCTCCATCGATCCCCAGATGGTGGAAGAGAGCGCGGGCAGCGACGTCGTCAACGATCTGTTCGAGGGGCTCTATACCCTGGATGGCAACGGCAAGCTGCAGGCGGCGGGCGCCCTTGGCTACGAGCTCGATACCACGGGCACCGTCTACACCTTCAAGCTCAGACCCGATGCCAAATGGTCCAACGGCGAGCCGGTGACGGCGGCGGACTACGTCTATGGCTGGCAGCGGGCGGCGGATCCCAAGAACGCCTCCAACTACGCCTGGTTCATCGAGCTGACCGGCGTCGCCAATGCCAGCGACGTGGTGCAGGGCAAGCAGAGCCCGGATGCCCTGGGGATCAAGGCGCTCGATGACTACACCCTGCAGATCACCCTGAAAAACCCGGTCCCCTTCTTCCTCAAGACCCTCTCCCACTACACCACCTTCCCGGCGCCCAAGGCCACCATCGAGAAGTTCGGTCATGAGTGGGTCAAACCGGCCAATATCGTCTCCAATGGCGCCTTCGCGCTCAAGGAATGGACCCCGAACGAGCGCCTCATCGCCGAGCGCAACCCCCACTACTGGGACAACGAGCACACCGTGCTGAACAAGGTGATCTATCTGGAGATCGTCTCCGATACCGCGGCCTACAACCGCTATCGTGCGAGCGAGCTGCACTACACCACCTATCCCCTGGAGCAGTATCAGCAGATCAAGCGCCAGAGCCCGGAGGAGCTGGTGAGCGCCCCCATGCTCGCCACCTACTACTACGTGTTCAACACCCAGCGCAAACCCTTTGACGACGTCAGGGTGCGCAAGGCACTCTCTCTTGCCATCGACCGGGACACCATCACGGAGAAGATCCTGGGACAGGGGCAGCTCTCCGCCTTCAGCCTGACCCCGCCGAGCGTGGACGGCTTCGAGCTCAAACGCCCCGCCAGCGAGCTGATGAGCAAGGAAGAGCGCATCAAGCAGGCCAAGGCGCTGCTTGGCGAGGCGGGTTACGGCCCTGACAAGCCGCTGACGGTGGACATCCTCTACAACACCAACGAGGGGCACAAGAAGATAGCGCTCGCCATCTCCTCCATGTGGAAGCACAACCTGGGGGTCAAGGCGGAGCTCAACAACATGGAGTGGAAGACCATGGTGTCGGCCCTGAACGAGGGTGACTTCGGGGTGAGCCGCTACTCCTGGAACGGAGACTACAACGATGCCTCCACCTTCCTCGACATCATGACCTCCAGCAGCAGCGCCAACAGCGGCAAGTGGTTCAACAAGGAGTACGACGCCCTCCTGGCCAAGGCCCATGACGCCAAGGACCCCGCCGAGCGCAACCGCCTCTATCAGCAGGCCGAGGTGCTGATCGACGAGGAGGCCCCCATTGCCCCTGTCTACTTCTACGTGAAATCACGGCTGCTCAAACCCAACGTCAAGGGCTACCCCTACCAGAACCCGCAAGACCTGGTCTATGCCAAGGATCTCTATCTGACGGCGCAGTGACGCTGGGCACCGAACCAAAAAGACCGCCTCGAGGGCGGTCTTTTTTTATCCTACTTTTCCTGACAGCCCGCCACCGCGAGCCGGGCGCGTCTTCGCACCGTCACGGGCCTCACCAGCAACTGCGCCAGCAGCACCCCCATCAGGGTCATGCCGCCACCGATGAGGTGATAGCTGGTGAGCCGCTCCCCGAGCCAGCTGATGGCAAGGGCGGCCGTCATCACCGGCAACAGGTTCATGAAGATGGCGGTGCGGCTCGCCCCGAGCAGGGCAATGCCCTGCATCCAGAGCCAGGGCGAGAGGGCCGAGGTCGGGATCCCCGCATAGAGGATGAGCCAGAGGGCGCTGCCATCGGGCCAGTGCCCGTCCACCAGCAGATAGAAGGGGGTGAGGAACAGGAGGCTGCACAGCACCTGACCGTAGAGCATGGACCAGTTGTCCAGCCCCAGATCCCAGCGCTTGAGCAGCACGCTGTAGAGCGCATAGGTGGCCGCCGAGAGCAGCATGTAGACGGAACCGATATGGATGCCCTGGGTCAGCAGCCGGGCCGGATCCCCCTGCCCCAACAAAATCGCCAGCCCCAGAATGGAGATGGCGCCTCCCAGCAGCGCCCCCCAGGTGGGCCGCTCGCGCAGCAACCAGATGCTGAGCAGCACCGTCATCAAGGGGGTCAGTCCCATCATCAGGCCAATCTCGGTGGCCCCCAGGGTCTGGGCCGCGTAATAGCCAAAGGTCTGGTTCAAGACCATCCCGAGCAGGGCCAGCACCGCCAGCTTCGAGAAACCGGCCCGCAGCTTGCGGCGCTCGCGCCAGGCCCGGTGAGCCAGAAACGGGGTCAGCACCAGGGCCGCCACCATCCAGCGCGACCAGGCGAGCGCCGCAGGAGACAACACCCCGACCGCCAGCTTGCTGACGATGCCATTGCCGGCCCAGATGGCCATGCAGGAGAAGGGAAACAGGAAGGCAAGGGGCATTGCTATATCCAGAATAAAAAGGCGGGTATTGCGCGCGAGTATAGAGAGGCAATCAGGATAAGCAAGCCTGCCAACGCAGGAAGAAGCGCCATGACGCGAACGGTTGGCACCGCGCCCAGGCGCCATCAACAATCATGCCCGCACAGGGGCGGGCATGAGGGGGACCAGGGTCAGCCTGAGGCGCCTCAGGCGGCATCCATGTGGAGCCTTGAAATCAGTTCATTGACCTCGAGCACCGTCTGGCGATGGGGAATGTCGGCTTGCAATGGCATCATCAGCAAGCCCGACTGGAAATCGAAGCGCCCCCTGCCGTGGATGTAAATCCGCCCCTTGAAGAAGGTTTTGACATGTTTTGCCACCATCAGTGGCAGGTACTTCTTGAACACTCTCATCGTTTGCAACCTCTTGAAGTTGTATCCGTATGACAGCAGCTTATGCGAAATAATTCCGTTAAATTTATATAAAAAACCGGAAAATTCGACTCTCTCTTCCCCAAAAAACCAAACTGTAACTTATTATTAACTTTTACCTTATTGTATGCGGTCCTTCCAGCCAGAGCAAGACTCCTTTGCCATCTTGCCATTCGATGCAGGCCAGCCCGGACGTCGCGAACATGGGGGCCCCTGCCACCGGACAGAGACTCTGGACCAGATACCCCACCAGCGGCAGGTGGCTGACCATCAGGATGTTGTCATGCTCCGCCGCCAGCGCAGTGAGGTAGCTCGCCACGAAAGCCGGATCCCCGTAGGGGGTGATGTCGCCGCTCTCTTCGACCTTGAGGGCCTTGGGCAACTCGGGGGCAATGGCCTGCCAGGTCTGTCTGGCACGCAGGTAGTTGCTGTGGATCACCAGGTTCAGGGAGCCTGCCAATTGGGGAGCCAGCCAGCCCGCCATGTGGATGGACTCTTCGATGCCTTGCTCGGTCAGTGGACGCTGTTCATCAGTCTTTGCGTTCATGCCAGCCTGGCCATGACGCATGATGTAGATTTTCATTACAACCTCGCCCAGGGGGCCTGTTTAAATAGCGGGGGAATCTTACCCCGCCATGCCGGGGGAAACAATTGCGCCACCTCTCAGAAAAGGGTTTGCCTCGCAAGATAGCGGGGTCGATAATCATGTTTAAATTCAAATAAATTCACCGCGAGCCCCTCCCCAATGAGCCCATATGCCAGTCCCAATGACCATCGGCGGTATCACTTTCTGGAGCTGGCAAACCGGCTCAGGGTCTTGCTGATCTGTGATCCCGAGACCGACAAATCCGCCGCCTCCCTGGCGGTGAATACCGGCCACTTCGACGATCCTGCGGATCGCCAGGGCATGGCCCATTTCCTCGAGCATATGCTGTTTCTCGGTACCCGCACCTACCCCAAACCTGGTGAATACCAGCAATTCATGAGCTGTCACGGGGGCAGCAACAACGCCTGGACCGGTACCGAGTTCACCAACTTCTTCTTCGACATCGATAACGGCTTCTTCGAGGCGGGGCTCGACCGGTTCTCCCAGTTCTTCATCTGCCCCACCTTTGCACCGGAGTGGGTCGACAAGGAGCGCAACGCGGTGGACTCCGAGTACCGCCTCAAGCTGCAAGACGACGTGCGCCGCAGCTACCAGGTGCACAAGGAGACGGTCAATCCGGACCACCCCTTCTCCAAATTCTCGGTGGGCAACCTCGACACCCTGGCGGATCTCCCCGGCCGGGATCTGCGCTCGGACCTCATTGCGTTCTACGAAACCCACTACAGTGCGGATCGCATGGCGCTGGTCATGCTTTCACCGGCACCCATCGAGACCCAGCTGGCCTGGTGTGATCGCTTCTTTGGTGCCATTCCGGATCGCCGCCTCGGCCCTCCGGTACTGAACCATCCCCTCTATCGGCTCGATGATCTCGGCATTCGCATCCAGTTGACCCCGGTCAAGGAGACCCGCAAGCTGGCGCTGACCTTCCCGCTGCCGTGCGTGGATGAGTATTACGACAAAAAACCCCTCACCTTCCTGAGCCACCTCATCGGCTATGAGGGGGAAGGCAGCCTGCTCTCTCTGCTCAAGGGGCGGGGCTGGGTCAATCAGCTCGCCGCCGGCGGCGGCATCAGCGGCGCCAACTTCAAGGACTTTGGCGTGAGCTTTGGCCTCACCCCCCTTGGGCTTGAGCATGTGGACGAGATCATCGCCGCCCTGTTTGGCTATCTGAAGCTCATCGAGCGGGGTGGGGTGCAGGCCTGGCGCTATGAGGAGAAGCGCAGCGTGCTGGAATCCGCCTTCCGCTTCCAGGAGCGGGGACGGGCCCTCGACACCGTCTCCGGCCTCGTGCTCAACCTGTTCAGCTACGGGCCGGACGACCTGCTCTATGGCGACTACATGATGCGCGAGTTCGATGAGCCGCTGATCCGGCGCTTCCTCGCCAAGCTGACCCCCCACAATCTGCGGGTGACCATCCAGGCCCCGGAAGTGAGTACGGATCGCCTCGCCCGCTGGTACCAGACACCCTACAGCGTCCAGAGCATCAGCGAAGCCGAGAAGATCCGCTGGCAGCAGAGTGAACCGGATCCCGCCCTGCACCTGCCGGCGCCCAACCCCTTCATCAGCACCCGCCTCGACGCCAGTCTGCCGGCGCTGCCCGCCGACATGCCGTCCTGCCTCATCGACAGGCCCGGTTTCCGGCTCTGGCACCTGCACGAGCATCAGTTCAGCGTGCCCAAGGGCAGCCTTTACATCTCCGTCGACAGCGAACATGCGGTCAAGAGCCCGCGTCACATCGCCATGGCGCGTCTGGCCGTGGAACTGCTCACGGATCACCTCAACGCCCTCACCTACCCGGCGGAGCTCGCGGGCCTTGGCTACCAGATTTATGCCCATCAGGGGGGCTTTACCATCAACCTCAGCGGCTTTGCCGACAAGCAACCGCTGCTGCTCGACATGATCCTCGGCAACCGCACCCTGGGGTATCCGGATCCGGCCCGCTTTAGCGAGATCAAGGAGCAGCTTATCCGCAACTGGGAGAACCAGTCCAAGACCCGCCCCATCTCCCAGTTGTTCAACCAGCTCACCAGTTTGCTGCAACCCAACAACCCGCCCTTCGAGCAGCTGTTGCGCCACCTGCGCACCGTCGAACTCGGGGAGATGCCCGGCTTCGTCTCCGAGCTCTTTGCCAGGGTGCATCTGGAGGCCCTGGTACACGGAGACTGGACGGCCGCCGAAGCCCTCGAACTCGCGGCCCTGCTGGAGCGCCACCTCGGTGCCAACAGCCAGCCCAGCGCCGAGACCCGCCGCCCCCTCATCTCCATCCAGGACAGAGGCACCCTCATTCGCGAGCAGGGGTGCGATCACGAGGACTCGGCGCTGCTGGTCTACTACCAGTCGCGCACCACCCGAGCGCGGGATCTCGCCTGCTTCACCCTGGCCAACCACATCATGTCATCCACCTTCTTCCACGAGCTGCGCACCCGCCAGCAGCTCGGTTACGTGGTGGGAGCCGGCAACCTGCCCCTCAACCGCCATCCCGGTCTCATCTTCTATATCCAGTCGCCGGTGGCGGGGCCGCAGATCCTGCTGGATGCGGTGGAGGAGTTCATCGATCTCTTCCCGCTCGCCATGCTGGAGTTCACCGAGCAGCAGTGGCAGGAGAGCAAGGCGGGGTTGCAGGCCCAGCTCAGCGAGCGGGATGCCAACCTGCGCAGCCGCGGCCAGCGGCTCTGGGTCAGCATCGGCAACAAGGATCTGGGTTTTGATCAGCGCGAACGGGTACGCGAGGAGGTGGGCAGGCTCAGCCGTGCCGACCTGGTGCGCTTCATCACCCAGCTGAGATCCCGCACCTCGGATCGCCTCATCCTCTGCAGCTATGGCCTGGGCCACGAGCACGACGAGCGGATCACCGGCCAGTTTGTCGACGATCCCAGGGCATTTCGGCTCAACGCCGCCACCTTCGAAGGCTGACCTCCCCTGTTGGCAACGCGCAGGCAATAAAAAGCCGACCCCGTGGGGTCGGCTGGAAAAACCATAATCAATTGCGGCCAGAGCCGCCAAAAGTGAACATGAGCGTGAAAATCAGACACTGGGTTGATGTTCGACCGGAGTTCAAACCAGAGCTCACCGGTCGGCACCAGCAGTGATTGAGAAACAGCTTCATCTTAGGCATTTCCCTGATTTTCCACGTTGATCTATGTCAAAGGAGGTAAAACAAGCGCCACTTCCCTCGTTGGCAGCGGCCTCGCGCCCTCTCAGCCCCGGCGGATAAGCCGGTAAGCCACCTCGTCGAAATAGGAGAGCTGCCCCGAGAGCACCCTGGGGTGATCCAGCTCCGCCCCCCGGCCCAGCACCTCGACACCAAAGTCGCGCTCAAACAGGGTGCGCACCTCCATCTCCCCCACCGAGAACGGCGGCTGTTGCTGCTGCTCGGGCTGATACTCGAGGGTCACCAGCAACACCTGCCCCCCCGCCTCCACCAGGCGGCTCATCAGGGCGGCATACTGGCGGCGCATGGCGCCCGGCAAGGCGATGAGGGCCGCCCTGTCATAGACCAGGCGATAACGCTGACCAAGCTCCGGGGCGGCGAAGAAGTCCCCCTGATAGAGGCGCAGATCGGCGTGCCGGTGGCACTGATAGGGACCCACCTCGCTTTTCTCTGCACTCAGGTTGTTCTCGTCAAAAAACTGGGTAATGGCGATCTCTGAGAGCTCGAAGCCATCCACCGGATGCCCCTGTTCACGCAGCCAGAGCATGTCCCGGGACTTGCCGCAAAGGGGCACCAGCACGGGGTCGCTCCCTTGCTGGGCCGACCACCAGGATTGCAGCCAGCGGTTGAAATCTGCCTGATGAAAGCCAATCCGGTTCTCTTTCCACTTCTGGTGCCAAAATGCCGCTTCCATCATCTTCCTCTCGTCATCTGCAATGGTGCATCACTATCACAACTTCACCGAAGTGGCGCAAGCCCCATGATCCCGCCCCAGTGCAAGAGAAGGCTCACGATGGGCAGGCCTCAGGCCACGACCCCAGGCAGGCTTGTCGCCATCGCTGCCAGCCGGGTCAGGATCTGCGCGAAGGTGGGTCGCCGGGAAGGCACCTCAAAGCCGCACTCCCTGGCCAGTCGATGGAGGGGGTCAAGGTCGGCGTCCCTCCCATCACAGCGCGCCAGCAGCTCGGCCAGCAGGCAGCCAAAGGCCCGCACTTCCAGGCGCTCCAGCCGCCCGGCCAGCACCTCATCGGCGCTGTCGTAACAGGAGGCGGCACCAAAGTCACCGAGCAGCACCCGGCCCGGCGCCTCCTGCGGCGAGTGAGGCATCGCGGGCTGCAAGGAGTACAGCAGGTTGTGTGCGTAGAGATCGCCGTGGAGGATGCCCCGCTCGTGCAGGTGTCGGGCGGCCGCAGCCACCCCCTGCACCATGGCCATCACCTGGGCCGGAGTGAAGTTCAGATCCGCCCCATAGACATCCCGGGTGCAGGAGTCCAGGCTCGGGGGCCCCGCCAGGGTGGCGAAGGCGGGGTCTATCAGGGGCATCACCAGTGCCGGAATGCCGGAGGGATGATCGCTCACTCTCCCCATCACACCGACCAGGTTTGGATGACGACCGGCGGCCAGGGACGCAGTCATCTCGCTCAGGGGCAAGCCATCGCTGGTGACGGCCCCCTTGAAGAGCTTGACCGCCACCGCCCCGGGCCCTTCGGCACTCGCCCACTCGGCGCGATAGATGACGCCGGATGCCCCCTCCCCGAGCACATCCCCCAGTGAGAGCCCCTGCCAGGGGATCTCGGTAGTGAACTCCGATGTGCCGTTCAGACACGCCTGTTCATCACAGAAAGGGTTGCCCGCAAAGGCCAGCCAGGACAGACGCGGCATCGAGGGCAGCCAACTCGGCAGCGCTGGCAGGCGATTGGCGGCGATGCGCAAAAGCTCCAAACGGTGGCAACCGGCAAGCGTCTCGGGAAGCCCAGCGAGCCGGTTGCCAGAGAGCATCAGCTTTTGCAGGGCGTCGCACTGCCCCAGCTCGTCCGGCAGCCGTTCAATGGCATTGTCGGTCAGGATCAGCCAGCGCAATCTGGCGGGCAGGGAGGCGGCCGGGACGGTCGCGATGCGGTTGGCCTTGAAGCCCACCATGGTGAGCGCAGGGCAGCGCCCCAGCACCTCGGGCAGTTCGGTGAAGTTGTTCTCGGAGCAGAAGAGGATGCGCAGCTTCCTGCATTCGGCCAACTCGTCAGGCAACTCGCTCAGCTGGTTGCCGGTGAGATCCAGCACCTCCAGGGTCTCCTTGAGGCTCAGGATCTCGGGAGGGAACACCGCGAGGTTTTCAGCAAGTTTGAGGTGGCGGGCGCCGCAGAGTTCGCCTGCGCGAAGCTGTTCCAGGGTATGCATGGGATCGTCTCTATCAACATTCGGGCTTGCGGTGGCTCACTGCGGGCACTCCCCCCAGACCACAAAGGAGGGGCATTATAGGGAATGACGGCCAAAGATGGCCGATTTTCTTGCAACGCCTGCTCTTGCAAAGGCCCCCCATCGCCACACTCCCGCTCTCCGTTGCCATGGACCATTCCGGTCGCGCGCTTGGGTGGTTGATCATTTGATTGGCGCCATATAGTATGGCGCCATACAAAGTCATTCGAGACTCACCATCATGATCACGCTGGATCAGAAACACCTCGCCCTGCTCGAGGATGCAGAGCGCCGCGGACACGCGGACACCCAAAACATACGCGTCTGCTTTGAGGTGTTGACCCTCGCCGCTGCCATCGATCAGGCGTGCGCGGCGCGCCTGGCTCCCCATCGCCTCTCCGAAGGCAAGTTCGTGTTGCTGTTTTTGCTGCGCGACCTGCCACAAGGGCTGGCTCCCCACGAGCTTGCCGACAAGGCGGGGGTTACGCGGGCCACCATCACCGGCCTGCTCGACGGGCTGCAACGGGACGGCCTGCTGGCTCGCCACAGCGACAGCCAGGACAGGCGAAAGATCTCGGTGCGCCTGACAGAGCAGGGCCAGGCCTTGGCGCAGCACCTGCTCGATGAGCACAGCCAGTGGATAGGCTCCCTGTTTGCCGGGTTCGATCAGGCAGAGCGAGAGACCCTGAGTGCCCTGCTCAAGCGGGCCTGGCTCAATGTCATCTCATCCCGGGCAGGCTGCACAGAGGCCGCCACAGAGGAGCACCCATGACACGCAGCCGCATCACGGATATCGCCCCCTCACGCCTCGCCCAGCTCAACCGGGGAGAGGCTGAGGCAAGCAACCTGACCGAATGCCTGGCGGTGGATTTTGCCGCCCTGATGCAGTGCACCCGGCCTTCGCTCGGGCCCCAGGCGCTGGCGTCGATGCACGCCGCATCCGGGGAGGGCATTACCCGGCGCATGGCACTGGCCGCCAGGCTGCTCCTGACCGAGAACGGCACGAGGGATCTTGCGGCGCTCAGCCGTCATCCCTCCGATACCGTGCGGGGCTGGGCCTGTTTCATGGTGGGCGCGAGCGAGGGGCTGTCACTCAGCGACCGCCTGGCCCTCATTCGCCCCCTCGCCGATGACCCTCACTTTGGGGTGCGCGAGTGGGCCTGGCTCGCAATGCGAACGACCATTGCCGCGCAACTGGAGGCGGCCATTGCCGCCCTGGTGCCCTGGACGGTGGAGCCGTCCGAGCGACTGCGACGCTTTGCAAGCGAAGCGACCCGGCCCCGCGGCGTCTGGTGTACCCATCTTGCGTCCCTGCGACAAGCGCCGGAGCAAGCCCTGATGCTGCTCGAGCCCCTCAAGGCCGATCCCGCCCTCTATGTGCAGGACTCCGTTGCCAACTGGCTGAACGATGCGAGCAAAGACAGGCCACAGTGGGTCACTGACCTCTGCGCGCGCTGGTCTCACGAAAGCCCCAGCCCCGCGACAACCCGGATTTGTCAACGCGCCTTGCGCACCTTGCGCAAGGGCCAACTCCCGAAGGAACCCCTATGACCCACTATCTGGCAGAGCTCTACACCCCCACTCCCGCCTGGCTGGCATTGAGCCAGACGGCTCGTCAGCAGTTCTTCGAGGCCATTGGCACAGGCATGGCCAACCTCGCCGCCCTCGGGGTGGAGCCCATCGCCCTGGGCGAGACCGATGCTGCCACCCTCCATGGTGCGCCCCACCCCTTCTTCGCCATCTGGCGCGGGCCGGATGCCGCAGCCATCGAGGCCCTCGTCCAGGGGATAGCCGCATCGGGCTGGCACGACTACTTCGAGACGGTCAACGCCACCGGCGCCGGTGTCTCCCTGGGCGAGCACCTTGCACAGTTGGCCGCCCTGCCCTGCGCCGCCACATCCAGCCCCGCCCTGGCCTGATAACCCCTAAAAGAGCGTTATCCCACCAGGCTTTGCGTCAGTGCCGCCGACACCGGTGGCACTGTTTTCCATGCCCTGCCCTTGCAAACCCAGGTCACCACCACCTGGGAAAGCGGCGCCACAGCCCCGCTCCCTGCCCGCTCCCTTCCCACTCCCTTCATAAAACGCGGATATCTCCCGATGCCGTGATGGCCCATCGCCGATGGCACAAGTGAGCAAGATCCGGGTCGTCGTGACGAAGGTTCGCCGCCATAGTGCTTTCAAACCAACAGTGCTTTCGACCCCCCAAGGGGTTGAACCAAATGAGGTTTGAACCAGGAGGGGGTTGAACCCATCCACTTGTCTGCCAACCCGGCATGAGCGTCGCCACCTGGCGCCATGCACATCACGCGAGGGAACTGCCATGTCATTACTGTCCAACAAGGTCGCCATCATCACCGGCGCCAGCTCCGGTATCGGTCGCGCCAGCGCCATCCTGTTTGCAAGGGAGGGGGCCAGCGTCGTCGTCGGTGCCCGCCGCCAGCCCGAGCTGGATGCGCTGGTGGAGGAGATCCGCCACGAGGGGGGCCAGGCGGTAAGCCTGGCGGGAGATGTGAAAAGCGAAACCTATGCCCGCGCCCTGGTGGATCTTGCGCTGACCCGTTTCGGCGGACTCGATATCGCCTTCAACAACGCCGGCACCACGGGGACGCCGGGCAGCGTGCCGGGGCTTGAACTGGCGCAGTGGCATGCGACCCTGGATACCAACCTCACCAGCGCCTTTGTGGGGGCCAAGTACCAGATCCCCGCCATGCAGGCACGCGGGGGCGGCTCCCTTATCTTTACCTCCACCTTCGTCGGCCATACCCTGGGGCTGCCCGGCATGGCGGCCTATGCCGCGAGCAAGGCGGGCCTCATCGGTCTGACCCAGGTGCTGGCCGCCGAATATGGGGCACAAGGGGTGCGGGTCAACGCCCTGCTGCCGGGGGGCACCGACACCCCCATGGGGCGGGCCTTTACCGATACACCGGAGAGTCTCGCCTTTGTGCAGCATATGCATGCCCTCAAACGGCTGGCCCAACCAGAGGAGATCGCCCGCTCGGCCCTTTATCTCGCGTCCGATGCATCGAGCTTTACCACCGGCATTGCCCTGCTGGCCGATGGTGGGGTATCTATTTGTCGCACATGACCTTGTCGCACACAGGATCCTGCGGCTGCAAACCTATCGTGAGAGCGCCTTATGTCTGATTACGCCCGCATCGCCGATGCCATCCGTTTTATCGCAAGCCAGGTGGCGCGCCAGCCCACCCTGGACGAGATAGCGGCGCACGTTCACTTAAGCCCCTTTCACTTCCAGCGGCTGTTCAGCCGCTGGGCCGGGGTGACGCCCAAACGCTATCTACAAGTGTTGACTCTGGAGCGGGCCAAGGCGCTGTTGCAGGAGTCGCGCCCGCTGCTCGAGGTGGCCGATACCCTGGGCCTGAGCAGCGGCTCGCGGCTCTACGATCACTTCGTGCAGCTCGAGGCGGTGACGCCGGGCGAATACAAACAGCGCGGGGCCGGGCTGGTGATCGATCACGGGGTGCACGACACCCCCTTCGGCAAGGCGTTCGTCGCCCTGACCCCGCGGGGGGTATGCAACTTCTCCTTTCTCGATGACCAGGCCCCACAGGCGCCGCTGACCACCCTAGCCCAGAGCTGGCCTGAGGCAGAACTGCGAGAAGCGCCATCACGCACCCAGGAGGTCATCCACACCATGTTCGATGGCAGCAAGACGCCGGATCGCCCCATCTCCCTGCACGTGAGCGGCACCAACTTTCAGATCAGCGTCTGGCGGGCGCTGCTCGCGATCCCGCCCGCCAAAGTGGTGAGCTACGCCCAGGTGGCAAGCGCCGTCGGCAACCCCAAGGCCGCCCGCGCCGTGGGACTGGCGGTGGGCGCCAACCCCGTCGCCTTGATGATCCCCTGCCACAGAGTCATCCAGCAAAACGGCAAACTCGGCGGCTATCACTGGGGCGAGACCCGCAAACAGGCGATACATGCCTGGGAAGCGGCGAGGTATGAGTGAACGTGGCCTTTTATGCTCTCCTGATAGGAGGAAAAACAGGGCTGTTGGTTGTGAGTCAGCAGACTATAAAACCATGCCGGACCAGCATGCCGTGATATAAAGCTGGGGCATTAGCAGAGTCGGGGCGCCGATTGCCCCTTCTGTTCCTTTGGTTACGGGGCGTGCGATCAGTTACACCACCCCGGCGAATTGACGAAGAGACGTAGGGTGCAATAAGCGCAGCGCATTGCACCGTTTGCCGAGCGGCTTTTGTACAAGGTATGAAACACCAAATTAGAGGTGCAATTCACGCTGTTCATTGCACCCTACGGACTTGAAACAGGTGATTTTTATTCAAATCGCTGTTCTTGCTCCATATCCTCCCGCTGTTCTCGCTCTTTCTGTCGCTCGATAAACTGAACCAAATTCTCTGAAACAGTTTGAGCTGCACTCGAAATATCTGCTCTGTCATGCTCAACTAACTTGCGAATTGCCTCCGCTCTGGACTGCATTACTTTGGCTCGGCTACCAGAGCAAGATGAAGGAGTGACACTTTCGGCGAATATTTCCAGAACAATAGCAGGGTCAGGAGATGACTCAAGCAGCCTGAGAGCTAACTCTGACATCCTGAGCCCTTCAATTTCGCCATCCTTTTCCCACAAGTTAATGCTTGCTGCAATAGCTACCCATACGCGGGGCTCATTTCGGGCACAACACCACGAAATCAGAAAATCCATATTAATATAGGCAAGAGGTGAGAATCGTAAGTCTCTATTACAAATAAAAAACTGCCGACGTTCTTGTTGCTCTTCAGTGCCTTCAAAGACTCGATTTAAAAATGCTTCTGGCATCAGCGCAGCTGTTGTCTCAATGGCGCTTTCATATGAATGAACGTAACCATAGTGCAGATCAACAACAGCAAAAATTGCGTCCAACCACTCCTGTTTTTCTGGCTCATTGCCATCGAAACGTAATGCAGCATTGATGACGCACTCCATGTTGTAGCCTTTTGACCCACCAGGATCGTTGTGATCTTTTGGCAAATTTAAAATTGCGGCCCTAAGACCTATCTGACGAAAATCGGGCCCCAACGTATCCACCATCACATCTTTGTCATGAAGGCGCATGCTTAGCGCCTCCAGCACCACATCACTGCCGCCAGGTTTACTCAGAAGTCGCATTGCAAGCTCGAGGATTCTCGCTCTCGGCAAGGATGCATACTCATCTCGCCATAAGATGGGTTCATACATATTTGGGTCAATATCAGGATCATCCAACAGCATCATACAACGCTCTAGATCAACTTCTGTAAATTTACCCCAAGGATGCAAATAGACCAGCGAGTGACGGAGTACTGGATGCTGGGCACAAAAGTCGAGTAACTCCTGTACCAACTCTGGTTCAAATGCATCTATCTCTTTGATAAAACCACCAAAGACAGCAACATTCATACCTACCCTGGACAATGGTTCCAGTTGCTCGACAAGTTGCTGCCAGCCCGCTCGTAAATCATGCCCCCCCTTAGCCAATCCTCTTCCGAATGCATAGGTATTAGGCATCCAACCATTTGAAAACAGGTTTGGCCCCAGCTCATCAAGTTTATGACCTGATGCCGCAAACTCCTCACCTAATTGCAACGCCTTGGCTTCAAGTCGTTGCCTGGCCTCATCATATTTATGGATTTTTTCATGATCAAAATTGGCATCCAGAGCCCAATAGTCTTGCCCCTTGCTCAAAACATAAGTACTAATTGCCGAAATCAAGTCATGTGGCTCTAGCTCTTTCTCCAAGGCAGCAAGATTATCTGGTATGGACTCGACATTATTCGCGTTTTTGCGCTCGGTATGATCGAAATAGATCGTAGAGCGAACGGCTTTCCAACCACCTCCCCAAGGGCGATGTGCATGTAATTTTCGAGCAGCATCAATCAGTTTTTCTCTTATCGCTATCTGGCTCCACATCCCTCGGAATGTATTCTCCATGATTTGACGCGCGGGAACCTCAATAGCGGGATCGCCGGAGGTGCCCAATTGTACCGCAACATCGATAAAAGCACTTCGCCACTGCACAAGCTCATCATGACTGGGGTGAAGTCCATAGTTTCTCGGCCGAGCACCAAACGCATTCATTCCAAATCCAGTCCAGCGATCTTCTAAGGTTGTCGCAAGCATCTTGAAACCCAACGCTATACGTCTAGGAACATCCGATGAAAAGCATTCATTCATGATGGTAATGCGTTGCTCTAACGTAGCGTGAGTACCAGACAGATATGCTTGGAAGAATTTGGTTATCTGGCTTCCTAGCGAGTTATTGTCATCATTCTCTTTCTCATAACCAGCCACATGAATAAGAAGTCTAATACAGCGATCGAATGCTCTCGACTCATATGCTAATAGCTGTAAAAGATTGATGATGGTTGCGGTATGTAGATTCTCACTCGTTGCACCGTCATGAATATCAGACGTAGTCAACACCATTTCGATCCTATCTAGCAGAGCTTCAGGTGCAACTGGCGCGATATAATTCAGCATTCTTTCAGATATATCGTTTAATTCTGTTAACCGCCCCAACAGCCCGTCGGGCTGAAGCCAACATTCAACAATCTCTTTCGCCACGGGATGATCGTGAAGCAGCCCTAACCTGTGTGCGAACGACATGAGTAAGCGTTGGTTGCCAAGAGTTTCAAAAGTCGCTCTTAGTTGATTAACCGGAATACAATTCAGTGCCGATGACGCCAGCCTGTTGGCAATGGCATGAGGTAAAATGGCCCGCCAATGGGCCCTCTTCTGTACAATATGGCGATCAGACAGCTTGCTTGTTGCTCGGAACAACTGGTTTGCGGAATACCCTGAGATAGAACCCAATACCTCCAGTTCGTTTTGACCTTCCTCAGCCGTTGAAACTGAAAATGAATAAACCAAAGACAATATTTCAGCCTGCGCCCGAAGGTCATCGTCCGGGCTCTTCCGCTGGTCAAACAATCGGTCAAATAACTGAACGTCAGAAAGTTGAGCCAAACTTTCACCTTCTTCCACTCTCTCGGCGATAGCCAGAGAAACCCGCGCATTGCCGTCAGCAAATTCGGCTATGCGGCGGGCGTTATTCCGACCAATAATGGGAAAGCGACGGATAAGAAGCTGCTCAGCCATCTCCGGTCCGATCGCTTCTATATGGATGACCTCTGTGGTCTGAGGCTTGTCATCTCTAATGTCATACTCGACAGTGATCAGGCTGATCGCACCTTTGGCCGCTACTTTACGGGCTAGGAGTGTGTGCAATTCAGAAGGGCAATTATCAAGGATCATAATGGCACGTCGCCCCTCAGCGATCAGTCGATCTAGCATTGCTGTTGCAGAGGGTTCCGGGCTTTCACCGGTATCAACATAAACTGCGATAGTCCGATCGAGCGCATCTGCTCCGACCGTTTCATCGAAAAGAGCCTGTAAGATTCGGGTCTTTCCAACACCGGATAATCCAGTGATACGAACAGCTTTATTGGTTGAGCTAATCAGCTCTCGCATTGGCCCGATAGCGTCCTGAATGGCTAGCTTTTGCCCCTTTCCGGATGGCAGAGTAATTGTCACCCCTGGCGCTGAAATCAAGGTATCTACTGACCCCTGAGGCGGATTGCTCCAAGCACCATATGGCTGCCACCCAGAATATCCCTGACCAAGCGTTTTTTTGGCCCAGAGCATGACTGACGGGTGCTGCCGCAACCATTGCGCTAGTTTCGAGCGGTCGTAAAAATCCAAGTGAATACTGGCCCCATGAGGATAATCCGCTACCGCATACTGCATTGCTTCGAGACGGTCCTCTTTCATAGGAGGAGAGCAATCATCACCCAAGCTAACGATGATATAACTCCCTCCCTTTGCCGCTTGTTCAGAGATCGTCGGTGATAATATCCCATCATTGGTCATTTCTGAGGTTATCGCAGCCCTCGGCATTGGATGCTTTTTGGCTTGAAAGATCGTATCAGGTCGTTCAATAAAGCCCGTGTTTATTTTTTCAACAGGCACTTGAACATGAACATCGATACCACCATCAGGAGCATTGATAGAGCCTGACCAGTGTACATAGGCAGGACTATAACCATGAGCAGCAATCTCAGCCTCGGCAAGGCGCGCGATCAACTCTTCGAGCTGAGTATCGGAAAAGCGGAGTAATTCATCTTTCTCAATATCAAAAATGGCCACGACACCTTCCCCCCAAATTGAACGCTCATATCATATTCGGAGGTAAGTCAGTAATCCATTTAATGAAAAGAACCATCGCCGCTTGAGAGCGAATTTTGCTCCGCAAACGATTGGAAAAAGAAAAGGCGCCTCAAGGGCGCCTTTTTGACAGTTTTGCATGATCGCAGGAAGAGGCGTTAGTCGCTTATTCCCATTCGATGGTTGCGGGCGGCTTGCCGGAGACGTCGTACACCACGCGGGAGATACCGTTGATCTCGTTGATGATGCGATTCGACACGTGGCCGAGGAAGTCGTACGGCAGGTGGGCCCAGTGGGCGGTCATGAAGTCGATGGTCTCGACGGCGCGCAGCGCAATGACCCAGTCGTACTTGCGGCCATCACCCATGACGCCGACGGAGCGCACCGGCAGGAAGACGGCGAACGCCTGGCTGACCTGGTTGTAGAGGTCGGCCTTGCGCAGTTCTTCGATGAAGATGGCGTCAGCCTTGCGCAGCAGGTCGCAGTACTCTTTCTTCACTTCGCCAAGCACGCGCACGCCCAGGCCCGGACCCGGGAAGGGGTGACGGTAGAGCATGTCGTAGGGCAGGCCGAGTTCGAGGCCGACACGGCGCACTTCGTCCTTGAACAGTTCGCGCAGGGGCTCCACCAGACCCATCTTCATCTCTTCCGGCAGGCCGCCGACGTTGTGGTGGGACTTGATGACGTGGGCCTTGCCGGTCTTGCTGGCAGCGGATTCGATGACGTCCGGGTAGATGGTGCCCTGGGCCAGCCACTTGGCGTTCTTGAGCTTCTTGGACTCGTCGTCGAACACTTCGACGAAGACGCGGCCGATGGTCTTGCGCTTGGCTTCCGGCTCGTCAATGCCCGCGAGAGCGGAGAGGAAGCGCTCTTCGGCGTCGACCTTGACGATGTTCAGGCCGAAGTGATCGCCGAACATATCCATCACCTGCTGGCCTTCGTTCAGGCGCAGCAGGCCGTTGTCGACGAAGACACAGGTGAGGCGATCGCCGATGGCACGGTGCACCAGCATGGCGACCACGGAGGAGTCCACGCCGCCGGAGAGGCCCAGGATCACCTCGTCGTCACCCACCTGCTCGCGGATGCGGGCAACGGCGTCATCGATGATGGTGGCCGGGGTCCAGAGGCACTCGCAGCCGCAGATGTCCTTGACGAAGTGCTCCAGCATGCGGGCACCCTGACGGGTGTGGGTCACTTCCGGGTGGAACTGCACGCCGTAGAAGCGCTTGGCTTCGTCGGCCATGGCGGCGTGGGGGCAGGTCGCGGTCTGGGCGATGGTGGTGAAGCCGGCGGGGATCTCGGTGACCTTGTCGCCGTGGCTCATCCAGACATCCAGCAGGGCATTGCCGTTGTCGGCAATGGCGTCTTCGATGTTGCGCAAGAGGGCGCTGGTCTTGCCGGACTGGCCCAGCACTTCGACCTGGGCGTAGCCGAATTCACGCAGGTTGGAGGACTGCACCTTGCCGCCGAGCTGCTCGGACATGGTCTGCATGCCGTAGCAGATGCCGAACACCGGCACGCCGGCGTTGAACACGTACTCGGGGGCGCGCGGGCTGCCCGCCTCGGTCACGGATTCCGGGCCGCCGGAGAGGATGATGCCGCTCGGGTTGAACTCGCGGATCTGCTCTTCGGTTACGTCCCAGGCCCACAGCTCGCAGTAGACGCCGATTTCACGAACGCGACGGGCGATGAGCTGGGTGTACTGGGAACCGAAATCCAGGATAAGGATACGGTGGGCGTGAATGTCTTTAGTCATTTTATTCCTGCATCAGGCTGATGTTGTCACAAAAAGCACGGGATAAAAAAAGGGTGGAAAAACGGGGCGCAGAGCCCCGTTTCATCAGCCCATCCGGTAGTTGGGGGCTTCTTTGGTAATGGTCACGTCGTGAACGTGGGACTCTTTCATCCCGGCGCCAGAGATGCGCACGAACTCGGCCTTGGTGCGCATGTCGTCGATGGTCGCGCTGCCGGTCAGGCCCATGGAGGAGCGCAGGCCGCCCATCTGCTGGTGGATGATCTCTTTGAGGCGGCCCTTGTACGGCACGCGCCCTTCGATCCCTTCCGGCACCAGCTTGTCGGCGGCGTTGTCGGTCTGGAAGTAACGGTCGCTGGAGCCCTTGGACATGGCACCCAGAGAGCCCATGCCGCGGTAGGACTTGAAGGAGCGGCCCTGATAGAGCTCGATCTCGCCCGGCGCCTCTTCGGTACCGGCAAACATGGAGCCCACCATGACGCAGCTTGCGCCCGCGGCGATGGCCTTGGCCACGTCACCGGAGAAGCGGATGCCGCCATCGGCAATCACCGGCACGCCGGTGCCTTCCAGGGCGTCCACAGCGTCGGAGATGGCGGTGATCTGGGGCACGCCCACGCCGGTCACGATACGGGTAGTACAAATGGAGCCCGGGCCGATACCGACCTTGACGGCGTTGACACCCGCTTCCACCAGCGCCTTGGCGCCAGCGGCGGTGGCGACGTTGCCGCCGATGATTTGCAGGTCAGGATAGGCTTCACGGGTCGCCTTGATGCGATCCAGCACGCCCTGGGAGTGGCCGTGGGAGGAGTCAATCAGCAGCACGTCCACACCGGCTTCCACCAGGGCGGCGACGCGCTCTTCGTTGCCTGCGCCGGCACCGACGGCGGCACCGACCCGCAGACGGCCACGCTCGTCTTTGCAGGCGTTGGGCTTGCGCTCGGCTTTCTGGAAGTCCTTCACGGTGATCATGCCCTTGAGCTTGAAATCGCCGTTGACCACCAGCACCTTCTCGATGCGGTGCTTTTGCATCAGGGCCACCACCTCTTCACGAGGGGCCCCTTCACGCACGGTCACCAGACGATCTTTCTGGGTCATGATCTGTTCGACGGTCTGGGAGAGATCGATGACGAAGCGCACGTCACGGCCGGTGATGATACCCACCAGCTGGTTGCCGTCAGTCACCACGGGGTAACCGGCGAAACCGTTCTTGTGGCTCAGCTCCTTGATCTGGGCGATGGTCATGTCAGGGCGCACGGTAACGGGGTCGCTGACCACGCCGCTCTCGTACTTCTTGACCTTGCGCACTTCGGCAGCCTGCTGCTCGATGGACATGTTCTTGTGAATGAAGCCGATGCCGCCTTCCTGGGCCAGTGCGATAGCCAGACGGGCTTCGGTCACTGTGTCCATGGCAGCGGAGATCATCGGAATATTCAGCGTGATCGCAGACGTGAGCTTGGTACGCAGGTCGGCGGTATTGGGGAGAACAGTGGAGTGGGCTGGAACCAACAGTACATCGTCGAAGGTCAGCGCTTCTTTGGCAATCCTGAGCATGGCAATATCTCACCGTTGAGGAGTGGGGGTGTAAAATATTGCCGACAAATTTTACTCATGCATTGGGCAGTGGTAAAGAAGTTTTTTGAATTTTTTATGGCGTAGCCCGATTTAACGCCACCAACAGGGCAAAAAACCAATAAATTCAGCCGTAACCATGCCGTTTTTCCCGACAAGATGATCTTTTTTGCCGTTGAGCCCCTTTCTGCCGCCAGTCTCCCGGAACGGCCTTTTTTCCCTCGCAGCCGTCAGCCAGACCGGGGGTCAGTTCCCCTGATAGCGGCCCGGCTTGTGCCAGTTCATCAGCATGGCGTTCATGGCCAGCGCACTCAGGGTTGACCAGAGCAGCAGGGGAAGCGGCAGGGTGAGCAGAGAGAGCGCAAACACCAGCACATCCAGCACCATCTGGCTCTTTCCCGCATTGATGCCGGTGCGCCGTTGCAGCCAGAGCGTCACCACGCCGGTGCCCCCCACGGAGGCATTGTGACGCGCCAGAGACAAGACCCCCATGCCGAGGAAGGTTCCCCCCACCAGGGCGGCAAACAGGGGATGGACATAGCTCACCGTCAGCAGCAGCGGCACCGCCTGGGTGGCCGCCGAGAGGGCGACGTTGACGATCAGCGTCTTGAGGGTGAAGGCGCGCCCCATGGTGACGTAGCAGAACACCATGAAGGGCAAGTTCACCAGGAAGAAGAGCACGCCGATGGGCAGGGTGCTGACATGGGCGAGCAGCAGGGCGATGCCCGCGATGCCACCGGTGATCATGCCGGAACACTTGAGCAGATTGAGCCCCACGGCGATAAACATGACCCCGAGCACCATGCCGTAGACATCGTCCTTGAGGGTATGGGCCAGACCCCTGCCCGCAGCCGCTGGCTGCATGGTCATTTCACCTTCCATATGACTCCTTAGATCCGATTTGATGGTGGCATCCGTTGCCCGACAACCAGGCCGCGTTGGGGCTGATGGCGGCGACCCGTTCACCTTGCCGTCCCCCCCCCCCAATCTTGCGCTCCCCCGCCCCCTGATCTCGCCATCATGGGGATGACAAGTCACAGCAAAAAGAGCGCCAATCAAAACAAGAGTCCGCGATAACATAAATAATCGGATTTAAATTCCGATAAATGCGCAATATGCAGGTAGAATTCACCACTTCCGTGATCGGCCATCACAGTGGCGCAGCATGTTTACCCGAGTCACCGAAAAAGGCCTCGTGCTATCCCCTTCACAGCCCGGTTTTTCGGCAGATCATGTCGATAGGATGCCGCTTTTCAGCATAGATGATGCTTGTCATGGGCGAAGCCCGGGGGCCATACGGCGTGTTTCTTCGGGGCGGGTTCCAGGGGCGGATGTGGATATCGCGCACCAATAAAGAGCAATTGCACCAATATAGAGCAGCCGAGTGGCACAGTTTGCCTTGCACCGCAGCGCAAAGACGACATGGGCACCGCTTTGCTCACTGCCATGAGCACAGCAATGAGCACTCCAATATGCAGAGCATGAAGTGACTCGGGCGGCGGATGCACCACTCCCCTTCCCTCTAGCCCCCTGCCCATGAGCGTGCTGGTCGCGAGTCCACAGGTCTGCCCATCCACCAGCCCCTCCGCAGCCAGAGTCCCATCAGGATGGGGCATCCATTCAGGCATAGGCAGAAGGCAGAATAAAAAAGTCGGCCCGAAGGCCGACTCGCTGCACCCTGTGACAGGGCTTCCTTACTTGAGGTATTTGCCGTCAGCACCGACCTTGCCCGGGCCGTTCAGTACCCAGACCCGCGCCGAATAGGCGGGCACCGCAAAGCTCAGGCTGCCGTTGCTGACGCTCTGGCTCGCACCGGTTACCGCGTCCGTGTAGGTGCCGTTCTTCAGGCCACTCAGGTTTATCTGCTGGGCCGAGTTGGCCGCAAGGCCCACGGCGGCGTAGCTCCCTTCGGCGCTCAGATCACGCACGAAGCTGATGCCGCTCCCCCACTCGTTCACCTGGCTCATGGGCGCTTTTTGCAGGGCGGGCACCGCCTTGCGGATCTGGTTCAAGCGCTTGATGTGCTGATAGAGCGGGTGGCTCGGGGTGGCGGGGTTGTCCAGCACCTCCCCGTAGTAGGCACGACCGGTCTGATCCACCGTCATGGTGGCCCCATCGATATCCTGGGGCTTGCCCGCCTGGAACATCACCTCCTCCCCGTAGTAGAGGGTCGGGATCCCCCGCGCCGTCCAGAGCAGGTTGTAGGTCATGGCCGCATTGCCCTCTTCCCCGCCGTAGCGGTACTTGAAGTCGTTGTCCGGCCCCACGTCGTGGTTCTGGAAGAAGGTGATGAGCTTGGTGGCATCCCCATAGACCCAGTCCATGGCGAAAATCCCCCCTACCCCGCCAAAGTTCCCCCGGGTGACGTTGTCACGGAAGGTGGAGAACAGCGAGAAGTCCAGCACAGAGAGGCCGGAATCGCCCCCTGCACGGGGATTGGCCGGGTTGGCCGTGGTGCGGGTGTACCACCAGGGGCGGATCACCGCCGAGGCATTGTCGTTGGCCAGCTCAGAGCCCCAGCCGGTGCCCTTGACCAGGTTTTCGCCAAAGACGAACAGCCCCGGCTTGTGGGCCTGCCAGTCATGGACATAGGTCAGCAGTTCGTCCCGCTCGATGTGCTTCAAGGTATCGATACGAATCGCATCCACCCCCATGTCGAGGTACTGACGAATGGCGCCGTTGAGGTAGTCCTTGACGTTCTGGTTGCCGGTGGCGAGATCGATGCAGTCCCCCGCCATGTGCTTGCGCTGCAGGGCAAGCGGGCTCTCCCAGTCACCGCCGGACATGAAACCGTCCAGGTGATACCAGGCGGGATCCAGGGTCTGGGCGTCGATGCCGAAGAAGCGGTTGGGGTTGTAGCCTGCGCTCGGCACGGTGGCGCCGGTCTTGGGGTCTACCAGGGGCTGGGTGCCCGCCGGATCGGACTGGCAGCGGGCCTTGTACCAGTCGGGAGCCGCCGGGTTGTCGTCGTCACAGCGGTTGGCACTGGCGTAATCCCCAAGATTGCCCTGATAGGGGCCATTGTTGATGAGTCCCTGGCTCGACCCCGCCGGTACGTAGTATTTGACGGGCAGGCGATCGATCCAGGTCTTGCCGCGCAGGCCGTACTGGCTCGAGTGGTTGAGCACCACATCCTGGATCACCTTGAGCCCCTTGGCGTGGGCCGCCTGGATGAACTCCCGGTAACCCGCCCCCGGCGACTCCAGACGGGGATCGACCCGGTAGAAGTCGTAGGCATGGTAGCCGTGGTAGTCCAGGCCGGAGCGGTTCTCCACCGGCGGCGTCACCCAGATGGCGGTGAAGCCGAGATCCTTGATGTAGTCGAGCTTGGCGATCAAACCCTTGAAGTCGCCACGCCACTGGGGATCCCCCGCCTTGTAGCGATCCCGGTTGTAGTAGTTGTTGCTGGCATCGCCATCATAGAAGCGGGCAGTCAGCAGGAAGTAGATGCTCTCGGCGCGAAAATCGCCGCTCGCCACCCCCTGCTCGCCGATACGGTACTCGAAGCGCTGCTCGCGCTGATTGCCGCTGGCGTCGATGGCAAGGGTGCGGATCACCAGATCGGTGCCGCTCCCCTTGTCACTCGCCACCAGGGGCTGACCTGCATAGCGGGCCGATGCCGTGGTGGGCTGGCTGCCGTCCGTCGTGAAATGCACGGCGGGGGCGCTGTCCTGATCGTCGCTCACTCCCAGGGTGATGGACTGACTGTCCACATAACTCCCCGGGGACGGGGTGGCCGTCACCGTGGGGGCCTGCAGATCGGCCCCGGCCAGCGTCTCCACCTCGATGGCCTTGCGCAGGCTGTCAAAGCAGATGCGATAACTGGTGTTGGCGCTGACCAGGTAATCCTGGGCCGGATACGCCTCGGTCCAGTCCCCCTTGTGGTCAATCTTGAAGCGGGGGTTGTTGCTGCCAAAGGCCTGCTCGGTGCAGAAGATGGTGCCATCCTCGCTGGTCATGGGGGTGAGCCCCCAGTTGTTGGCCGTGCCCCGGAAGTACCAGCTGTCGCTGCTCTGTCCTGCCCCGACCACCACGCTCACGCTGCTGCTGCCCTTGGCGCCCTGATCGTCGGTGACCGTGAGGCCATAGGTGAAGGTGCCGGTCTGGGTGGTGTTGACGACGATGCTCTCCGTGGTCTCGCCGCTGCTCCACAGATAGCTCGCGATCTGGCCGTCGGGATCCGTGGAGTCGCTGCCGCTCAAGGTGAGCGACGCCCCCTGGGTCACGTTCACCGCCCCCCCCGGGGTGATGACCGCGAGCGGCGGCTGGTTGTCATCCCCGAGGGGGGTGATGCTGTAGGCCAGGGTCTGATCGTTGACCTGGATGCGCACCGTGCCCACGGCGCTCCAAAAGATGTCGCCGCCACTTTTCTCCAGCACGCCGTCGCCGTTGCTGTCGCCAAAGTTGACGGCCCAGTCCCCAGCCTGATCAAACTTGAGGCGCTGGCTCGCCTTGCCATCCAGGTAGGCTTCCACCTGCCACAGATGATCCCCTACCAGGGTCATGGGGAGGCTGGCCCAGCCGTTGAAGGTGCCGCGCACGTTGAGCTGCGGCAAGGTGCTGGCAAACCCCGAGGCCTCGCAACTGGCCACCGCCGTCGCGCTCACCGCCTGGGTGCTCGCGTTGATGCGGATCTGGTACGCCGTGTTGGCATTGACCCCGTAGTCGGCCGCTGGGTAGCTCTGCTGCCAGTTGCCGTACCTGTCTATCTTGAAGCGCGGGCCGCCGCTGGCATCCCCGCTCACGAAGCGCTGGCAGGTATCAAAATTGACGCCGTCCGTCGACGTCATGGCGGTCGCCGCCCATCCATTCGCGGTGCCCCGGAAGAACCACTCCGCCGCCGTGCTCGGCGCCGTGATCAGGGTTCCCAACAATCCGGCCGCGAGTATCCATCTAGCCATTGATAGTCCTTTATTTTCATTGTTTGTGTGTGATGCCGGTGTGTCCCGGCATTCCCCCATCCGCAACGTCCCGCCTTCAGATGAGCCCGACCAGTCTAGAGTCCCCCATGGCCAATTCATGGCCAACACGCGCAAAATGTGACCACTGTCGACCTCATCATGGGCTGTATGTGATTGATAGCGCTTTCATTTCCTGGCGCAGAAGTGAGGGGCGCCCCCATCGGGGAGAGCAAGATGGCCGCCCTCCGCGACCACCTCGGGCACAGGGTCAGCCCCTGCCTCCTGCACGGCGCCGTTGCCATCGGGGACGCTTGCCCCCATGATGCAATCCCCCTTGCCATCTCGGGCAACTGGGCGGTTCATTCAGGGAGAAACGATGAGACCATCGGATTACGGGAGATTGCTCGCGCTGGCAGCCATCTGGGGTGCCAGCTTCTTGCTCATGCGCATCGCGGCGCCGGCGTTCGGCTCGGTCAACACCACCTTCCTGCGGGTCTTCTTCGCCCTCGTCGGACTCGCCGCCATGCTCCTGCTGCTGCGCACCCCCATGCAGTTTCAGGGCAAGCTCAAATCCATCATGGTGCTTGGCATCATCAACTCCGGCGTCCCCTTCCTGATGTATGCCGTGGCGGCCCTCTGGCTGCCCGCAGGGTATTCCGCCATCCTCAACGCCACCACGCCCCTGATGGGCGCCCTCATCGGCTTCTCCTTCTTTCACGAGACGCTGACCTTGCGAAAGTGGGCCGGGGTCATGCTGGGGCTGGTGGGCATCGGGCTCATCACCACCACCGGGGAGGTCGACCTGAGCGGCCAACTGGCCATCGGGGTGCTGGCCTGCCTCATCGCCACCGCCTGCTATGGCTGCGCCGGCTTCCTGACGAGGCGCTGGGTCACCGAGCGGGGAGGCCTGGACGCCAAACTGGTGGCCTTTGGCAGCCAGATAGGGGCCGTCCTCTTCCTGCTTCCCTTCTTCGGCTACACCCTGGCGACCGGCCCCGCCGTCGACTGGGCCCAACCTGGGGTCTGGGCCAGCGTGCTGGCGGTCGGCTTCCTCTGCACCGCCTTCGCCTATCTGCTCTATTTCAGGCTGATCGCCGACATCGGCCCCCTGCG
Organism: Aeromonas sp. s4; assembly: GCF_040907855.1. Taxonomy (NCBI): domain Bacteria; kingdom Pseudomonadati; phylum Pseudomonadota; class Gammaproteobacteria; order Aeromonadales; family Aeromonadaceae; genus Aeromonas; species Aeromonas sp. s4. The sequence goes on along the minus strand of NZ_JBFOCP010000002.1, from coordinate 76,512 downwards.
AAGTCTCACTGTCACCTTCCTCATTCCGCCCTTCGGCATCCTGTGGGGCTATCTGGTGCTGGGGGAAACCCTCACCGGCGGCTTCGTGTTCGGCGGCGCCGTGGTCTGCCTCGCGGTCTGGCTGGTGACCAGCCCCGCCAAAGCCATCAAGTCGGCCAAGGCACAAGCCTAGGCTCCGCGTCATCTGCCGGGCCCATGGCTCGGCAGATGGGCGCAACTGGGGTAAGATGACCCCCATCGTTTCTCCCGCCCCGGCGGACACCACAGCAGGGCCAGCCTTGAATCACCTCGAACCCGCCAGTCAGAGCAGACAACAGCAGATCTTCACCGTCACCCGCCTCAACAGCGCCGTGCGCATGATCCTGGAGCAGGATCTGGGGCTGGTGTGGCTCACCGGCGAGCTCTCGAACCTCGCGATGCCAAGTTCCGGCCACTGGTACTTCTCCCTCAAGGACATGTCGGCCCAGGTGCGCTGCGCCATGTTCAAGGGCAACAACCGCCGGGTGCCGTTCCGTCCCCAGGATGGCATGCAGGTGCTGGTGCAGGCGCGAGTCTCCCTCTATGAACCCCGGGGCGACTACCAGCTCATCATCGAGTCCATGCAGCCCGCCGGGGATGGCATGCTGGCCCTGCGCTTCGAGGAGCTCAAGCGCCGCCTCGGGGCCGAAGGGCTCTTTGACGAAGGGCGCAAGCGCCCCTTGCCCCAGGAACCCCGCGCCGTCGGGCTGGTCACCTCCGCCACCGGCGCCGCCCTGCACGACATGCTGACGGTGCTTGAACGCCGCGCCCCGGACTTGCCCGTTTTCATCTACCCAACCCAGGTGCAGGGGAGCGCCGCCACCGCCCAGATAGTGGCGGCCATCATGCTTGCCAACCGCCGCGCCGAGGTGGATGTGCTCATCGTCGGACGCGGCGGCGGCTCCCTTGAAGATCTCTGGTGCTTCAACGAAGAGGCGGTGGCACGGGCCATCGCAGGCTCCGTCATCCCCGTGGTGAGCGCCGTAGGACACGAGGTGGATGTCACCATCAGCGACTTTGCCGCCGACCTTCGTGCCCCCACTCCCTCTGCCGCCGCCGAGCTGGTGGCGCCGGACAGGCGCACCCGCGCCCAGCGCCTCATGCACCTGCGCCAGCGGCTCACCCAGGCCATGAGCCGTCACCAGGTCGCAGCCCGCCATGGCTTCGTCCTGCTGCAGAAGCGGCTCGATCATCAGGATCCCAAGCGACGGCTGGAGCAGCAGTCCCAGCGCCTCGACGAGCTCGACCGCCGCTTGCAGCAGCACCTGCGTGATCGCCTGCACCAGGGGGAGCGGCGCCTCGCGGGCCTCGCCATGCGCCTGCAGGCCAGAAGCCCCGAAAAGCTGCTGGCCATCGGCAAACGTCGTCACCAGCTTGCCGAGGAGCGCCTCCATGCCCTCATCGCAAAACGCCAGGATCTCGCCCGCCACCGCCTCGCCATGCTAGGAGCCCGCCTCGACGGCATCAGCCCGCTGGCCACCCTGGGGCGCGGTTACGCCATCGTGCGCACCCCCTCCGGGGAGGTGATCCGCCGCGCATCCCAGGTCAATGCAGGCCAGACCCTGATCACCACCCTCGCAGAGGGAGCGCTGCGAGTGCGGGTGGACGAGGTCGACAACCGCTGACAAAAAGCGGGGGCCTGCACCAGGCCCCCGCCTCCTTTCTGTGCTCCGATAGCCCGTTATTCCAGGGCATGACCGGCCATCTTGCCCGGGTGGCCGGATGGTTTCTCGCCCCCCTTGGTCCCCCCCGGTGGATTGCACCTCAGATACTCGAACAACCCGGCCTGCAAATTCACGTTCCAGAAACGCCCCGCCAGGGTGAGGGCGAGACGCTCGGCCGAGAGCCGTGCCAGCCCGTGTCGCTGCCAGGCCTCAAAGAGCGGCATCAGGTGGGAGACCAGCCCCTGTGGCAATTGCGACAACGCCAGCCATCCGGTGTCGAGCCCCCCTCTCAGCAACCCGTCGAGACGGGCATCGGGATTGGGCCTCATCACCATGCCGGGAGCACGCACGCCCCCCGCCTGCGCCTCATGCCAGGGCGCCAGATCCCGGCCATACATGAGGCCGTGGCCGTGAATGTTGCCCCCCGCCCCTGCGCCGAAGGGCAGGATCTCGGCGCCCCACTTGGCCATCTGGTTATAGCGGCTCTGCTCGGCATCGGTGCGCCGCCAGTGGCTGCAGGAGAGCCGCTCCCAGCCCCCCGCCTCCAGCGTCCGGGCCCCGTCGGCATACATGACTGCCCGCTGCTGGCCATCGGCGGCCCAGCCCAGGGTGCCTTTCTCGTCGGCGCGCGCCAGGTTGGTGCCCGCCATGGAGATGAGTTGATAGAGATCCACCCCGTGCACACCGCTCGCCATCACATCCGCGATATCCTGGCGCCACACGGCCTCATCCTGCCCCGGCAGACCGAAGATGAGATCCGCCACGATCACCGCCTCGTTGTGGCGGGTCAGCGCCGCCAGCCGGGACAGCAAGGTCTCCCTGTCATCGAAGCGGGCCGCCTGCTGGCGCACGCGGGTATCAAAACTTTGCACGCCGAACGAGAAGCGATTGAAGCCACCCGCCAGGGCCGTCTGCCACTTCTCGTCATCAAAGCCGTTGAGCCGCCCCTCCAGGGTCAGTTCCGCATCCACGGTCAGGGGAAAACGGCGGATGACGCTGGCCAGGCGGGCGAGATCGCCCGCCGCCATGTCGGTTGGCGTGCCGCCCCCCACATAGACCGCCGAGAAAGGCCGGCTCTGGACAAGCGGCGTCTCGGCTGCCTGGCGCAGCGACCCGCAGAGTGCCTCCATGTAGCGGCTCATGCGCGCCGGATTGGCGCCGTTTTCGAAGAAGTTGCAAAAACTGCAGCGCTTGCGGCAAAACGGGATATGGATATAGAGCGCTCGGGCCTTGGCCTCGCTCTCCTGCTGCCACCAGGCTTGCCAGCCGGCATCGTCCAGCATCAGGGGGGCGGTCCCTCCCCGGCTGGCATGGGCCGACGTCTTGGCGGTGAAGGCGAATTTGAGGGGATCCGGGGTACAAAGCCCCGTCATGGTCGAAGAAAGCTGGAGAGTCGTCACTGGGGTTACCCTGCGTAAATAACGCAAATGATAACGAATATCAGTTGTAGGTATTTGTGCTGGATCAAGTCGGGAAGGATTGAGCCGTCACTCTGTCCCCATCAGGGCAACAGCGCGTCAGGCAAGGAAAGCGTGAAACAACAAGGGAAGAGAGCCACTCTCCCACTGGAGAGTGGTGGCACACACAGGATCAGGCGGTTGATTCAAGGCTCCTGACGGGAGCGCCGCGCCGATACCGGCTGACGGGGGTCAGCCATTGCCGATGATGATGGCAACCCGGCGATTTTCCGCTCGTCCGGCAGCGGTCGCGTTGTCGGCGATGGGCGCCTCTTCTCCGCGGCCACGGATATCCAGGTTCCCCTGGGGCATACCCACCGACACCAGGACATCGGCCACCGACCGTGCCCGCTTGAGGGAGAGTTGCTGGTTGTAGGCCTCATCACCGTTGGAGTCGGTATGACCGTCCACCCGGGCCCGGTTCAGTCCTACCTCAATCAGGGCCTTGCCGAGTTTCTCCACCACCTGGCGGGTCTCGGGGTTGAGGGCCCCCACATTGTTGGCGAACAGCACCTTGTTGGAGATATCCAGGGTCCATCCCTCGTCGGTCAGGTGAAATCCCTGCTCCTTCAAGGCGGCGATCTGCTCCGCCGTGAGCCCCTGGGGAGGGCTCTGGCACGCCGCCAGCACACTCAGCAACAGTGCCACCAGGCCCGCTTTGATCGGGTTCAACATGCGCATTCTTATCATCCTTTCACTATTTCCGGTTCAACTTCACGTGCTCGTTTTTCGTGTTTCTCTCTCCTCCCTGCGTTGTCGTTTGGCTTGATACATGGCGTCGTCTGCCCATTGCAGCAGGGCATCCGCCGTCTTCCCCTGCTCGGGATAGCGGGCAGAGCCGATGCTGATCCCCACCCCGAGATGGCGACCGTCACTCAATACCACGGGGGTGTTCATGGCCTGCTGCACTCGCCCTATCACCTCGCGTACCTCGTCCTCCCCATGGATCGGGGTCAGGAGGATGACGAACTCATCTCCCCCCAGCCGGCAGACCAGATCCAGGGGCCTGAGCTGATGCTGCACCCGCCGCGCCACGGCGATCAGCACTTCGTCGCCGATGCTGTGGCCCAGGTTGTCATTGATCTGCTTGAAACGATCGCAATCCAGATAGAGCAGGGCAAAACCTTCATGCCCCTTGTTACCTGCCAGGATGGCCTGCTCCATGCGAGCCTCGAACAGAGCACGGTTGGGCAGACCGGTCAGGGGATCATGGGTTGCCTGATGCAGCAGGCTGGCGTTCTCCCGCTTCTGGTGGGCCTGCCAGGCTTCCAGCTCGTCGAGCAGCGAATTGAAATCCTCACCCAGCTCGTGCAGCTCGGCGATATTGGCCGCCGGCACCCGCTCCTTGAGGGCCCGCTGGCGGCTGACGTTGTAAGCCACCTCGGTCAGGGCCTTGAGGGGTGCCGTGATGGAGCGTTGCATCCGGCGCGCCACATGGAGTGCCCCGAGAATACTGATGAGCAGGCACACCAAGGTGGCCAGCAAGGTCTGCAACAGGAATCGCAGCAGGTACTGGCCGTGACCGACCAGATGCACCCTGGCTATCTCCTTGTGCTCGCGCACCATGGGGAGCGCCACGGGCCCCGGCAGGATCAGGCGGGCCAGGTGCTGCTCCAGGGTGGTCCAGGGGGTGGTGATGTCCCGGCGCCAGCTCGCCAGTACCTGGCCGTCCGGCAGCACTATGCTGGCGCTGGCTATGTCTTCCCGGGAGGTGATGGTCTCCAGGGCATCCAGTGCCGCCTCCTTGTCATGGAAGACCACGGCCGCCTCAGTGGTGTAGCTGATGGCCCGCGCCACCAGCTTGAGGTTGTGATCCGCATAAAGGCGCAGCGCCAGCAGCGCCGTGACGGTCAGAAACAGCCCGGCCATGCAGACGGCAGTCAGGGAGATCATCATGTGGGTGCGCCCCAGACTCTGTCGCAGGGTAAGCCTGGGAGTGGCGTGATGGACCGTCATCGCACCTCCTCATCGGCTCGCGCCAGCTTGAGCACGGCCGGGTGCACTCGCACGCCGCTGCGGGCCAGCGCATCCAGATTGACCCGAAAACGCACCCTCTCCTCCCCGGCCTGCAGACAGAAGACCGCATCGGCGATGCACTCGCGGCTCTGCTCGCTGATGCTGAGGATGGCGTGACCGCGCAGACGCTCGAACAGGGAGAGGCGCTGCGCCGGTGCCAGCACCCCCAGATAGATGACATCGCAGCGCTGGATCAGCGACTCGTCGTCCATGTCGTAGCGATGGACCTCCACCGGTCGGCCATTGGCCTGCCGTTCGATGGTCAGAAGGGATGACGCATATTCCGTCGGTGCCGTGATGCAGAGCCGAAGTCTGGCGGGCTCGCTGGGCCAGCGGGTGTAACTGAGGATATCGAGCACGGTCTGGCGCACCATGTCACTGCGCGCCTCGGCGGAGGTTGCCGCCATGGTCTGGTTTGCCAGCATCAGCATGCAGCACAGTGGCGCCAGCCACATCAGTAACCGGAGGTAACAAAACATCTGCATGGTGCCCGCGAGAGTGTCAAGGTCGGCGCCGGGGTCACCCGACGCCCATGATGAGAGTGCCTGCATGGCACCGCACCGAGCTTACCAGCCGGGTGGCCAGCCCCCAGAGGCAAGTGGCACGGTTGCGTCACCGGGTGTCGCAGCCGTGCCTGCAAGGCGCTCAATGCCCCAGGCAGACACCGTCCATCGACACTACTTCTTGCCAATCCCATATTCGCGCAGCTTGTTGGCGATGGCGGTATGGGAGACACCGAGCCGCTTGGCCAGTTGGCGGGTGGAGGGGAACGCCGGGTAGAGCCGCTCCAGCAGGCGGCTCTCGAAACGCTTCACCGCCTCGTCGAGCCCCCCTTCGAACCACTCGTCGATGAGCGGCATGGCATCGGCCGCCACCGGCAAGTCCACGTGCTCGGGTCCAATCTCGTCCCCTTCCAGCAGGGTCATGGCCCGATAGAGGCAGTTGCGCAGCTGGCGCACGTTGCCGGGCCAGCGGTAGGCGGTGAGGTACTCGGCCATGTTGCGGGTAAAGCGCGGACGCGGGCGCTGCAGTTCGCTGGCAAAGCGCGACACGAACTGCTGGGCCAGGGCCATGATGTCCGCCTTGCGCTCGCGCAGCGGCGGCAGATTGAGGCTAAGCACATTGAGGCGGTAGTAGAGATCTTCGCGAAACTTCCCTTCATGAACCAGATCCAGCAACTGCTTCTGGGTGGTGCAGATGAAGCGCACGTTGACCCTCACCTCCTGCTCGTCACCGACCCGGCGAAACACGCCATCTTGCAGCACCCGCAGGAACTTGGTCTGCAGATGGGGGGACATGTCGCCGATCTCGTCCAGCATCAGGGTGCCGCCGCTGGCCAGCTCCAGCACTCCGCGCTTGCCCTCGGTGTTGTTGCCAAAGGCGCCGGGGGCATAGCCGAACAGCTCGCTCTCGGCCACGTTGTCCGGCATGGCCGCGCAGTTGAGCGCCATGAAGGGGTGGCTGGAGCGCAGGCTGGCGCCGTGGCAGGCCCGGGCCAGCAACTCCTTGCCGGTGCCGGTCTCCCCCACGATGAGCAAGGGGGCGTCCTGCATCGCGAGCTTGGCAGCCTGGGCCAGCACCTCTTTCATCTTCTGGCTCTCGGCCTGGAGGTGCTCAAAGCCCCCCACTTCCACCGCGTGCAGGGCACTGAAGTGCATGCCGACCCGGCGGGCGGATTTGAGCACCACCACGGCGCCGGCCAGAGCCTGCTTGCCCTTCTCTTCGGCCACGAACAGCGGCATCAGATCGCCCAGGTACTCTTCGCCACCGAGGCTCAGCTTGCAGGTCTGGGGCTTGATCTCCCCCGACTCCAGCCAGCGGCCAAACGAGAAGCCCTTGACCAGGGAGGCGATCGCCACGCCGCGCACCTCGTCCGGTGGCAACGCCAGGGTGGTGAGGGCGGCCTGGTTGGCCTGGGTCACCCGCCCCTTGCTGTCGAGGGAGAAGACCAGGTCCGGCAGCGCCTTGAGCAGGGCCTCTATCTCGTGGTGTTCCCGCTCGGAGGGCATGTAGGGGATGGTCTTGACGTCATAGACGCCGGGAATGCGGCGAATTTCCGGCATCAGATGCTGAAAGTCACGAAACTCCAGCTCGGGAAAATTGAGATAGATGATGCCTGAGGTATCGATTTCGATGCCGCGCAGATCGATGTTGTGCTCCACCAGTCGGTCGAGCAATTCCCGGGTCAGGCCCAGACGGTCTTCACAGCTGACTTCAAGACGCATTCGGCACACACTTCCTAGCTAACATTCTGAATAACGGGATAATACAGACTCGATCCCGCCAGTGCGAGCGCTCCCCCACAAAAATGCGGGCCTGCCCCGCTTTCACCGGGCAGGCCCTGTCTGCGTTGGTGCCAGACGGCGGTTACTTCATTAGCCCGTCGGTGCGTGCTGCCATGATGAAGTCGTTGCGATGCAAGCCGCCTATCTTGTGGGTCCACCAGCTCACGGTCACCTTGCCCCATTCGAGCAAGATCGCCGGATGATGGAACTCCGCCTCCGCCAGTTCTCCGAGGCGGTTGGTGAACGCCAGCCCCTCCTTGAAGTTGCGAAACACAAATTCACGACGCAGTTGCAGCTCGCCGTTGACCACCAGGGGCTGCCAGTCGGGGATGAGGTGCATCAGCTCCCCCAGTTCCTGATCGCTCACCCTGGGGGCATCGGCACGGCACGCCTCGCATCGTTGACTCGCCAGTTCAGTCATTCGGGACTCCTTTCATGAAACATCGTGGGAATGAATACGGGTCAGCTCGCCTGCTTGCCGGCAACGGGGGCAAAGCGGGGTGGACGCAGGCCAAGACGACGGGCCTCGGCCACGGCCGCCATGATCCCCTGCCCCTCCAGACCATAGAGGGTATCGAGACGAGGCAGCACGAAATAGGTCGGCTGCATGATGTCGATGCGATAGGGGGTACGCAGGATCTCCAGCAGATCGAAGGGTTGCAATTCGGGCTTGCCCGAGAGGGCATAGGCGGTCTCGCCGATGGAGGAGAGAATGCCGCCGCCGTAGATACGCAGCCCCTCCTCCCCCTGCAGGAGACCGAACTCCACCGTGAACCAGTAGAGCCGCGCCAGATAGACCCGCTCCTCCTTGCTCGCATGGAGTCCGAGCCGACCATACAGGTGGGTGAAGTGGGCAAAGGCCGGGTTGGTCAGCATGGCGCAGTGGCCGAAGATCTCGTGGAAGATGTCGGGCTCTTGCAGGTAGTCGAGCTCGTCCCGGCGGCGAATGAAGGTGGCGACGGGAAAACGGCGATCAGCGAGCAGCGCGAAGAAGTGATCAAAGGAGATGAGGGCCGGCACCGCCGCCACCGACCAGCCGGTGGCGGGCATCAGGGCGGCGTTGATCTCGCCCAGCTGGGGGATGCGGTCCAGAGGCAGGTCGAGGCGTGCCAACCCGGCCTGGTATTCATCGCAGGCCTTGCCATCGAGCACCGCAAGCTGGCGTCCAATCAGGATCCGCCAGGTGCCGTGCTCCTCGTCCGTGTAGTGGATCCGGCCCTGCCCATCCGGTTGGCGGGCCGTGTAGAGACTTGCCATGAGTGCTCCCATCCTTCGGGTGCCAGCCGCCATCCAGGCGGTCACTGGCCGTTGAGTCATGGGATCACTGTAACGGTTTGCCCCTCAAAAAAGCAGCCGACCCCGGGGTCGGCTGCTTTTGACAATTGTAAATAATTTGTGACATCCATGTCGGGTGCCAGCCACCTCACGACTTGTTGAGATAACCCGCCAACTGACCGATCAGCCGCTTGCGCAACTCCCCCAGTTTCGGCTTCTCGTCGGCACACCAGGGGAGCGGACGACAGGCCTCCATGGTACGCATCCCGAGGCGCGCGGTGAGCAACCCGGCCCCGACCCCTTGGGCAGCGCGGGCGGAGAGCTTGGCGGTCAGCTCGGCCCCCAGCAGATCCATCCCTACCTCGGTCACCAGCTCGGTGGCCCCCGCATAGAGCATGTTGCGAAACACCTGACGAATGAGGCGGATGCGGCTCCAGTAGCCGAGCTCGATGGCGTAGACATCGGCGATGTCCTCGATCATCCGCAGGTTGCGCCAGAGCATCAGCATCATGTCGACGGTGGCGAGCGGACTCAGGGCCACCAGCACGGCGGCCTCCCCCGACCATTTGGCGACGCGGGCCTGGGCCAGCTTGTCCCGCTCGGTGAGCACCAGCTGGCTGTAGAGGGTCAGCACTTCCCGATCGCTGTGGCTCTCGTCAAGCTGGGATAACCAGGTGCGATACCCTTCCCGCCCCTTGTCACCGCTCTTCTCGGCCAGGGCCTCGCAGAAGGCCTGCCCCTGACCGACCCCCTGATGGGCCAGCAGATCCTCGGCTCTTGAGCGCACATCCTGGCGCCGCTTCAAGGTGCGCAGCCGCAGCCATTCGCGCCCCGCCACCCCGGCTGTGCCCACCGCCACCAGGCCGGAGGCGAGCAGCCAGGCGCCGCCCCAGAAGGGGGAGGCGGCAAACTGATCCACCAGAAAAGCGCCAAACTGGCCAAGCGACAGCAGCCCCACCCCGCCCAGCCCCCAGGCCAGCAGACGATGACGGAGCCGAGGCCTGACGTGAAGCGCGGGTTCCACCTCGGTGAGCTCGTCCAGCGCGTCCAGAGGCTCGAAGCTCTCCTCTTCCAGCCGCCGGGCCGGGGCCGGTGGCTGCGCTTCGCTTGCCACCGAGGGCGCGGGCTCCAGCGTCACCTTGCCTTGCAGGGGAGCGGCGTCATCGGTGCGCCATCTTGTCTGATCGTTCATCGCATTCTCTCCTGTGGGCGCCCCTCGAGCACAGCGGGCCACCCACCCGTTATTCGAGGTGATCCCCGAGCAGGAATTCCAGCGCCGCATCGAGCCGGATATGGGGGAGCGCCTGATGGGCGCTCATGGGCAGCGGGCGAAAGGCCTGAAAATCAAACCCTTGAGTTTTCCACCACTGCGCAGGCGGGATCTGGGCAGGCACCTCCCCCGGGAAGAGCAGCAAGGGCTCGCCCGAGAGGGTAGTGCCACGAATGGCGGGAAATTCCCGTCCGTCTGCCACCCCCTTGCCCACCTCGGTGGCCTTGATGGCGGCGAGCGCCAGGCATTCGGTCTCTATCCCCTCAAAGCGGGCCTGACCCCGGCCACGGCTCACCAGGTGCTGCAGGAGCGACACCAGAGGCCCGTGCTGCTCCGGCGTGACGTGATCGGCCTTGCTCGCCACAAACAGCAGCTTGTCGATGCGCGGGGCGAACAGACGGCGCCACCAGTTGCTCTTGCCGTAGGCGAAGCTTTCCATGATGCGGGCGATGGCCTGCTGCATGTCACCAAAGCTCGCGGCACCGGCATTGAGGGGCGCCAGGCAGTCCACCAGCACGATCTGGCGATCAAAGCCTGCAAAGTGCTGCTCATAGAAGCCCTGTACCAGATGCTGCTTGTACTGCTCGAAGCGCTGCTTGAAGGTGGCGTAGAGAGTGCCGTCTTCGGGGGAGTGCGTGGGCATCTCCCACACCCAGGGCACGAATTGCAGCAGCGGCGCACCGGCATACTCGCCAGGCAACACGAAACGCCCGGGCTGGATGAGGTGAAGCCCGAGATCCTGCTTGCAGGCGTGCAGATAATCGGTGTAGCGGGCGGCCAGTTCGCTGGCGGCCCGCTCCTCGAAGGCTTGATCCGCCTGCCAGAGCGGCGTCAACCAGCCTGCCGCCAGGGCTTGCAGCTCGGGACGACGCAGTTGCTCCCGCACCTGCTCGCTCCACTGCTCGTAGTTCAGATCCAGCAGCGGCAAATCCAGCAGCCACTCCCCGGGATAATCCACCAGATCCACATAGAGGGTGGAGATCTCCCCCAGGTGCCGACGCAGCGGATGGCGGGTGCGATAGCGGATCTCGAGGCGTACCTCGGCCACCCCCCGGGTCGGCGCGGGCCAGGCGGGCGGATCGCCAAACAGGGCATCGAGGCCCCGTTCATAGGGAAAGGTGGGAATGTGGGCGTTTTGCTGGGGCACCCGGCGAGCACCAAGGATGCGTCCCTGGCGCTGGGCGTCCCAGAGTGGCAGACGACCGTCGATGGCCGCGTGCTCCAGTTGATTGACCAGCGCCGTGATAAACGCGGTCTTGCCACTGCGAGAGAGGCCGGTGACCGCCAGCCTGATGTGGCGATCCCGGGCCCGGTTCACCGCGTCAACGGCCTTGTGCTGGAGCACCGACCAGGAGTGTTCGAGTTTGTTGCGTATCAAGGCGGGTCTTCTTCTCCTTGTGATCACATCAGAGAGACGGCCGCGAGGCGGTATCCTCGCGGCCCGGCACGATTAGAGCTTGCTGAACTCCCGTTGCAGGGTGAACTCCTTGGAGGTCACCAGCTTCTCGATGCGCTGCACCCTGGGCTCCAGTGCATCCAGCTCCTGGCCGATGCGGGCAAGGGCCTGATGAGGTGTGACGCCTGCCTGCCAGCTGCGCGCCTTCATCCGCACCTCTGCGAACTCGGCATCTTCCTGGGAGTAGAGGGTGACCGGCTTCTTGTCGAGCAAGAACCAGGCGGCAATATAGGCAGTGAAGGTGATGAAACCGGCGAAGATGAGACCACTGATGGCCAGCAGCCGCACGATCCAGGTCTCCACCCCGAAGTACTCTGCCAGACCGGCACAGACCCCGGCAATCTTGCCCCGCTGGGGATCCCGGTACAGGTTGCGCCCTTCACGACTGACACTGTTCATACCTTGTTCCTCCAACCGGGGACTTCCGCATCCAGAATCGACGCCAATACGGTTTCGGCCCGCTCCGGCTTTTTGCCACAGTCATGACATCTCTCATTGAAAACCGTCATACCTTGTTTCTCCAACCAGGAACCTCGGCATCCAGAATCGACTCCAGGGCGCCGACCCGTTCCTGCATCTTCTCGGCACGCACCAGCAAGCCCTGCAGCTGTTCACGCTCACCATCGGCAAGGCCGGCGCCAATGCGTCCCTTGGCGCGGTAGTGCAGCACCAGCCAGATGGGGGCTACCACCACCATGAAGACCACCATGGGAACCATCAATACACCCAGCAGATCTTCCATCTGTTACTCTCCCTGTTTCGGTGCCGGATTGTGCTGGCCCAGCTTCTGGCGCATGGCTTCCAGCTCGCGGCTGATCTGGTCGTCCGCTTCCAGCTCGGCAAACTGCTGGGCGAGCGCCTTGTCGGACTGCCCCAGATCGGCGCGGGCTTCCATCTCGTCGATGCGACGCTCCATGCGCTCGAACTTGCTCACCACGGCCTGACTGTCGCCACGGGCCACCTGGCTTTGCACGTTGAGGCGGCTGCTGGCGGCTTCGCTGCGAATGGCCATCGCCTTCTGGCGGGCACGGGCGTCTTCCAGCTTGGCTTCCAGCTGGCGGATCTCCTCCCCCAGCTTCTCGATGCCGCTGTCCACCGCCTGCTGTTCCCGAGACAGGACGTCGGCAAGCTCCGCCTGCTTGCTCTTCTCGATGAGGGCGGCACGGGCCAGATCTTCGCGCCCCTTGGTCAGGGCCAGCTCGGCCTTGCCCTGCCACTCGGCGACCCGCTCCTGATGGCGGCTCACCTGACGGCCGATCTCTTTTTGATTCGCGAGGAAGCGGGCCAGATTGGAGCGCTCCTTCACCAGTTCATCTTCCATCTCCTGGATGATCAGACGCACCATCTTCTGGGGATCTTCCGCCTTGTCGAGCAGGGCCGTCAGATTGGAATTGATGATGTCGGCCAGGCGAGAAAAAATGCTCATGATTGTACTCCTGTGATAGGCATCGGGTTGTGTCTCCATTGACAATGGCAACTTGTGTGCCAATCTGGAACAATATTTAACTTGTTGATTTATATGGGTACTCAGAATGCAGTTCAAGTCCCGGGGAAACAAGTGATGATTAAAATAACCAACTTTTGGTAAGATTAACCAGATTTTTCAACTCACAGGGGCAGGGATGACCACGGCCACGGAAAGTCTGTTGGGTGAATCCAACGCATTTCTAGAAATCATCGAGCAGGCATCGCGCCTCGCGCCGCTGCGCAAGCCCGTGCTCATCATCGGCGAGCGTGGGACCGGCAAGGAGCTCATCGCCCACCGCCTACATTATCTCTCGGATCGCTGGGATCAAAGCTTTGTCACCATCAACTGCGCCACCTTGAGCGAGAGCCTGCTGGAAACCGAGCTGTTCGGCCACGAGGCGGGCTCCTTCACTGGCGCCGCCAAGCGTCATCAGGGGCGCTTCGAGCGGGCCGACGGCGGCACCCTGTTCCTCGACGAACTGGCCACCACCAGCGCCCGGGTGCAGGAAAAACTGCTGCGGGTCATCGAGTACGGGGAGTTCGAGCGGGTGGGCGGCGCCAAGCCCCTCAAGGTGGATGTGCGGCTGGTGTGCGCCACCAACGAGGATCTGCCTGCACTGGCACAGAAAGGACGGTTTCGTCACGACCTGCTGGACCGGCTCGCCTTCGACGTCATCACCCTGCCCCCCCTGCGGGAGCGGCGCGAGGACATCCTGATGCTGGCGGAGCACTTCGCCCACGGCATGACCCGGGAGCTGGGGTATCCGTTCTTTGCCGGCTTCTCGCGCAAGGCGACCCAGCTGCTGCAAGATTACCCCTGGCCGGGCAACGTTCGGGAGCTCAAGAACGTGGTGGAACGCAGCCTCTATCGCCAGGGCAACCCCCAGCTGCCGCTGGCAGAGCTGGTGCTCAATCCCTTTGACTCCCCCTGGCGCCCCCGTGCCCGAGGTGACGCCGCCCCTTCCACGGACGGGCCGACCTCGGCAGAGGCTGCCCCGACTCCGACCCTGCCGCTGGATCTCAAAGGGGCGGTGGCGGAGTACGAGATTAATTTACTCAAGCAAGCGATGCAGCAATCCCAGTATAATCAGCGCAAAGCAGCCCAGTTGCTGGCCCTGAGCTATCACCAGTTCCGGGGGATGCTGCGCAAATATCAATTGCTGGACGGGGATGACAACAGTGGCAACCAGGAGGCGGGCTGATGCCTGGCACCGGGTCTGTGCGCGCGGATAACGCGGCGCACGTCACCCCCGACGGGAGCGCCTGCCCGGCCGCCCCCCGCAACGCGCCCGCCCCCTGGCGGGCAACTCTGTCTGAAAACATGGTTCCAACATGAGAATGCTCACCCCCCTGCTGCTTGGTCTCCTGGTCCTGGTCAGCGGCTGTCAGAAACGCGATGAAGCCTCCAAAACCGGGCTCATCTATTGTGCCGAAGGGGCACCCCGAACCTTCAACCCGCAGCTTGCCAATTCGGATGCGACCCTGGATGCCAGTGCCCGTCCCATTTACGATCGCCTGCTCGAGGTCAATGCCAACACCCTCGGCATCGAAGGGGGGCTCGCCACCCGCTGGCAAAGCAGCGAGGACGGCCTTTCCTATACCCTGACCCTGCGCAAGGGAGTGACCTTCCACCGTACCCCCTGGTTCAGTCCGACCCGTCACTTCAATGCCGACGACGTCCTGTTCACCTGGCAGCGCCTGCTGGACGAACACCACCCCTTCCACGCCGTCTCCGGCGGAGAGTACCCCTATTTTTACAGCCTGGGGCTCGGCAACCTCATCAAGCGGGTCTACAAGAAGGGGCCCTATGAGGTGGTGTTCGAGCTGAACCGCCCCGATGCCTCCTTCCTCGCCACCCTAGCCAGCGACTACGCCATCGTGCTCTCCGCCGAGTACGGGGAGCAGATGCTAAAGGCCGGCACCCCGGCGCTGCTGGACAGCCGCCCCATCGGCACCGGCCCCTTCAGCTTCAAGGAGTATCGCCACAACGAGTTCGTGCGCTACCTGCGTCACCCCGGCTACTGGGGCGGCGAGGCCAGAATGGAGCAGCTCATCTACGACATCACGCCCAAATCCTCCAAGCGCCTTGCCAAGCTGCTGACCGGCGAGTGCGACGTGATGAGCACTCCCTCTGCCAGCCAGCTGTCGGTGATAGACAAGGACTCCCACCTGGATCTGTCGGTGCAGTCGGGGATGAACGTCGCCTTCCTCGCCCTCAATACCCGCAAGGCCCCTTTCAACAAGGTGCAGGTGCGCCAGGCCCTCGCCAGCGCCATCAATGTGCAGAATCTGCTGCAGGCGGTCTATTTCGAGACCGGCCAGAGCGCTGCCAGCCTGCTGCCGCCCCTCTCCTGGGGTTACAATCCCTCCCTGCCCCAGCGCAAGCCGGATCTCAAGCTCGCTCGCCAGTTGCTCAAGGACGCGGGCTACCCCAACGGCTTCGAGATGCAGGTGCTTGTGCAACCCGGCGCCCGTCCTTACAACCCGGACGGTCTCAAGACGGCGCAACTGATGCGCAGCGATTTCGCCAAGATTGGGGTGAGCCTCAAGATAGTGCAGCAGGCCTGGCCGGTCATCGAGACCCGGCTCGCCCATGGACAATATGACAGCCTGCTCTCGGGCTGGATCGCCGACAACGCGGATCCGGACAACTTCTTCCGCCAGTTGCTGAGCTGCGCCGCCGTCGAGCGGGGCAACAACTACAGCCGCTGGTGCAGCCCCGCCTTCGATCAGCTGCTGGACGATGCGGTGACTACCCCGCAGCTCGCCTTCCGCCTGCGCAACTATTACTATGCCCAGTCCCTGCTCAACGAGCAGTTGCCGCTCATTCCCCTGGCCCATGCCCTGAGAACCCAGGTGAGTCGCAGCGACATTCAGGGGCTGACCCTGATGCCCTTTGGCGGCACCACCTTCAACCAGGCCCATCGGGAGTGACCATGATAGATAACCACTCCATCGTCGGGCCATCGGCGCACCGTCCCCAGGAGGCATAAGCATGTTTTTCTATATCCTGCGCCGCATCACCCTGCTGGTGATCACCCTCCTGGTGCTGACTCTGGGGGCCTACCTCCTGGAGTTTCGCCTCATCACCCAGGTGCTGGATTTCTGGCACGGCTATCCTGACTTCCTCCAGCGCATCGCCGCCGGGGATTTCGGGCTCTCCAGCGTTTCCGGCCAGCCGGTCCTCGACGAGATCCGTCACTACTTCCCGGCGACCCTGACCCTCTGCCTCGCCGCCTTCGCCATCTCGCTGCTGGTGGGCATCCCCCTGGGCACCCTGGCGGCCCTCTATCAGGGGCGCAGCCCGGATCTCTCCATCATGGCCGCCGGCCTCGTCGGCTATGCCATCCCGGTCTTCTGGCTGGGGCTGCTGATGGTGATGTTCTTCTCCCTGGATCTTGGCTGGCTCCCCTCCTCTGGCCAGATCAGCCTGCTCTACGACGTGCCCTCCATCACCGGGATCGCCATCGTCGATGTGTTGATGAGCCAGGAGCCCTGGCGGGAGGCGGCCCTGCACGACGCCCTGCGCCATCTGGTACTGCCTTCCCTGGTGCTGGGCGTGGTGCCCACCACCGAGGTGATCCGCCACGTGCGCAGCTCCCTCATCGACGTGATGAAACAGAACTACATCAAGGCCGCCGCCAGCCGCGGACTCTCCCGCCGCCAGATCGTCTGGCGTCACGGGCTCAAGAACGCCCTGCCCCCCGTGTTGCCGCTGCTGGGGCTGCAACTTGGCAGCGTGCTCACCTCCGCCATGATCACCGAGGTGGTGTTCGACTGGCCCGGCATCGGCCGCTGGCTGGTGAGCAGCATCGCGCTGCAGGACTATGCCGCCATCCGCGGCGCCTTCCTGGTGGTGGCGAGCTTCGTCATCTTCATCAGCGTCAGCACCGATCTGCTGACCACCATCATGTATCCGGCACGGCGTAAAGAACTCTATGCAAGACAAGATTGATTGCGGTCTGTGGATGAACCAGGGCGGCCCATGGGCCACCGGCGCACAGGCGTGCCCATCCCCTTGCGACCAGCACGGGAGCCTGCATCATGCACGATAAATCGAACATCTATCCGGAGCTCAAGATCCTCTCCCCCCTGGAGCAGACCTGGGCCTCCTACCGGCGCAACCCGCTGGCCATGGCGGGGCTCTGGTGCTTCGGGCTGCTGCTGCTGGTGACCCTCATCGGTCCCCTGGTGATCCCCTACGGCATCGACGATCAGCACAGCAACCACCTGCTGCTCGCCCCCTCCTGGGCCAACAGCGGCAACATCGATTACTTCCTGGGGACCGACGATCTGGGGCGCGACATCCTCTCCCGTCTGGTGGCCGGGGCCAGGCTCACCTTCGGCAACGCCCTGCTGGTGGTGCTCATCGCGCTGGTCATCGGCTCGGCCATCGGCATCCTCGGCGGCATGAGCAAGGGGGTGAAGTCGAGCGTGCTCCATCACCTGCTCGATACCCTGCTCTCCATCCCGTCCCTGCTGCTGGCCATCATCGTCGTGGCCATCCTGGGGCCGGGTCTGTTCAACACCCTGATCGCCATCACGCTCGCGTTGATACCGCCTTTCATCCGGGCGACCTACAACGCGGTCCACGCCGAGATGCAGAAGGAGTACATCATCGCAAGCCGCCTCGACGGCTCTCCGCCCCAGCGGATCATGCGTCTGGCCATCTTGCCGAACATCGTCGAGACCCTGGTGACCCAGACCACCCGCACCCTCTCCGCCGCCATCCTGGACATCTCGGCGGTGGGCTTCCTCGGTCTCGGGGCCCAGTCTCCCCAGCCGGAGTGGGGTGCCATGCTGGCCGATTCGAGCGATCTTATCTATCTGGCCCCCTGGACGGTGACCCTGCCCGGGATGGCCATTCTGTTCAGCGTTCTGGTGACCAACCTGGTGGGCGAAGGCATTCGCGAAGCACTCAAAGAGGGGAACGACTGATGTTGCCAGCCTTGTTATCTATCCCCGCCCCCGGACGCCCTGAGCGACCCGGCTGCGCCCTGAACGGGAGACATTGCTGATGCCCCTGCTCGATATACGCAACCTCACCATCGAAATCGACACCCCCCAGGGCAAGGTCAAGGCGGTGGACAGAGTCAGCCTGACCCTGAACGAGGGGGAGATCCGCGGGCTGGTGGGGGAATCCGGCTCGGGCAAGAGCCTGGTGGCCAAGGTGATCGTTGGCATCCAGAAGGACAACTGGACGGTGCGCGCCGACCGGATGCGCTTCAACGACATGGATCTGCTGACCATGGCGCCCAAGGAACGACGCCGCATCATGGGGCGGGAGATAGCGATGATCTTCCAGGACCCCATCAGCTGCCTCGACCCCTCGGAGGAGATAGGCACCCAGCTCGAAGAGGCCATCCCCACCAGCGCCTTCACCGGCAAGTTCTGGCAGCGCTTCCAGTGGCGCAAGAAGCGGGCCATCGCCCTGCTGCACCGGGTCGGGGTCAAGGATCACCGCAAGGTGATGCGGGCCTATCCCCACGAGCTGTCAGACGGCATGTGCCAGAAGGTGATGATCGCCATGGCCATCGCCAACCAGCCGCGCCTGTTGGTGGCGGACGAGCCCACCAGCGCCATGGAGTCCACCACCCACTCCCAGATCCTGCGGTTGCTGGACAAGATGAACAAGCTGGGCAATACCACCATCCTCATTATCAGCAACGACATCGCCGCCATCGCGAACCTGACCGACACCCTCAACATCATGTATTGCGGCCAGATGGTGGAAGTGGGGACCCGGGACCAGATCCTGGAATCCCCTCACCACCCCTATACGGATGCCCTGCTCAAGTCCATCCCGGACTTTGACAAACTGGTGCGCCACAAGTCCCGGCTCGAGACCCTGCCCGGGGTGATACCGCCGCTGCAGCACCTGCCCATCGGCTGCCGCCTCGGCCCACGCTGCCCCTACGCCCAGAAGCAGTGCGTGCAGACACCGCTGATGAGCAAGGTCAAGGGGCATCAGTTCAGTTGCCACTTCCCGCTCAACATGGAAGAACCGAAGAAATGAACCGGCACCAGACCCTGATCCGGGGCACCTGCCCGCCCCGTCAGCCCCTCTATCCGGCGAGCACACCCAAGGAGACCACGTCGTGACCGAACCTTCCCTGTTGCAGGTCAGGGGCCTGTGCAAGACCTACCAGAACCGCACCGGCCTGTTCAGGCGCCGCGCGGTGGAGGCAATAAAGCCCCTCTCGTTCGATCTCGAGGTGGGCCAGACCCTGGCCATCGTCGGGGAGGCGGGCTCGGGCAAGAGCACCCTGGCCCGCATTCTGGCGGGCATGATTGAACCGAGTGGCGGGGAGATCGCCATCGAGGGGCAACCCATGGTCCACGGCGATTACCAGACCCGCTGCAAGCTGCTGCGGATGATCTTCCAGGACCCCAACACCTCCCTTAACCGGAAAATCCGGGTCGGCCAGATCCTGGAGACCCCCCTTCGCCTCAACACGGCCCTGAGCGAGGAGGAGCGCCGGGAGAAGGTGATCCAGACCCTGCGCATGGTGGGCATGCTGCCCGACCACGCCCTCTTCTATCCCCAGATGCTCTCCGCCGGCCAGCAGCAGCGGGTGGGGCTGGCACGGGCGCTCATCCTCAATCCCAAGATAGTGGTGGCGGACGAGGCACTCTCGACCCTGGATATTTCGGTACGCTCCCAGATCATCAACCTGCTGCTGGAGATGCAGGAGACCATGGGGCTGAGCTATGTGCTGGTGGCCAACGATCTGGGGATCGTGAGCCACATCAGCGACGAGGTGCTGGTGATGCACGAAGGCCGTGTGGTGGAGCGCGGCAAGACCTTGCGGGTCTTCGCCGATCCCCAGCACGACGTCACCCGCCGCCTCATTCAGAACTACAACAACGAATACCGCCGCTGATCCCGCGGCGCGTTTCCCCTTGCGCCAGACATAAAAAAACCCGGCCTGATGTCTCATCAGTCGCCGGGGGATTGCGCTCAAAAAGTGATTGCGTCGCTCGTAGTAGGAACAGGGGAATGGTAGGCAGCCCCCATCACCTCAACAACTGTCAGATCTGACAGGCAGTCCGCTATGGAACCGGAATTGCGGATCCGGCGAACAGATGAGCTCGGCCTCCAGGCGACCGAAGAAGGCCACCCGCTCGCTGATGTCTTCGTCTGCGAACGTCTGTGCCAGGGCCAGGTAGTCCTGATAGTGACGCGCCTCCGAGCGCAGCAGGGAGACATAGAAGCGGCCAAGCTCCTCGTCCAGATGAGGGGCCAGCCTGGCAAAACGCTCGCAGGATCGCGCTTCGATATAGGCACCGATGATCATCTTGTCCACCACGGCCGCCGGCTCGTAGGTGCGCACATGGGTCAGCAGGCTGCGGGCATAGCGGGAGGCGGTGACGGGACCATAGGGGATGCCCCGTGCGGCCATGATCTCCAGCACCTGCTCGAAGTGGTGCAGCTCCTCCTGGATGAGGCGCACCATGGGGAACAGCAGGGGATTGCGCTCCAGCTCGGCAAACACGCTCCTGTCTGATTCGCCCATGGTGCGCTTGCCGAGGATCTCCGCCTTCTCCGGCAAGGCATCGAGCTCCCGGTAGAAAGTCAGCTTGGGCAGCAGGTGACGCTTCTCCTTGGGCAGGCAGTAGCGGCGCACCAGGCTGTGGGCGGTGAGTGCCGCCTTGTTCTCGCAGTTGGCGTGATCGATAAGCAGGGTCGGCAACTGGGCGGGATCCCGCGCCATTTCCACCCACTCATCCGGGGTCTCGCAATGCAGGAACTGGCGAACGGGGGCTAACAGGTCATCCATCTGAACTCTCATCTGTTGATACGACACGCGGCGCCTGGCGCCGGGGGGCCTATGCTAACGGATCCCGCCCGGCCTGCCCACCGCCATCATGGCTCAGCCCGTCAGACGCCTGAGGGAGTCGCGGCGGATCAGGGTGCCGCTGAAGGCGGGCAGTGCGTCCCGGCTCCCCTCCTCCACCATGGTGATCAGGCGGTTGATGGTCTCCTGGATCATCCCGTTCACCGGCATCTTGACGCTCGACAGCGCGGGAATGACGTAAGGGGCCAGGGGGATGTCGTCAAACCCCACCACCGAGACCTCGTCAGGCACCATCACACCGGCTTCGTGCAGCCGTTTGATGGCCCCGATCGCCATGTCATCGTTGCTGGCCACCAGGGCGCTGAAGCGAGCGCCTCGCGCCAGCAGGGCCGAGACGGCGGCCGCGCCACAGGCGGGGGTCCATTTGCCGGGGGCGATCAAGGTCTCCTGCACGGGGATGCCGTGCCGGATCAGCGCCTGCCGGTAGCCGGCCAGGCGCTCGGCGCCGGTGGGGGAATCCGCAGAGCCTGCAATGAAGGCGATCTCCCTGTGCCCCATGGCCACCAGCTTGTCCACCACCGCCTCCGCCGCCGCCTGCTGATCCGCATAGACGCAGTGGGCCGGATGGCGGCTCAGACGCCGGTTGAGCACCATGATGGGCTGCTCATGCTGCTCGATGATCTCGTCCATCTCCTCCACCCCAAGAAAACGTGGATAGATGATGACGCCATCGCAACGGGAATCGAGCAGATACTGGATGGCCTGGCGCTCCTCGTCGGCGCTGTGCTTGCCGTCCGCCAGTATGAGCTGGCGCCCGCGATCCTCGGTCATCCGCGCCACCTGGGAGAGCAGCTCGCCGAAGTAGACGCCGTGGTAGAGGGTGTTGGTGACCACCAGTCCCAGGGTCCGGGTATGCCTGGTCGCCAGCTGCCTCGCCACCAGGTTGGGGCGATAGCCGCACTCCTCGATGGCCTGCTGCACCCGGTCCCGGGTCTCCTGGCTGGTGTAACCATTGCCCGACAACACCCGGGAGACCGTCGCCTTCGACACCCCTGCCCGCCTTGCCACCTCCAGCATCGTCGTCATTGTGTTCTCCCTTGCTCGTAACGGGGCGCAGTGTACTGCACCGCCCCCGGCTTGTCGTCGCACGAATGGTGTGCTGGCCCGGGTTCAGTGATCCCATTCACGGATCCGGACGCTCGCTGCACAAGGTGCTTGTCTCCCGCGCTCAGGCCGCGCACTCTATGTGGAACCGGTTCCACATTCAGTTTCATGCGCGTTCCCGCCCTTCGCGGCGGCGGGGGCGAGCAGGCCCACTTGGTTAAAAGGATCTACCTCGATGTCAAAAAACTATGCGGCTCTGGCCGGTACCGTCATCACCGCACTCGGCGGCGCCGACAACGTCGTCGCCGTGACCCACTGCATGACGCGGCTGCGCTTTGTGCTCGGCGATCCCGCCCGGGTCAATGGCCCTGCCCTCAAGGCCATCACGGGCGTGCTCGGGGTGGTGCAGGCGGACAACCAGTGTCAGGTGATCATCGGCAACACCGTCTCCCACGCCTATCGCGAGGTGCTGGCCCTGCTGCCCCAGGGCGGCGGGCAGACTCCGCTTGCGGAGGCTTCCGCTGGCTGGAGCCTGCGCCGCATGGGCGCTGCCATCCTCGACGCCCTGATTGGCACCATGTCCCCCCTCATCCCGGCCATCATCGGCGGCTCCATGCTCAAGCTGCTGGCCATGGTGCTGGAGATGACCGGCGTGCTGGAGAAAGGCTCCTCGACCCTCACCATCCTCACGGTAGCCGGGGATGGGGCCTTCTTCTTCCTGCCCCTGATGGTGGCCGCCTCCGCCGCCGTCAAGTTCAAGACCAACATGTCCCTGGCCATCGCCATCGCCGGGGTGCTGGTACACCCCAGCTTCATCGAGCTGATGGCCAGAGCCGCCGAAGGGGAGCAGGTGACCTTCGCCCTGGTCCCGGTGACCGCGGTCAAATACACCTACACCGTCATTCCGGCGCTGGTGATGACCTGGTGCCTCTCCTACATCGAGGGCTGGGTCGACCGCATCACCCCGGCGGTCACCAAGAACTTCCTCAAACCCATGCTGATCGTGCTGATCGCGGCGCCGCTGGCCATCCTCTTCATCGGCCCCGTCGGCATCTGGATTGGCACCGCCATCTCCGGCCTGGTCTACACGGTCCACGACTACCTGGGCTGGCTGTCGGTGGCCATCATGGGGGCGCTCTGGCCCCTGCTGGTGATGACCGGCATGCACCGCGTTTTCACCCCGACCATCATCCAGACCATCGCCGAGACCGGCAAGGAAGGCATGGTGATGCCCTCCGAAATCGGCGCCAATCTCTCTCTTGGCGGCTCGTCCCTGGCAGTGGCCTGGCGCACCCGAAACCCGGAACTGCGCCAGACGGCGCTCGCGGCGGCCGCCTCCGCCATCATGGCGGGGATCTCCGAACCCGCGCTCTACGGTGTGGCCCTGCGCCTCAAGCGTCCGCTCATCGCGAGCCTCATCAGCGGCTTTGTCTGCGGCGCCGTCGCCGGCATGGCGGGGCTCGCCAGCCACTCCATGGCCGCCCCCGGGCTCTTTACCAGCGTGCAGTTCTTCGATCCGGCCAACCCCATGACCATCGCCTGGGTGTTCGGCGTGATGGCCCTCTCGGTGGTGCTCTCCTTCGTGCTGACCCTGGTGATGGGGTTCGAGGACATCCCGGTCGAGAGCCCGGCCCCCCGCGCCGAGCCCGTGCAACCCGTCGCCACCAGCCAGGCGCAGGCCGGGCTGTGACACCCCATTCAGACATGACAAGAGGTAACCAATGTCGTTAACAAGATTTCCCGAGGGCTTTCTCTGGGGCGGTGCCCTGGCCGCCAATCAGGCGGAGGGCGGCTATCTCGAGGGGGGCAAGGGGCTGACCACGGTGGACATGATCCCCCATGGCCCGCGCCGCATGGCGGTCAAACTCGGCCAGGAGAAGCGCATCACCCTGCAAGATGACGAGTTCTACCCAAGCCACGGGGCCATCGACTTCTATCACCGCTATCGGGAGGACATCGCCCTGATGGCCGAGATGGGCTTCACCGTGTTTCGCACCTCCATCGCCTGGGCCCGTCTCTACCCCAGGGGGGACGAGCGCGAGCCCAATGCCGAGGGCATCGCCTTCTACCGTGCGGTGTTCGAGGAGTGCAGAAAGTACAACATCGAGCCCCTGGTGACCCTGTGCCACTTCGATGTGCCCATGCACCTGGTGACCGAGTACGGCTCCTGGCGCAACCGCCAGATGGTGGAGTTTTTCACCCGCTACGCCCGCACCTGCTTCGAGCAGTTCGACGGCCTGGTGAAGTACTGGCTCACCTTCAACGAGATCAACATCCTGCTGCACAGCCCCTTCTCCGGGGCGGGGCTGGTGTTCGAGCAAGGGGAGCACCAGGATCAGGTGAAGTATCAGGCTGCCCACCACGAGCTGGTGGCCAGCGCCCTGGCGACCCGGATCGCCCACGAGGTGAACCCGGCCAACCAGGTGGGCTGCATGCTGGCGGGGGGCAACTTCTACCCCTACTCCTGCAAGCCCGCCGACGTCTGGACCGCCCTCCAGAAAGATCGGGAGAACCTCCTCTTCATCGACGTACAGGCCAGGGGCGCCTATCCGGCCTATGCGCAGAGGGTGTTTCGTGACAAGGGGGTCACCCTGGTGAAGGGGCCGGAAGATGACGAGATCCTCAGGCACACCGTGGATTTCGTCTCCTTCAGCTACTACGCCTCCCGCTGCGCCGCCGCCGACATGAATGCGGGCAACACCAGCGAGGCCAACGTGGTCAAGTCCCTGCGCAATCCCCATATCGAGGTGAGCGAGTGGGGTTGGGGCATCGACCCCCTGGGCCTTCGCATCACCCTCAACACCTTGCACGATCGCTACCAGAAGCCCCTCTTCCTGGTGGAAAACGGCTTGGGTGCAGTGGACGAAGTGAACGAGCAAGGGGAGATAGAGGACGACTACCGCATCGCCTACCTGCGCGCCCACATCGAGGCCATGGGGGACGCCATCGAGGACGGCGTGCCCCTGATGGGGTACACCAGCTGGGGCTGCATCGATCTCGTCTCCGCCTCCACCGGCGAGATGAGCAAGCGCTATGGCTTCGTCCACGTGGACCGGGACGACGCCGGCCATGGCACCCTGACCCGCCGGCGCAAGAAGTCGTTCTGGTGGTACAAGAAGGTGATCGCGAGCAACGGGGAGGATCTGGCCTGAGCCCCCCTCAGTTTCGCCGCAAGGCGCATCCATGCAACAGGGGGGCCGAGGCCCCCCTGTTGTTCATCACGCTGGCAATCTGAAAACGTTTAACTGCCTTCGTTGAAGATCTCGAGGTTGCTGGTCCCTTCCTGCCACTCGCGCACGGCCTTGTTGTCGTCGCTGCGCAGGGCATTGAGGTGGTCCAGATAACCCTGATCCACGTCGGAGGTCACATAGTGACCGTTGAAGACCGAGGTCTCGAAGTGGCGCAGCTCGGGGTTGATCTCCCGCACCGCCTCTTCCAGATCTTCCAGATCCTGGAAGATGAGGCCGTCGGCACCGATAAGCTTGCACACCTCTTCCACTTCACGGCCATGGGCAATGAGCTCGTTGGCGGTGGGCATATCGATGCCGTAGACGTTGGGGAAGCGAATTTCCGGCGCGGCCGAGGCGAAGTAGACCTTGGCGGCCCCCGCTTCACGGGCCATCTGGATGATCTGCTCGGAGGTGGTGCCCCGCACGATGGAGTCGTCCACCAGCAACACCTTCTTGCCCTTGAATTCGGAGCTGATGGCGTTGAGCTTGCGGCGCACCGACTTCTTGCGCTGGGTCTGGCC
Source organism: Aeromonas sp. s4 (assembly GCF_040907855.1). NCBI lineage: Bacteria > Pseudomonadati > Pseudomonadota > Gammaproteobacteria > Aeromonadales > Aeromonadaceae > Aeromonas > Aeromonas sp. s4. The sequence continues at coordinate 50,950 of NZ_JBFOCP010000002.1, read as the reverse complement.
CGGCATGATGAAGGTACGGCCGATGTAGCGGTTCTTCACGAAGCCCTGACGGTACGGCAGGCCCAGGGTGTGGGCGATTTCCAGCGCCACGTCGCAGGAGGTCTCGGGGATGGGGATGACCACGTCCACGTCGAGATCGTCCCACTCCCGTGCGATCTTCTGGCCCAGCTTACGACCCATGTTGAGGCGGGCGGCATAGACGGAGACCTTGTCGATGAAGGAGTCGGGACGGGCGAAGTAGACGTATTCGAAGATGCAGGGGTTCATCTGCGGGTTCTCCGCACACTGCTCGGAGAAGAGCTGGCCCTGCTCGGTGATGTAAATGGCCTCGCCCGGGGCGACGTCACGCACCGTCTCGAAGCCGATGGCGTCGAGGGCCACGCTCTCGGAGGCGAGCATGTACTCCACCTGCCCCTGCTCGTCGACCCGGCGACCCAGGATCAGCGGGCGAATGCCGTTGGGGTCGCGGAACCCGATGAGGCCGTGGCCGATCACCAGAGAGACCACGGCATAGGCACCGCGGATCTGCTGGTGCACCTTGCGCACCGCCGAGAAGATATCTTCCGGGCGCAGCGCCATCTTGTCGCACAAGTCCAGCTCGTGGGCCAGCACGTTCAACAGCACTTCGGAGTCCGAGGTGGTGTTGATGTGGCGGCGGGCCACCTTGAACTGCTGCTCCTTGAGCTCCTTGGCGTTGGTGAGGTTGCCGTTGTGGGCCAGCACCATGCCGTAGGGGGAGTTCACGTAAAACGGCTGCGCCTCTGCCGCACTGGAGCTGCCTGCTGTGGGATAACGGACGTGTCCGATGCCGATATTCCCTTTCAGGCGCTGCATGTGGCGCACTTCAAACACATCCTTCACCAGACCGTTGGCCTTGCGTTGCCGGAAGTTTCCACTGTCAATGGTCACGATCCCGGCGGCATCCTGTCCCCTGTGCTGCAACACCGTCAAGGCGTCGTAGAGGGCCTGATTGACGGGGGTGGTGCCAACTATACCGACAATACCGCACATGTCTTTGCTACCTCGAAGTCACTGTACCTGTTGAAGAAAACTGGACGAGTTCATCATGAACCCGAAAAACCACTGGATCACCGGCTTGAACTCCGGCACCAGCCTGGACGCCACCCACCAGTCGCTCTGGGAGAGGCTGGTGAAGGTATCCATGAAAAACAGCAGGGCGCTGACGATCAGCACCCCGCGAATGGCGCCAAAACAGACCCCGAGCACCCTGTCGGTGCCGGAAAGCCCGGTCTTTTCCACCAGCAGGCCCACCACGTAGTTCACCACGCTCCCCAGGATCAGGGTCGCCACGAACAGGGCGGCGATGGCCAGACCGTTGCGAACCATGGCATCGGAGAAAGAGGTGAAATAGACGGCGAGATCGGGATAGAAATGGCTGGCAATGAAAAAGGCGACGAACCAGGTGACCAGAGACATGGCCTCCTTGAGAAAGCCGCGCACCAGGCTGATGAGGGCGGAGAAACCGACGATGCCGATGATGGCGTAATCAATCCAGACCATAGAAAAAGATGTCCTGCGAAATTGCGGCGCAGTCTAACAAAAACGATTGCGCAATGCTTGATAAAATTGTGTTACAGGCCCGAAGGGAGCTATCCCTTCCCCTTGCGGCGGGTTTCCCGGGCCCAGAATGCACAACGCCATGGCATGCCATGGCGTTGTCGTCTGCAACGAGCGCTTACCCGATGTGGGTCAGGCCGCCCATGTAGGATTGCAGCGCAGCCGGGATGGCGATGCGGCCATCTGCCTGCTGGTAGTTCTCGAGCACGGCCACCAGGGTACGACCCACCGCCAGACCGGAACCATTCAGGGTGTGAATGAGCTGCGGCTTGCCGTCGATGCGCACGCGAGCCTGCATGCGGCGCGCCTGGAAGTCGGTGCAGTTGGAGACGGAGGAGATCTCGCGATAGGTGTTCTGGGCCGGCAGCCACACTTCCAGATCGTAGGTCTTGGCGGCGCAGAAGCCCATGTCACCGGTGGAAAGTGCCATCACGCGATACGGCAGCTCCAGCAACTGCAGCACCTTCTCGGCGTGACCCACCATCTCTTCCAGGGCATCCCAGGATTTTTCCGGGTGCACCAGTTGCACCATCTCGACCTTGTCGAACTGGTGCATACGGATGAGGCCACGGGTATCACGACCGTAGGAGCCCGCTTCGGAGCGGAAGCAGGGGCTGTGGGCGGTCATCTTGATGGGCAGCTCCTGCTCGTCGAAGATCTCGTCACGGGCCATGTTGGTGAGCGGCACTTCGGAGGTCGGGATGAGGGAGAACTTGCGCACCTTGCCTTCGTCTTCCCCTTCCCCTTCGATACCGGTATTGAAGAGATCCTGGGAGAACTTGGGCAGCTGGCCGGTGCCGTACAGGCTGTCCGGGTTGACCAGATAGGGCACGTAGCACTCGGTGTAGCCGTGCTGCAGGGTGTGCAGGTCCAGCATGAACTGGGCCAGGGCGCGGTGCAGACGGGCAATCTGGCCCTTCATGACCACGAAACGGGCGCCGGAGAGCTTGACGCCGTTCTTGAAGTCGACCCCCTTGGCCGCCTCACCCAGATCGATGTGATCGCGTACCGGGAAATCGAACTCACGCGGGGTACCCCAGCGGCGGACCTCCACGTTGTCGTTCTCGTCACGGCCCACCGGGGTGGTCTCGCTCGGCAGGTTGGGGATGGCGTCGGCGATCCCCTTGAGCTGGGCCAGCAGGGCCTCCAGCTCGACCTTGCTGGTCTCGAGCTCGTCGTTGATCTTGGTCACCTCGGCCTTGAGGGGGGCAACATCTTCACCACGACGGGCAGCCTCACCGATGGACTTGGAGCGGGCGTTGCGCTCGGCCTGCAGCTCCTGGGTGCGGGACTGCAGATCCTTGCGTTTCTCTTCCAGAACATTGACCGCCGCTACGTCCAAAACGTAGCCACGTGTCGCCAGACGAGCGGCAGCTTCGGTGATGTCGCTGCGCAGATATTTGGGATCCAGCATGGTTTACCTACTTTTTTTAATGGGATCTGGGCCCGGGTCATCGTGACCGGGTTGGGAAACAGATCCGGAAGTTAACATCGGTTGGCGCACCCCTTTGCCTTCGGAATCGGGCCTTCGAAATCAAGAAGATGGTGCAAGGCCAAGACAACCGGGGTCAGACGGGCAGTGTAGCAGACCGCCCCCCCGCCCGAACAGGGACTATTGCGCCCGTTTTTGCCGGGCCCCCCTCCCCTGATAACCCTGCCGTGCGCTTTCCGGGCAAGGGGCTTGAAGGTCTTTCCTATCGCTTGCGCGGACTCTGCTTGTCCAGCTCATGCAGATAGTCGAGCTTCTGGGCTATCTGCTTCTCAAGCCCCCGCTCGGTGGGCTGATAGTACTGCTTGCCGGCAAGCTCCGGGGGGAAGTACTGCTCGCCGGCGGCATAGGCCCCCGGCTCGTCGTGGGCGTAGCGATACTCGGCGCCGTAGCCCAGCTCGCTCATGAGCTTGGTAGGGGCATTGCGAAGGTGCGGCGGCACCTCGAAGTCCGGCAGGTTCTTGGCGTCATGAAGCGCCGCCTTCCAGGCGGTGTAGACCGCATTGCTCTTGGGGGCGCAGGCGAGGTAGACGATGGCCTGGGCGATGGCCCGCTCCCCTTCCGCCGGGCCGATGCGATGGAAGCAGTCCCAGGCCGAGAGCGCCACCTGCATGGCACGGGGATCGGCGTTGCCCACGTCTTCCGAGGCAATGGCCAGCAAGCGGCGGGCGATGTAGAGGGGATCGCAGCCGGCGCTCACCATGCGGGCATACCAGTAGAGGGCCGCATCCGGCGCCGAGCCGCGAATGGACTTGTGCACCGCCGAGATGAGGTCGTAGAAGTGATCGCCGCCCTTGTCGAAACGGGCCACGTGCTCTCCCACCACGGCGGCGAGCAGGGTACTGTCGATCACCCGCGCCCCTGAGCTGTCGGCCTCGGCCATGTCGGCCAGGAGCTCCAGATAGTTCAGAGACTTGCGCCCGTCCCCGTCCACGGCTTTCGCCAGCGCCTCCTTGGCCCCGGGGGCAAAGCGCAGGCTAGGGTCATTGAGACCGCGCGGGTCCTGCATCGCCTGATCGATCATGGCGAGGATGTCCTGCTCCTCCAGCCTCTTGAGCAGATAGACCCGGGCCCGGGAGAGCAGCGCATTGTTGAGCTCGAACGAGGGGTTCTCGGTGGTGGCGCCGATGAAGGTGATGGTGCCGTCTTCGATGTGGGGCAGGAAGACATCCTGCTGGCTCTTGTTGAAGCGGTGGACTTCATCCACGAACAGGATGGTGCGCACCCCGCGCCAGCCGTTCTCCTTCGCCTTGTCGAGGGCCGCGCGGATCTCCTTGATGCCGGAGGTGACCGCCGAGAGCCGCTCCACCTCCGCCTGGCAGTAGTGGGCAACCAGTTCTGCCAGCGTGGTCTTGCCGGTGCCGGGGGGCCCCCAGAGGATCATGGAGTGGCAGTGCCCCGCCAGGATCGCTTTTCGCAGGGGCTTGTCCGGCCCCAGGATATGCTGCTGGCCGATGTACTGCTCGAGGGTTTGCGGCCGCATCCGGGCCGCAAGCGGACGAAAGTCCGAGGAGAAATCCAGGGATAAATTGCTCATCTGCATTGACCTTGCATCTGATCGGTCATAAACAACACCCGGTCAGACGATAACGCCGGTAACGGCTGGCTCATCAGCGCTGGTCGTCCAGCTCGACCCCCTTCGGGATCTTGAAGACAAATTCGTTGCCCTTGAGCACCGGCTTGCGATCAAAACCACTTAAGACGAACTCGCTCCACTGGCCCTGGGCCTCTTTCACGTCGAAGCGACTGATGTTGTTCTGACGGTCGAAGGTGATGCGAAAGGAGGCGATCAGCTCGTCCTTGTTGCGGCTGGTGACGGTATAGACATCCCCTTCCTGGGTCACGTCATAGTTCTTCCAGAGGCTGTTGTCGTTGCCCGCGATGAGCACGAAGGGGGTGTTGAGCACCGCATCCTTCATCTTGAGGGCGGTGACCTGCTCGACGAAGGGATCGTACACCCACACATCCTTGCCATCGGCCACGATCAGACTCTCGTCCGGGGAGGTAGTGTGCCAGTTGAAGCGGTTGGGTCGCTGCACCAGCAGGGAGCCGCTCGCCTTTTGCAGCTCCTTGCCCTTGCTGTCATAAACGGTCTGGGCAAACGTCGCGGAGAAGACATTGACGGAGGAGAGCTTCTCCTTGAGATCGCTGGCCGCATCGGCCCATACCTGGCTGCTGGCAACCAGCAGAATGGAACCCATCAACAGTTGTTTTTTCATCAGGCTCTTCATAGGGAGGTTCTCGATAAAAGGCCACGCCCGCAGAGGGCATGGCCAGAATGATACAGGAGTTAGGCTTAGTCACGAACCGGCGGCGGAGCCAGCACGTCGCGCTGGCCGTTGCCACCCGGGGCGCTGACGATGCCCTGGTTTTCCATCTGCTCGATGAGACGGGCCGCCCGGTTGTAACCGATCTTGAACTTGCGCTGGACGCTGGAGGTGGAGCCACGGCGGGATTCCACCACGAAGGCCACCGCCTCGTCGAACAGGGGATCGAGCTCTTCATCGCCGCCCCCGCCGAAGTCGCCACCGCCGCCCTCGCCGTCCGACTCGCCGGAGAGGATCTCGTCGATGTAATCCGGCTCGCCACGCAGTTTCCAGTCCGCCACCACCTTGTGTACCTCGTGGTCATCGACGAAGGCACCGTGGACACGGGTGGGGTTGGAGGTGCCGGCAGGCATGTAGAGCATGTCACCCATGCCGAGCAGGGATTCGGCGCCCCCCTGGTCCAGGATGGTGCGCGAATCGATCTTGCTCGACACCTGGAAGGAGATACGGGTCGGGATGTTGGCCTTGATGAGGCCGGTAATGACATCCACCGACGGACGCTGGGTCGCGAGGATAAGGTGAATACCAGCCGCCCGCGCCTTCTGGGCGATACGGGCGATAAGCTCCTCCACCTTCTTGCCGACGATCATCATCATGTCGGCGAACTCGTCCACCACCACCACGATGTGGGGCAGTTTTTCCAGCTCCGGCGGCATCTGATCCATGGAGTCGCCCGGACGCCACAGGGGGTCGACCAGGGGATCCCCCGCCTCGATGGCGGCCAGCACCTTGTCGTTGTACCCCTTGAGGTTGCGCACCCCGACCGCGGACATCAGCTTGTAACGACGCTCCATCTCGCCTACGCACCAGCGCAGGGCGTTGGCGGCATCCTTCATGTCGGTGACCACCTCGGTCAGCAGATGCGGAATGCCTTCATAGACCGAGAGCTCCAGCATCTTGGGGTCGATCATGATGAAGCGCAGATCCTCGGGGGAGGATTTGTAGAGCATGGAGATGATCATGGTGTTCACCCCCACCGACTTGCCCGAGCCCGTGGTACCGGCCACCAGCAGGTGAGGCATCTTGGCGAGGTTCACCACCACGGGTTCCCCCGCGATGTCCTGACCCAGCCCCATGGTGAGCGGATTGCGGCTGGCCGCGAACGCCTCGCAGTCGAGGGTTTCCCGCAGGTAGACGGTCTGGCGTACCCGGTTGGGCAGCTCGATCCCGACGAACGTCTTGCCCGGGATCACTTCCACCACCCGCACGCTGCTGGCAGAGAGAGAACGGGCGAGATCCCGGGAAAGATTGGTGATCTTGCTCGCCTTCATGCCCGGCGCCAGGTCCAGTTCGAAGCGGGTAATGACGGGACCGGGATAGACGCCCACCACCTTGGCCTGCACGTTGTAATCGGCGAGCTTCGCCTCCACCAGCCGGCCCATGCGCTCCAGCTCGTCCTTGCTCATCATCTGGGTCTTGGCGGGCGGTCTGTCCAGCAGATCGATGCTTGGCAAAGGGGCCAGACCGGGCTGGGGACGTCGCTTGGCTTTCACCGGCGCAGCGGCAACGGGAGCATCGGGTTCGTCATCCCCCTCCGCCCAGGGCAAGTCGAGGTCATCTTCTTCCTGGCGCACGGCGGGACGCGGACGGCCATTGGCCACACGCTTGCCCTTGGCGGCAGGCGCCGGAGCCTCGTCCTCTTCGTCGTCAAACTGCGGATCGAACTGGAAGGTGTCTTCGTCAAGCTCCGGCAGCCATTCGTCAGCTTTTGTCTTTTGAGCGCGATTCTTCGCCTTGGGGTTGCGTGTCCAGCTGCCGTGGGGGTCTTCGTCATCCTCTTCCTGATCGAAGCTGCCTACGCCCCCTTCCAGCAGGGGATCCGGCCCCTCATAGCGGGGCTGGCGCCAGCCACCGGTGAGCCAGCGGCCCAGGGTGGTGGGGAAATGGTAGATGGCGCTGACAGAGCCGGTGCAGGCGGCACCGATGCGCTCGACAATGGTGAGCCAGGACCAGCCGGTAAAGAGGGTGATGCCGGTCGCCACGAAGCAGAGCAGCATCAGGTTGGCCCCCACGCCGCCAAACAGCGGCACCACGGCGGAGGCGATCACATCCCCCACCAGGCCGCCGGCGGAAAAGTTCTGCAAGTCGTTGAAGTTCATGCTGGCGATGGCGGACATGCCGAGCACCGTCAGCACGAAGCCGATGATCCGTACCGACAGGGTGAGGTAATCCACTTCCAGCAGCTTGCTCGGGCGCCAGAACAGGCTCCAGCCAAGCAGCACCACCAGAGGGGGCACTAGATAGGAGAAGGCCCCGAAGGTAAACATGGTGATGTCGGCGAGCCAGGCACCGGCGCTGCCCGCGAGGTTCTTCACCTCCCCTTGCCAGGAGGTTTGCGACCAGCCGGGATCGGCGGGATGGTAGGTCAGCAGGGCAAGCAAAAGATAGGCAGCCATCAGGGTGATGGCGATCAAGACGGCCTCGAAGATCCGTTGTGTACCTGATAAAGGAGTAAACAGCTTTTTATCGGCCAAACTCCGGCTCCTTTGTGAAAACATGAATGCGGGGATAGGGGGCCTAGTATCCCTGAAAAGCCCACCGATTGTCAGCCAGTGCCTGAGGGCGGGCCTGAAACTCTCTATAAGAAGAAACGAGCGGACCGGCCGCTCGTTTCTGACTATCGTGACTCGTCATGGAACTTGCAAGTCACAGCACAACCCCGCTTATCGGGTGCTGATCACCAGACGACTGCTCTGTTTGACCTCTTCCATCACCACGTAGGTGCGGGTGTCGTTGACGCCCGGCAGACGCAGCAGGGTTTCACCCAGCAGGCGGCGGTAAGCGGACATGTCGCTGACGCGGGTCTTGAGCAGATAGTCGAAATCACCGGACACCAGATGGCACTCCTGGATCTCTTCGAGCACCTGAACAGCCTTGTTGAACTGCTCGAACACATCGGGGGCGCCACGATTGAGGGTAATTTCCACGAACACCAGCAGAGACGCGTCCAGATAATGAGGGTTCAGAATGGCGGCATATCCTTCGATATACCCTTGTCGCTCCAGGCGACGAACCCGTTCCAGACACGGTGTGGGACTCAGGCCAACTCGTTTGGACAACTCAACGTTCGAAATCCTGCCATCCTTTTGCAGTTCATTCAGAATGTTGCGGTCAATCCTGTCCAAATCCTTTAGCCGACTCTTAGCTTCCATCATTTAATTCCATCCTTTGGCTATTTTTTGGTAAGAATCACCAGTCATTTTATAATAATGGTCACAAATCCTGTCAATACCTGAATATACTAGGCGCAAATGTCGCTTAACATCTAGGCAACATAAACCACCAATCGATAGACGAGGGATAGCATGATTATCGGTGTACCTAAGGAAATAAAAAACCATGAATATCGCGTAGGCATGGTTCCGGCCAGTGTACGTGAACTGACAGCACGAAACCATACTGTTTTCGTCCAAAGCGGCGCAGGAAATGGCATTGGGTTCAGTGACGCAGATTATCTGGCTGCCGGAGCCGAGATCCTGGCCTCCGCTGCCGAAGTTTTCGCCAAGGCGGAGATGATCGTCAAGGTCAAGGAACCCCAGGCAGTGGAACGGGCCATGCTGCGTCCCGGCCAGACCCTCTTTACCTATCTGCATCTGGCGCCGGACCTGGCCCAAACCCAGGATCTCATCGACAGTGGTGCCGTCTGCATCGCCTATGAAACCGTCACAGACGGTCGTGGCGGTCTGCCCCTGCTGGCCCCCATGTCGGAAGTGGCCGGACGCATGTCTATTCAGGCCGGTGCCCAGGCACTGGAGAAATCCCGTGGCGGCAGCGGCGTGCTGCTCGGTGGTGTGCCCGGCGTGGAACCGGCCAAGGTGGTGATCATCGGTGGTGGTGTGGTGGGCTCCAACGCAGCCCGCATGGCCGTCGGCCTGCGTGCCGACGTCACCATCCTCGACAACAACGTCGATACCCTGCGCCGTCTCGACAGCGAGTTCCAGGGGGCTGCCAAGGTGGTCTACTCAAACCGCGAGACCCTGGAGCGCCATCTGCTGGCGGCGGACCTGGTCATCGGCGGCGTGCTGGTGCCTGGCGCCACTGCGCCAAAACTTGTCAGCCGTGACCACATTGCTCGCATGAAACCCGGTGCGGCCATCGTAGACGTGGCCATCGACCAGGGCGGCTGTGTCGAGACCTCCCATGCCACCACCCATGAAGATCCCACCTTCATCGTCGACGATGTGGTGCACTACTGCGTGGCAAACATGCCGGGGGCCGTGGCACGGACCTCCACCGTGGCCCTGAACAACGCCACCCTCCCCTTCATCATCAAGCTGGCCGAACAGGGCTATCGCAACGCTCTGCTCGCCGATCCCCACCTGTTGCACGGCCTGAACGTGATGGCGGGCAAAATCACCTGCAAGGAGGTTGCCGTGGCCCACAACCTGGCTTACACGGATCCCCTGACCCTGCTGAACTGATCGCGTCCCTGCAAAGGAAGGTAGATGAGTGAAAATCCGCCCGCGATGGGCGGTTTTTTTATGCCTGCCATCCCCGGCTCACCCCTCTTGTTGGCGATTGCCCCAATCGATGCGCTGGCCTTTGACCACGGATCACGAATTACCTACAATCGCGCAAACTCATCACGTCTCGGAAATCACATCATGAGCCAAGTCACTCACAGCAAACTGCTGATCCTGGGATCCGGTCCGGCAGGTTACACTGCGGCCGTCTATGCCGCTCGCGCCAACCTCAATCCCCTGCTCATCACCGGCATGCAGCAAGGTGGTCAGCTGACCACCACCACCGAAGTGGAAAACTGGCCAGGGGACGCGGAAGGGCTGACCGGCCCGGCCCTGATGGAGCGCATGAAAGAGCATGCAGAGAAGTTCGATACCCGCATCCTCTTTGATCACATCAATGAAGTGACGCTGACCGAGCGTCCCTTCCGCCTCAAGGGCGACAACGGGGAATACACCTGCGATGCGCTGATCCTCGCCACCGGCGCCTCCGCCAAATACCTGGGTCTGCCCTCCGAAGAGGCCTTCAAGGGCCGCGGCGTCTCCGCCTGCGCCACCTGTGACGGCTTCTTCTACCGCAACCAGGAAGTCGCCGTGGTCGGCGGCGGCAACACCGCCGTGGAAGAGGCACTCTATCTGGCCAACATCGCCAAGAAGGTGCACCTCATCCATCGCCGCGACGAGTTCCGCGCCGAGAAGATCCTGATCAAGCGCCTCAACGACAAGGTCGAGAGCGGCAATATCGTCCTGCACACCCATCAGACCCTGGACGAAGTACTGGGTGACGACATGGGCGTCACCGGCGTGCGCCTGCGCAGCACCCGGGATGACACCACCTCCGAGCTGCCGCTGATGGGGGTCTTCATCGCCATCGGTCACCAGCCCAACACCCAGATCTTTGAAGGGCAGCTGGCGATGGAAAACGGCTATCTGAAGGTACGTGGCGGGCTGGAAGGGTTCGCAACCCAGACCAGCATCCCGGGCGTGTTCGCCGCCGGCGACGTGGCCGATCACGTCTACCGCCAGGCGATCACCTCCGCAGGGACCGGCTGCATGGCCGCCCTCGATGCAGAGCGATATCTGGACGCACAATAATCGGAAGGATATAAAGGGCATGCCAGTTGGCATGCCCTTTTTTATTGCAAGGAGCAGGATGAAACGAAAAATAATGATAGTGGAAGACAGCCTGACGGTACGCCGCATGCTGACCCAGGCCATTGCGCAGCAGACCGGGCTGGAAATCGACGCCTTCGATACCCTTGAAGGGGCTCGCGATTGCCATGGGGAAGATTATGTGGTCGCCCTGGTGGATCTCACCCTGCCGGACGCCCCCGGCGGAGAGGCTGTCAATGTGCTGAGGGAGCGTGGGCTGCCGGTGGTGATCCTGACGGCCGACATCAGCGAAGAGAAGCGGGAAGCCTGGCTGGAGGCCGGGGTGCTGGACTATGTGATGAAGGATTCACGTCACTCCCTGCAATATGCCGTCGGTCTGGTGCACCGCCTCTACCTCAACCAGGCCATCGAAGTCTTGGTGGTCGACGATTCACGCACCTCCCGTCACCGCACCGCGGCCCAGTTGCGCAAGCAGTTGTTGCAGGTGCACGAGGCCAATTCAGCACGCGATGCGCTGGCGCAGCTCGAGCAGCACCCCGCCATTCGCCTGATGCTGGTGGACTACTACATGCCGGAGATCGATGGCATCAGCCTGGTGCGAATGCTGCGCGAGCGCTACAGCAAGCAGCAGCTCGCCATCATCGGCATCTCGGTATCGGACAAACACGGCCTCTCGGCACGCTACCTCAAGCAAGGGGCGAATGATTTTCTCAATCAGCCCTTTGAACCCGAGGAGCTGCAGTGCCGGGTCAGCCACAACCTGGAGGCCCTTGAGCAGTTCAACAACATCCAGGAATCGGCCAACCGAGACTACCTGACCGGACTTTACAACAGACGCTACTGGTTCAACGAGGGTCAAAAGTGGTTCGAGGAGCATCAGCGCCATCAGGCGCAGCTCTCCCTGTGCGTGCTCGATGTGGATCACTTCAAGCAGGTCAATGATCACTGGGGGCATGCCATCGGCGATCAGCTGCTCTGTCATCTGGCCAGGCTGCTCACCCAGTTCTTCCCGGATGCCATGATAGCCCGATTCGGTGGTGAAGAATTTGCCCTGATGGTGCCCCACTGCCCCGTTCCCGTGCTGCTCAAGCGACTGGAAGGGCTTCGTCTGCAAATGCGCCAGCAACCGCTGTCCCGGGAGATATCGCTCTTTGTACGCGCCAGTTTCGGCGTCATCAATGTCGGGCGGCTCTCCATGGACGAGGCGCTGAGCGAGGCAGATCGCCAGTTGTATCAGGCAAAGAATACCGGGCGAGACAAGATAGTCTGTCAGGACGTCTGAGCAAGCATCAGCAGAGGCACTCCGTGTAGTACCGCCCGGCGCCCCTTGTGTGGCGGCCGCCGGGTCAATCCCTTCTTCACCGTTCAATAGGTCTTGTCGACCCGCACCCCATCGCTGAAATAGAGGATGCGCACCTTGTCGCCCTGCGCAAAGACCATGGCCGGATCGTAATCTTGGATCACGTTGATGAGCCCGTTCTGCTCGTTGCGGATCAGCAGCTCCACCAGCTTGTTCTCCACCACGCTGCCCCCTGACTGAAACTGCTGCACCGCCGCCGCTCCCGCCAGTGCCCCGACCGCAGTGGCAATCTCCCGCCCGTGCCCACCGCCAAACTGGTTGCCGAGCAGCCCGCCAAGCACGGCCCCTCCCAGAGTTTTCCAGCCGGAATGCTCTGATTCCACCATCTGGCGCTGGGTGATGTTGCGCACCGCATCCACCTGGCCGAAGACCACCTGCTCCACCGGACGCGCCGTGTTGCGTTCATACACCGCACTCCAGGCCGGTGCCGTGACAAAGCCAAGCAAGCTGGATACTATCAGGATAATGGCCTTCATCTATGAACCTCTGCCTTATGTCTCGCTATCTTACCGAACTGGATGATGAGCTGTGCTGGTTTCCCTCCCCCAGCCATGCGCTGGAAGAGCCCAACGGGCTGCTCGCGATTGGGGGAGATCTCTCCCCCGCTCGATTGCTGGCAGCTTACCACAGCGGGATCTTTCCATGGAATGAACCCCATCAGCCACTGCTGTGGTGGTCACCGGATCCCAGGGGAGTCATCGTGCCCGAGGAACTCCACATCGGCCGCAGCCTGCAGAAGTGTTTGCGCCGCACCCCCTTCGAGATTTACATCAATCGCGCCTTTGATGACGTCATTGCAGCCTGCGCCGCCCCCCGTCGCACCGCCAGCGGCACCTGGATAAGTGCCCCCATGATCGACGCCTATCGGCGCCTTCATCGCCTCGGTCATGCCCACTCCATCGAGATCTGGCAGGATGATCAGTTGCAGGCAGGTCTCTATGGCCTCTCCCTGGGCCGACTCTTTTGTGGTGAATCCATGTTCAGCCGCATCGACAATGGCGCCAAACTGGCCATGGTGGCCCTCTGTCGCAACTTTGCAGGGCACGGCGGTGCCCTCATCGACTGCCAGATGCAAAACGACTTTCTGGCCACACTGGGCGTTCAGGAGTGGCCAAGGCAGCGCTTTCTGACCACCCTGGCCACCCTGACCCGGCAACCGTTGCAAGAGGGATGCTGGCAACCGAGGAGAATCAGCCTATGAGTGAAGAAGTGATCCTCAAGGTCGGGCTGACCCCCAGGCACCCGTGCAGCTACCTCGGTCACGAGCAGGAGCAGTTGCTGGTCCTGATGGACCATGAACTGCTCAACGCCGCCGGGTACGAACGGCTGCTGACGGCAGGATTCCGGCGCAGTGGCAACGACATCTATCGTCCTCACTGCCCCGCCTGCAGCGCCTGTCAATCCTTGCGCATACACAGTGAACGCTTCACCCCGAGCCGTGGGCAGAAACGCATCCGCCAGTTGAACCGGGATCTCGAGCTCGTACTGAGCTATGACGACAAGCCCGAGTATTACCAGCTCTATGAACGCTATATCCGTGAGCGTCATCGGGATGGCAGCATGTATCCACCGAGCCGGACCCAATACAAGGGGTTCCTGCACTGCGACTGGATGCCCCCCCTCTATCTGGAGATGCGCAAGGAGGGACGCCTCATCGGCGTGGCCACCACGGACCTGCTTCCCCACTCTCTGAGCGCCATGTACACCTTCTTCGACCCCGACTATGCCGACCGGTCGCTCGGCACCTTCGCCATCCTGAGCCAGTTGGAACTGGCCAGACGTACCGGTCGTCAGTGGCTCTATCTGGGGTATCTGGTGGAGGAGTGCCGCAAGATGAATTACAAGCGCCAATACCTGCCCCATGAGCTGCTGGTACAGGGCGAATGGAAAAAAATCGACACCAAGCCCGAGTAAACTTTACACATAGCCTTAAATCCGGCATGATCCAGCGGTTTTTTGTTGTGGCTTATCAAGAGGATTCAATGGCTAAAGAAGACAGTATTGAGATGCAGGGTACCATTCTCGAAACCTTGCCCAATACCATGTTCCGTGTGGAACTGGAAAATGGTCACGTGGTTATCGCTCATATTTCCGGCAAGATGCGCAAAAACTACATCCGTATCCTGACTGGGGACAAAGTAACGGTGGCTCTGACTCCGTACGATCTCTCCAAGGGACGTATTGTTTTCCGCTCTCGCTAAGCCAGGAATTCAGCAAAAAACCCCAGCCTCTCGGTTGGGGTTTTTTGTCATTTCCGGCCTTGCTCACAGTCAGTGAGAGACAGCTTCAACGTTGACCTGAAAATCAAAGCTGAGGCTGTTGTTCACCAGCTCGACCTTCACAATGCCGCCATCGACCAGGGAACCGAACAGGATCTCGTTGGCCAGGGGCTTCTTGAGGTGCTCCTGAATGACCCGGCCCATGGGTCTTGCTCCCATTGCCCTGTCATACCCTTTCTCTGCCAACCAGTGGCGCGCCTCTTCAGACACCTCCAGTGAAACGCCCTTGGCATCCAGCTGAACCTGCAGCTCGACGATGAACTTGTCGACCACCTGATGGATCACTCCCATGTCGAGATGGTTGAACCAGATGGTGTGATCGAGCCGGTTGCGGAACTCCGGACTGAACGTCTTGTTGATCACCGCCATGGCATCGTGGCTCATGTCCTGCTGCTGGAAGCCGATGGACTTGCGCTGGGTTTCCTGAACCCCTGCGTTGGTGGTCATCACCAGGATCACATTGCGAAAATCTGCCTTGCGCCCGTTGTTGTCCGTCAGGGTACCGTTGTCCATCACCTGCAGCAGCAGGTTGAAGACATCCGGGTGCGCCTTCTCGATCTCGTCAAGCAGCACGACGGAGTGCGGATGCTTGAGGACGGAGTCGGTCAACAGCCCTCCCTGCTCGAATCCCACGTAACCGGGAGGAGCCCCGATCAACCGGGACACGGTATGGCGTTCCATGTATTCCGACATGTCAAATCGCAATACCTCGACCCCGAGCGCCTTGCCAAGTTGCTGGGTCACTTCGGTCTTGCCCACCCCGGTCGGGCCAGCAAACAGGAAACAGCCCACAGGTCGGCGTTCGTTGCCAAGACCTGAACGTGACAACCGAATGGCATCGGTCAGCACCTCGATGGCCTTGTCCTGCCCGAACACCACCATCTTGAGATTGCGCTCCAGATTCTTCAGCACCTCCTTGTCGGAGGAGGAGACAGATTTCTCGGGAATACGAGCAATCTTGGCAACAATGGCCTCGATTTCCGGCACATTGATCACCTTCTTGCGCTTGCTGACGGGCAAGAGGCGTTGCCCTGCACCCGCTTCGTCGATGACGTCGATGGCCTTGTCAGGCAGATGGCGATCATTGATGTACTTGGCGGAAAGCTCCACCGCCGCCCGGATCGCCTTGACGGTGTAACGCACGCCATGGTGAGACTCATAACGGCTCTTGAGTCCCATCAGAATGCGAGTGGTGTCGTCTACTGTGGGTTCGACGATGTCGATCTTCTGGAAGCGACGAGCCAGAGCCCTGTCCTTCTCGAAGATCTGGGCATATTCTTGGTAGGTGGTGGAGCCCACGCAGCGCAGCAAACCATTGGAGAGCAGCGGCTTGATGAGGTTGGCCGCATCCAGCTGGCCACCGGAAGCCGCACCAGCGCCAATGATGGTGTGGATCTCGTCGATGAAGAGGATGGCCCCCTCCTGACGTTCGATCTGCTTGAGCAGCACCTTGAGGCGCTTCTCGAAGTCACCACGATACTTGGTGCCCGCCAGCAGAGAGCCCATGTCCAGGGAGTAGATGGTGCTACCCGCAATCACCTCGGGCACATCCCCCTTGACGATACGGTAGGCAAGCCCTTCGGCGATGGCGGTCTTGCCCACCCCGGCTTCCCCGACTAGCAAGGGGTTGTTCTTGCGACGGCGGCACAATACCTGAATGGTGCGATTGAGCTCCTGATCACGGCCGATGAGCGGGTCGATACGCCCCTCCAGCACCAGCTGGTTGAGGTTGGTGGCAAAGCTTTCTATCTGGGCAGAGGATACCTCGTCATCAGATTCCGCATTGTTACCACCACTCTCGGGCTTGTTGTCCTTGCGCACACCGTGGGACAGGAAGTTCACCACATCCAGGCGGCTTATTTCGGCTTTTTTCAGGAAATAGGCGGCCTGGGACTCTTGTTCGCTGAAGATGGCGACCAGGACATTGGCACCGCTCACCTCGGTATTGCCGGACGACTGGACATGGAAGACGGCACGTTGCAGCACGCGCTGGAAGCCCAGCGTCGGCTGGGTTTCCCTGTCTTCGTCGTCACGGGGGATGAGCGGGGTCGTTTGATTGATGAAGGCGCGGATCTCTTTGCGCATCTGTTCCACATCCGCACCACATGAACTCAGCGCCTCATGGGCTGAGCTGTTATCCAGCAGGGCCAACAACAGGTGCTCGACGGTCATGAATTCGTGGCGCTCGTCACGGGCCAGCTTGAAAGCCTCGTTCAGCGTCTTTTCTAGATCTTTGTTCAACATAGGCACCTCCCCTCAGTACAGCAACAATGCGGTGTCGTTATCGCCATCAAGTCATCAGATTCAAGCCTTTTCCATGGTACATAGCAGTGGATGTTCGTTGTTACGTGAATAGGTGTTGACCTGGACCACTTTGGTCTCGGCAATCTCGGCGGTAAATGTGCCGCAGACCCCCTTACCACTATAATGCACGCTCAGCATCACCTGAGTGGCCTTCTCCAGATCCATACCAAAGAACCTTTGCAGCACCTCCACCACGAACTCCATCGGTGTGTAGTCGTCGTTGTTCAGGACGACCTTGTACATGGGTGGCGGTTGCAGCTTCGTTTTCTCTGCCTCTGCAATCTCCTCATTAGCAAAGAGTTCTTTCTGCTTGCTCATAGTTGCGCTTTGGTACCTCTAGATTACTACCGTGTCGCTCAAGATTGTCAATAGACTTGTTAACCAGATCACATCGGTTGTTAACAACTTCTTGACTCGCTTAAAAGTTGGACTAGATTGGTTACTTGCTAATCGGCGCCCGTCTGCTACGGGGTCATGCCCTAGTTATATAAGGCTGGCGCAGGTTACTCAACGACTTCAGGGTAATCAATAAAAGGATGTAGATGTATGGCAACCGGAACAGTCAAGTGGTTCAACAACGCAAAAGGATTTGGGTTTATCTGTCCGGAAGGCGGTGGTGAAGACATCTTCGCTCACTACTCCACGATTCAAATGGAAGGTTACAAGACCTTGAAAGCAGGTCAGGCAGTCAACTTTGAACTGCAGCAGGGGCCGAAAGGAAATCATGCCTCTGTCATCGTGCCAAACGAAGCACAGAACATCTAAGAGTCAAACTGGATAAATTAAAAAGCGGCATCCCAAGGGATGCCGCTTTTTTACGGACAGACACGAAGAGGGGAACAAGAAAGGCAAGGCCTTCCCTGTTCCCTGCTGCCGCTACCTCAGCGGGCCAGCAGGATGTTGAGCATGCGGCGCAGCGGCTCGGCGGCGCCCCACAGCAGTTGGTCACCCACGGTAAAGGCGGCCAAGTACTCCGGGCCCATGTTGAGCTTGCGCAGACGACCCACCGGGATGCTGAGGGTGCCAGTAACGGCAGCCGGGGTCAGCTCGCGGGCGGTGATGTCGCGATCGTTGGGGATCACCTTGACCCAGTCGTTGTGGGCGGCCAGCAGGGCTTCGATCTCGGCCAAGGGCACATCTTTTTTCAGCTTGATGGTGAAGGCCTGGCTGTGGCAGCGCAGGGCGCCGATGCGCACGCACAGACCATCCACCGGAATGGCGGCGTTTTCGATACCCAGGATCTTGTTGGTCTCGGCCTGGCCCTTCCACTCTTCACGGCTCTGGCCGTTGTCGAGCTTGGTGTCGATCCAGGGGATGAGGCCACCGGCCAGCGGCACACCGAAGTTGTCCACCGGCAGGGTGCCGGAGCGGGTCTTCTCGGTGATCTTGCGCTCGATGTCGAGGATCGCGGAGGCGGGATCCGCCAGCTCCACCGCCACTTCATCCCGCAGCATGCCCATCTGGGTGACCAGCTCGCGCATGTGGCGGGCACCACCACCGGAGGCCGCCTGATAGGTGGCCACGCTCACCCACTCCACCAGATCGGCCTTGAACAGGCCACCCAGGGCCAGCAGCATCAGGCTGACGGTGCAGTTGCCGCCAACGAAGGTCTTGATGCCGTTGTTCAGGGCATCCTCGATGACGTCGCCGTTGACCGGATCCAGGATGATGACAGCGTCCTTCTCCATGCGCAGGGAGGAGGCGGCGTCAATCCAGTAGCCCTGCCAGCCGGCGGCTTTCAGACGCGGATAAACATCCTTGGTGTAGTCGCCGCCCTGGGCGGTGATGATGACGTCCTGTGCGGCCAGCGCCTCGAGATCGAAGGCGTCCTGCAAGGTGCCGGCATCGACACCAAAATTGGGGGCGGCCTCACCGGCCTGGGAGGTGGTGAAGAAGGTGGGTTGAATGCGGGCAAAATCCTTCTCTTCCTGCATCCGGCTCATCAAGACCGAACCCACCATGCCACGCCAACCGACCAAACCTACTTTTTTCATAATGTCCTACCCTGGATAGCTGCTTATAGAAATCGTGTGTGGTACCCGTGACCCTTGCCTTGGCGCCAGCCGTTTACAAGGGATTCACAATATATGAGTTGCAAAAAATGCGTCTGTCCACATTACGGATTGTGACGGCGGGCGCAAGTCGAATTGCGCAATATTCTGTGCCATTCGCTGCAATATCCGTCGGCCTGGCCGACCTGCGGGCAGCCGGTTGGCATCCTGCCTCCAGTTGGGGCATCATTGAGACCGACCGGCAGCCCCGCTGCCCCTCGGGGACGGCCCCGAGGCCTCCTGATACGCAGGGACGACCCTGCTTCCTGCGGAATCTGCTTTATGTCCTGGTTGCTATTGCTGTTGGCAGGCCTGTTCGAGGTCGCCTGGGCCATTGGCCTCAAATACACCGACGGTTTCAGCCGTCCCCTCCCCACCCTGCTGACCCTGATCGCCATGGCCGTGAGCGTGCTGCTGCTCGCCATGGCGGTCAAACAGCTGCCCCTTGGCACCGCCTATGCGGTCTGGACCGGCATAGGTGCGGTCGGCACAGTGCTGATGGGGATCTGGCTGTTCAACGAACCTGCCACCCTCGCCCGGGTGCTCTGCCTGCTGCTGATCATCGGCGGGATCCTGGGTCTGAAATTCATCGGTTAGGCGCGCTGAAAGGGCCGGGTACACCGGCCCCGACGTGGCAAGCTCCAGGGGGCGATGTCAGCCCGGCGTGTTGCTGTGTTCCTCTGCTTGCTGATGTGTTCGCAGGCGGTGGGGAAAGGCGGGCGGCACAGACGTGGCATGGCGAGCAAGATCTGTCCTATGACCGCCCGGGCGAGCATGGGGTGCCTCCTTTTATCTTTTCGTCTGCTCCTTCAATCACTCCACCAACGTCTGCTCGATGCGGGCCCCAGGCATCATCTGCGTGAGACCGGCAATCAGCCTGTCGCCGGCCTCCCACAAGGCCGTGCGCGGCATCGGCGGCAGACACTCCAGAATGAACCACATCCGGGGGGAAGAGAGGCTCAGGCGAGTGCGGATCCCCTGGCGCCAGTTCCAGCGGCGACAGGTGACGCCGAGATCGTCCCGCCACACCACCTCTCCGGGAGCTGGTGCCTCCTGGATTGGCAGCCCTTCTCTGAGGGTGTCAAAGCATTCGCAGCCATCGGCAATCACCAGGCGCGGCGTCCCCACATAGGCCGCCAGATCCTCCCCGCCCACGGGAATGGCATACTCGATGCTGATGGCGTTGTAGAGATCCACCACGGGATCGATGGCGGGCAAGACGCCATCGCGCAGCACCCGCTTGCGCAGTGCCTGGGCCGAGCAGGGCGTGCGGGCAGGCTTGGCGCCAAACCCCTTGAACACCTGATCCCAGGCGGCCAGATGTTCAAGGGCCCAGGGGGCCTCGTCGGTGCCAAGGGCCGCACATGCCCGGGCCAGGGCACGCTCCCCCACCAGGGTGTCAATCACGGGGGCGGCTTCCACCACGATGCTGAGGGCACAAAAGCCCGGCGCCAACCTGGCTATCTCGGGGTCGATACGGGGGATCATCGGGAACATTCAGCACTCCTGGTCAAGGCTCATCAAGACGGGGGGGCGGAACGGGCACGGGCTTTCCCCTCTTTTCCTTCCCCCGCCAACGGTTGACGTCATGATGAAGGGCACAGGGTCATAATAAAATTTACTTTATCTTAATTATGTTAAGTAAAACTGATGACCCAACCCTCTTTCCCATGAAAAATCACCGCCCCGCAGCGCACCGCCCGGCCCCACTACCACACCCCGCCCATCCAATGCAGACCTGGGCAAGCCCACACCATTGCCCTGGCCGCTTTCCCCGTCACTCATGCTATTATCTGCGTCCAAACATGAGCCCATAAAATCAGGACATTGTGATGACCGACCACACTTTTATTCCCGGCAAGGACGCAGCGCTGGAAGATTCCATCGAACGCTTCCAGACCAAGCTGCAAGCCCTGGGGTTTGATATCGAAGAGGCCTCCTGGCTCAACCCCGTGCCCAACGTCTGGTCCGTGCACATCCGGGACAAGGAGTGCGCTCTCTGCTTCACCAACGGCAAGGGTGCCAGCAAGAAGGCGGCGCTCGCCTCCGCCCTTGGCGAGTATTTCGAGCGTCTCTCCACCAACTACTTCTTCGCCGATTTCTACCTGGGCGAGCAGGTCGCCAATGGCGACTTCGTCCACTACCCGAACGAGAAGTGGTTCCCCATCGAGGGGGATCAGCTGCCCGCCGGTCTGCTCGACCCCTTCACCCGCAAGTTCTACAACCCGGACGGGGAAGTGACCGCCGACATGCTGGTGGACCTGCAATCCGGCAACGAGGAACGCGGCATCGTCGCCCTGCCCTTCGAGCGCCAGTCTGATCACCAGACCGTCTACATCCCGATGAACATCGTCGGCAACCTGTATGTTTCCAACGGCATGAGCGCCGGCAACACCCGCACCGAAGCCCGCACCCAGGGGCTGTCGGAGGTGTTCGAGCGCCACGTGAAGAACAAGATCATCGCCGAGGCCATCAGCCTGCCCCAGATCCCGGGCGAGGTCATCGCCCGTTACCCCGGCATCAAGGCGTCCATCGATGCGCTGGAGGCCGAAGGCTTCCCCATCTACAGCTTCGATGCCTCCCTCGGCGGCCGTTATCCGGTCATCTGCGTGGTGCTGCTCAACCCGAGCAACGGCACCTGCTTTGCCTCCTTCGGCGCCCACCCGCGCTTCGAGGTCGCCTTCGAGCGCACCGTCACCGAACTGCTGCAAGGGCGCAGCCTCAAGGATCTGGACGTCTTCGTGCCGCCGTCGTTCGACAACGAGCAGGTGGCGGATCACCACAACCTGGAGACCCACTTCATCGACTCCTCCGGCCTCATCAGCTGGGATCTGTTCAAGGAAGAGTCCGACTTCGAGTTTGCCGACTGGGACTTCCGTGGCACCTCGCAAGAGGAGTTCGACCACCTGATCGGCATCTTCCACGAGCTGGAGCAGCCGGTCTACATCGCCGACTACGAGCACCTGGGTGTCTACGCCTGCCGTATCCTGGTGCCCGGCATGTCCGACATCTATCCGGTGGAAGATCTGCTGCTGGCCAACAACACCATGGGGGCCCACCTGCGGGAGACCATCCTGGCGCTGCCGGCGCTCGAGTGGGACGCAGAGCAGTACATGGCCCTGTTCGACCAGTTGGATGAAGAGGGTCACGACGAGCGGACCCGGGTGCGCGAGCTGCTCGGCATCGCCGCCGCCAAGGGCACTGCCCTGCACACCCTGCGCGTCGGTGAGCTCAAAGCCATGCTGGCGCTGGCCGCTGGCGACCTGGAGAGCGCCCTCGACCTCATTGACTGGACCATGGAGTTCAACCAGTCGGTGTTCCCGGCGGATCGCGCAGCTTACTACCGCGCCCTGCGCGCCTGCGTCGAGCTCTTCCTGGACGAGGATCGCGACCCCGAGCAGTACCGTCCGGTGTTCGCCCGCATGTTCGGGGAAGAGACCCTGGCGCAGGCGTGGGCCAACGCCCGCGGCGAGGCGCGCTTCCACGGTCTGGAAGCCGCCGATCTCTCCCTCTCCCAGTTCCCGCTGCATCAGAAGCTGCTGGCAGCCTATGAGAAGCTGCAGAAGGCCAAACGAGCCCACTCATGGGGCTGATGTGGTAGTATGTGAAGGGGCCCTGATGGCCCCTTTTGCTTTATGGTCGCCAGAGAGGCGATTTGTTATTCAAAGATGAAATAAAAAACAAAAAATACCTCTTAGGGGGTTGCCAAACCGGGGCAGAGAATGCTGGGGAGATGCAAAGATGCCTTGCCAGTACCATTTTTAGGCGATGAAAAATAAATTGTTTAAAATCATTGCATTAAAAAATCAGCATTTATGTTTCAGCTGAAACCTAGTGTAAAGCAACGCTGCCGGAGGACTCAAATTTTTGTAGTAAAATTACATTCACAATCTGCAATTCTTGATCGGAGTCAATTTTGACGATCTGGCCCTTTGTTATGATTTCCACAGGCAAAATATGCAGGTACTGAGAATTGAAAGCAGAATCTCCCTTTGATTGTCTGAAGCCCGAAGCCATCGCCGCCCTGGCCGAAGACATTACCTATGCCAAGGCCACCAAGCCCGCATACAAGGTCATTCCCCTGGCCATCACCGCTGGCGCCTTCATCGCCATTGCCTTCGTCTTCTATATCACCGTCACCACGGGCTCAAGCGGCATGGCCTGGGGCATGTCCAAGCTGGTGGGCGGCATCTGCTTCTCCCTCGGCCTCATCCTCTGCGTCCTGCTCGGCGCCGAACTGTTCACCTCCACTACCCTCACCCTGGTAGCCAAGGCGGCGAACCGCATCAGCTGGGCCCAGCTGCTCAAGAACTGGGGACTGGTCTACTTCGGCAACCTCATCGGCGGTCTCATCATCGTCGGCCTCATCATCATGTCGGCACAATACATGGCAGCGGATGGCCAGTGGGGGCTGAACGCCATGAAAGTGGCCCAGCACAAGATCCACCACACCTTCTTCGAGGCCGTGGCACTTGGCATCCTCTGCAACCTCATGGTGTGTCTCGCCGTGTGGATGGCCTTCGGCGCCCGCAGCGCCACCGACAAGGTGATGGTGATGCTGCTCCCCGTCGCCATGTTCGTCGCTTCCGGCTTCGAGCACAGCATCGCAAACATGTTTATGATCCCGGTCGGCATCGCCATTCACAGCATCGCAGGCCCGGAATTCTGGCAGGCCATCGGCCAGGATCCGGCGACCTTTGCCGACCTGACCGTGTCCAACTTCGTCCTGCACAACCTCATTCCTGTCACCATCGGTAATATCATTGGTGGTGGCGTCATGGTTGGGCTGACTTACTGGTTTATCTTCCGTCGCCATCATTAAGGATGGCGGCAGACACATAAATACCTTGAGAGGTAATGAAAATGGCAGAACTTAACGAACAGTTCCAAAAAGCATGGGAAGGCTTCGCAGCCGGTGAATGGCAGACCTCTGTCAACACCCGTGACTTCATCCAGAAGAACTACACCCCGTATGAAGGTGACGAGTCCTTCCTGGCTGGCGCGACCGAAGCCACCACCAAGCTGTGGGACAAGGTCATGGAAGGCATCAAGATCGAGAACCGCACTCACGCGCCGGTCGATTTTGATACCGACCTGCCCTCCACCATTACCGCTCACGATGCCGGCTATATCGATCAGAGCCTGGAGCAAATCGTTGGTCTGCAGACCGACAAGCCGCTCAAGCGCGCCATCATCGCCAACGGCGGTATCAAGATGGTCAAGACCTCTTGCGAAGTGTACGGTCGCCAGCTTGACCCCATGGTCGAGAAGATCTTCACCGAGTACCGCAAGACTCACAACCAGGGCGTGTTCGACGTCTACACCAAAGACATCCTGAACTGCCGCAAGTCCGGCGTCATCACCGGTCTGCCGGATGCCTACGGCCGTGGCCGTATCATCGGTGACTACCGTCGTGTTGCCCTGTACGGTATCGACTTCCTGATGGCCGACAAACTGGCTCAGTTCAAGTCCCTGCAGGCTGACCTGGAAAACGGTGTCAACCTGGAAGCCACCATCCGTCTGCGCGAAGAGATCTCCGAGCAGCACCGTGCCCTGGCACAGATGAAGGTGATGGCTGCCAAATATGGCTGCGACATCTCCGTACCGGCCAAGACCGCCAAAGAAGCCGTACAGTGGACCTACTTCGCCTACCTGGCGGCGGTCAAGTCCCAGAACGGCGCGGCCATGTCCTTCGGTCGTACCTCCAGCTTCCTGGACATCTACATCGAGCGTGACCTGCAGAAAGGCCTGATCACTGAGCAAGAAGCCCAGGAGCTGATGGACCACATGGTCATGAAGCTGCGTATGGTTCGCTTCCTGCGTACCCCGGAATACGATTCACTGTTCTCCGGCGACCCGATGTGGGCGACCGAGACCCTGGCCGGTATGGGCGTTGACGGCCGTACCCTGGTCACCAAGAACAGCTTCCGTATGCTGAACACCCTGTACACCATGGGCCCGTCCCCTGAGCCGAACCTGACCATCCTGTGGTCCGAGAAGCTGCCGGTCGGTTTCAAGAAGTACTGCGCCAAGGTATCCATCGAGACCTCTTCCGTTCAGTACGAGAACGACGACCTGATGCGTCCGGACTTCAACAACGATGACTACGCCATCGCTTGCTGTGTGTCCCCGATGATCGTCGGCAAACAGATGCAGTTCTTCGGTGCCCGTGCCAACCTGGCCAAGACCATGCTGTATGCAATCAATGGCGGTATGGACGAGAAGCTCAAGATCCAGGTCGGTCCGAAGACCGAAATGGTCACCTCCGAGTACCTCGATTACAACGACGTGATGGACAGACTGGATCACTTCATGGACTGGCTGGCCAAGCAGTACGTGGCCGCCCTGAACATCATCCACTACATGCACGACAAGTACAGCTACGAAGCCTCCCTGATGGCGCTGCACGACCGTGACGTCTATCGCACCATGGCTTGTGGTATCGCCGGTCTGTCCGTAGCCGCTGACTCCCTGTCTGCCATCAAGTACGCCAAGGTCAAGCCGGTACGTGATGCCGATGGCGTCTCCATCGACTTCGAAATCGAAGGCGAGTACCCGCAGTTCGGCAACAACGACGCTCGCGTCGATGACATCGCCTGCGACCTGGTCGAGCGCTTCATGAAGAAGATTCAGAAGCTGAACACCTACCGTGGTGCCGTGGCTACCCAGTCCGTGCTGACCATCACCTCCAACGTGGTGTACGGCAAGAAGACCGGTAACACCCCGGATGGCCGTCGTGCCGGTGCGCCGTTCGGCCCGGGTGCCAACCCGATGCACGGTCGTGACCAGAAGGGTGCCGTTGCTTCCCTGACTTCCGTTGCCAAGCTGCCGTTCGCTTACGCCAAAGATGGTATCTCCTATACCTTCTCCATCGTGCCGAACGCGCTGGGTAAAGACATGGAAGCCCAGAAAGCCAACCTGGCCGGCCTGATGGATGGTTACTTCCACCACGAAGCCAACCTGGAAGGTGGTCAGCACCTGAACGTCAACGTGATGAACCGTGAAATGCTGCTGGACGCCATGGAAAACCCGGAGAAATATCCGCAGTTGACCATCCGCGTATCCGGTTATGCCGTTCGCTTCAACTCCTTGACCAAGGAGCAACAGCAAGACGTCATCACCCGTACCTTCACCGCTTCTCTGTAATAGAGTCTCGGAGAACAAAAACCGGCGCCAAGGCGCCGGTTTTTTTATGCCTGATAGTCAGGGAGCATCGGCCTGAACCTGCCGGCAAGGCCGGCTCTCCCCTCCTCTCATCCCGCCTTGTTCAGGGCCGCTCTCCTGCCGCCAGACGGCGGTTGATATCGGCGATAACCGGGGCGATGTCGGCCAAGGTATCAATCACATAATGCGCCCCCGCCGCCCGCAGTTTGGCCTCGGCCGGTGCGCGCCGGGCGGCTATCTCCGCCTCGTTCATGGCGGAAAACGCTTCCCAGGTGGCGCCAAATTCGTTGCCGGAAACCGACAATCCCACCGTCCACATGCCCGCGTTAAGCCCTTCGCTGATACCCGGCACGGCGTCATCCACCTTGATGCAGCGATGCACCGCACTCACTCCCAGCTCAATCACGTTGGCCAGCGCCATCCAGGGGCCGGGGCGACCACCCGCTTTGAGATCGTCGGTGGCGACCCAGTGATCCGGGCGATAGCCGTGATCGGCCGCAGCAGGTACCAGCGCCTCCATCACCGGACGGGGGTAACCGGAGCAGGAGCCGATTTTCATCCCCTGCCCCCGCAGTGCCTCCAGCACCGGTAGCACACCGGGGATGGGGTCGGCGAAGCGGGTCACCGCGGCAATCTGCAGCGGCATAAAGGTGTGATAAATGTGGTCCACCTCGGCGTGGCTCATGGGGTGGCCAAAGCGGGCCTGCCAACGGGCATCCACCGAGGGCAGACGGCCGAGCGCCGCGATATGATCCCACTTACCCAGCCCCATGGGCTGGCGCGCCTCATCGAGGGTCACGGGGAAGTCATAGGCGCGGGCGAAGGCCTCGACGAAGATGGAGGTGGGGGCGAAGGAGCCGAAATCGACGACGGTGCCGGCCCAGTCGAGGATCAGCGCCTCCACGTCGGTGGTCGGGTCTACAACAATCTGCAAGTCAGTCATGGTGGTGTTCCTGTTTCGGTGAAAGTGCGATCTCGCCGAGGGCGCGATCGAGAATGGAGATGGCGCGTACCAGATCGGCGCGAGCGATATTAAGCGGGGGCGAGAGCTGGATGACGTTGCCCTGAGAGACCTTGAAGCTGAGCCCCAGCTCAAGACAGCGGTAGAGCAGCCGCTCGGCGACCTGGCTGTTGCGGGTGCGACTCTGGTGATCGACCACTAGATCGAGCGCCCAGAGCAAACCGATACCGCGCACCTGCCCGATCAGCGGATGACGTTCGGCCAACTTGCCGAGCTCGGCCGCCATAAAACGGCCATCCTCCTGCGCTTTTGCCAACAATCCCGCTTCGCGGATTGTCTCTATCGTGGCGAGGGCCGCCGCGCAGCCGATGGGGCTCTTCTCGTGGGTGTAGTGACCCAGCGAAATAGCTGCGGCCTGATTGAAACGGTCGCGGGTGATGAGCGCGGCAAATGGCACCACCCCGCCTCCCAACCCTTTGCCCAGGCAGATGATGTCGGGCTCGATGCCGAATTCTTCAAAGCTGAACCAGTGGCCAGTGCGCCCCAGGGCATTGGGGATCTCGTCGACGATCAGCAGCACCTTGTGGCGATCGCAGATCTCCCGCACCCGCTGCCAGTAGGCCTTCGAGGGCACCTGTACATCGGTATTGCGGATCGGCTCGGCGATAAAGGCGCCGATCCCTCCCTCCTTCTCGATGACGTACTCCAGATAATCGGCGTAGTGCAGATCATCCCCCTCCCCGCGATACCAGACGCCGCGATAACGGGTGGGCGGCGGGATGCGCTCTACGCCGGCCATCAATGGGCCCATACCGGCGCGAAAACAGGCCTCGCCGCCGACCGAGATGGCATCGAGGGAGGCGCCATGAAAGGCATCCCACAGGGACACCACCTTGCTGTTGCCGGTTATGAAACGGGCGAGCTTCAGGGCAATCCCCACCACTTCGCTGCCGCCGGGGGCGAACAACACCCGGTTGAGATCGCCGGGGGCCAGTTCGGCCAGGGTGCGGGCGCAGTCGATGGCGACCTGATGGGTGTAGCGCCGGGGCGCAAACGGCAGATCGGCGAGTTGCTGCTGCACCGCGGCCACCACTCTGGGGTGGCCGTGGCCCAGCTGATGGACGCTGTTGCCGTGAAAATCGAGATACTGTTTGCCCGATACACTGGTCAGCCAGCTCCCCTGCGCGCGCTCAATCAGATCCAGACAGGGGGTGGAGAGCGCCTGATGGAGGAAGTAGCGGCTATCCTCCGCCAATCCGGCCTGTACCTCTTCGCTCTGACCTGCCCACCAGCGCGCCCGACCCTCGCCAAGGTTGATATCCCCTTCGCTGTCGGCGCGGCCGCTGCCGTGCAGCTTATGTTCGTGCTGATCGCAACCCTGAGGCGCCATGCTAGTCATCACGCAGCCCCCTGCCAGTAGCAGGCGTTGGTCATGGCGACGAGCAGAGCGCGCACCCGCTCTGGGGTCACGTCGCCGATATTGCCGATACGGAAGCAATCGGCCTGGGAGACCTTGCCCGGATAGATGACAAAGCCCTGCGCCTTGAGCCGCTGGTAGAAGTCGGCGAAGCGGTAATCAGGGTGGGTCGGAGAGTAGAAAGCGGTAATGATGGGGGATTGCCACTGCTCGGGCAGCAGCGGCGCAAAGCCGAGGGCAGACATGCCATCCACCAGCGTGCGCTGATTTTCCCTGTAGCGCCGATGACGGGCTTCAATGCCCCCCTCTTCGTCCAGCTCGCGCAGCGCTTGGGCAAAGGCAAGCACGGTATGGGTGGGCGAGGTAAAGCGCCACTTGCCCCCTTGCTGCTCCATGGTCTGCCACTGGGCATGCAGGTCGAGGGAGACCGAACGGGCATGACCGGCGCAGGCCGTGAGCGCCACGCGGCGAGCGATGACGAAGCCAAAGCCCGGCACCCCCTGAATGCACTTGTTGGCAGAGCTGATGAGAAACTCGATGCCAAGGCGCCCCATGTCGATGGGGATACCGCCAAAGCTGCTCATGGCATCGACGATCAGGCGAATGCCGCGGTGCTGGCAGAGCTGAGCCACCTCGTCGAGCGGGTTGAGCATGCCGGTGGTGGTCTCGCAGTGCACCATGGCCAGATGGGTGATCTCGGGGTGGCGCGCCAGCATCGCCTCGATGGCGGCGGGTTCCGGGCGGGTCGTCTCGCCGCAGTCGAGCTCATGGTGGCGCAGGCCAAGGCAGCGGGCCATCTCCCCCATGCGGGCACCGTAGGCGCCGTTGTTGATGATGAGCAGGCACTCATCGGCGCCTATCGCCGAGCCCAGTACGCTCTCCACCACATAGCTGCCGCTCCCTTGCAGCAGCACGGCGCTGTAGTCGCTTTGATATTCCGGGCCGGCGGCGAGGCGCACCAGCTCGCGGCGGATGGGCTCCACCACACCCTGGTTGTAGTCCGCATCCCAGGTGCAGCTGTCTTGCAGCATGGCGGCGCGTACAGTCGCGGTGGTCGAGAGGGGGCCCGGGGTCAGCAGCAGGTAATCGACGGCGGCGGGGGCCGCAGGAATATGGGTCATGACTTCGCTCCTTTTTGGTATATACCAGAATGAGCGCATTGTGGATAACTGCCCCGCCAAGGTCAAAGGCGTGGCACTACATGCAACAAAAAATTCATTTTCAGCGCCGGGATCGCGATAATCTAGAAAGCCTGAACCACAGACCTAACACTGGTATCTACCAACACATCTTGATGTCGCCGTTTAACCACAGGGCAGATGACCAGCCCTGTCCCAACTCATTGCACAACTTATTGCAAAACCAGGGATTTTCATGAGCAAACCCCAATACCTGCAGATCAAGGATGCCCTCGCCAACCAGATCCTGGCGGGGGGCCTGGCCCCCAACGACAAGCTCCCCTCCGAGCGGCTGCTGGGGGAACTCTATGGCACCACAAGGGTTACCATCCGCGAGGCGCTGGTGCAGTTGGAGGCGAACGGCCTTATCTATCGGGAGGATCGCCGCGGCTGGTTCGTCACCCCGCCGCGTTTCAGTCTCAACCCCAGACGCACCTCCAACTTTCACCAGATAGTGCGGGAGCAAGGGGGCGAGCCGCGCACCGAGCTGCTGGAAAAAAGCCGCCAGGCGGTGCCGCCCGCGTTGATGGCGCAGTTGCAACTCAAGCCGTTTGACAGCCTGTTTCTGCTCAAGCGACTGCGCTACGCCAACGGGCGCGCCATCTGCTACTGCGAGAACCACTGCCTGCCAGAGCGGGTGCCCGGCCTGCTGGAGCTGGATCTCAACGGCAGTCTGACCGAGATCTACCAGGCCCATTACGATCTCCACTACGCCCGCATGCAGGTGCGCTTCTTCCCCACCGCCCTGCCGGACGAAGTGGCCAAGGCGCTCGGGGCCACCGCCGGTCTGCCCGCCCTGCGCCTCGAGCGACTCAACTTCGATCAGCACGGCCGGGTGCTCGATTTCGATCTGGAGTACTGGCGCCACGACAGTCTGGAGATCGAGGTGGATACCCAGGATTAATCATGAACAAATCAGGGACGGCAAAACATCACGGGGCTGTCACGGTCACGTCATAAAGATCCCCTAGCCTCTCTCTCGACCAATCTGGTTTATACCAAACCAATTTAACTGGAGAAGAGGATGAAACAGGGAACCCATCTGCTGGCCGCCGCCGTACTGGCTGCCATGACCGCCCCGGCACTGGCCGCGACCGACCTCACCGTCTACACCGCCTTCGAACCGGAGCAGCTCAACGAGCTGAAAACCGCGTTCGAGCGCCAGCATCCGGATATCAACATCAAGTGGGTGCGTGACTCCACCGGCGTGGTCACCGCCCGCTTGCTGGCAGAAAAAGCCCAGCCCAAAGCGGATGTGGTATGGGGACTGGCGGCGACCAGCCTGATGCAGCTCGATCAGCAGCAGATGCTCAATGCCTATGCACCGAAAGGGCTGGACAAGCTCGACAGCCGCTTTCGCGACAGCAAGGCCGAGCCGCACTGGATCGGTCTGGACGCCTTCTTCAGCGCCATCTGCTTCAACAAGGTAGAGGCGGAAAAGCAGGGGATCCCGGCGCCCACCAGCTGGGCCGACCTCACCAAGCCCATCTACAAGGGCAAGGTGATCATGCCCAACCCCAGCTCCTCCGGCACCGGTTACCTGAGCGTCGCTGGCTGGCTGCAGACCATGGGTGAGAAGCAGGGCTGGCAATTCATGAACGGTCTGCACCAGAACATCGACCGTTACACCCACTCGGGCTCCGCCCCCTGCAAGCTGGCCGCCAGCGGCGAGACGGTGATCGGCATCTCCTTCGACTTCCCGGCCACCAGCCTCAAGGCCAAGGGGGCCCCCATTGAGGTGGTGTTCCCGAAAGAGGGGTCGGGCTGGGATATGGAAGCCGCCGCCATCATCAAGGGCACCCCCAAGCTGGAAGCCGCCAAACAGCTGCTCGACTTTGCCGCCACCGAACAGGCCAACGCCCTCTACAACAAGTCGTTCGCAGTGGTCGCCATCCCCGATGTAGCCCAACCGAGAGCGGGCTATCCGGCTGATATCAAAGGCCAGATGATCGACAACGACTTTAGCTGGGCAGCCCGCGAGCGTAACGCCATCCTGGCCCAGTGGAGTGCCAGCTTCGACGGCAAGACCGAAGCCAAGCAGTAAGCGTGAAGGGCTGCGGTTTGTTCACGCCCCACACACAACCACCAATGAACTGCCAGTCGAAGGCCAACAGGTGTTGGCCTTTTTAACTTCCCGAGTTTGTATTGCCTTCAATTAGCGACGCCTCACCCATCCGCACGGTGCCAAGCCACTTGCTGGTGACCCTTCGTCATCTGACTGTCATCAAGCTGTCATCCCTCGATCACCTGACCGTCACACTTCACCCGCAAGCTGGTATATACCAAATCAGTAGCGAGTCGAACCATGACCCAGCCCTATCTGGACATTCAACATCTCAACAAGCAGTTCGGTGCTTTTCAGGCCCTCAAGGGGATCTCTCTGACCATTGAGCCGGGAGAGTTTATCTGCTTTCTCGGCCCCTCCGGCTGCGGCAAGACCACCCTGCTCAGAGCCATCGCCGGGCTGGATCTGCCGGACAGCGGCGAGATCTGGCAAGGGGGGCGCAATATCTCCCGGCTGCCGCCCCAGCAGCGCGACTTTGGCATCGTGTTTCAGTCCTATGCCCTCTTCCCCAACCTGACGGTGGCCCAGAACATCGCCTTCGGCCTTGAGAATCAGGGGCTGGCACGGGATCTCATCAAGGAGCGGGTAGATCACTGGCTGGGGCTGGTGGATCTCACTGCCCAGTCCCACAAATACCCAAGCCAGATCTCCGGCGGCCAACAGCAGCGGGTGGCGCTGGCCCGGGCGCTGGCCCTCTCCCCCGGCCTGTTGCTGCTGGACGAACCGCTCAGCGCGCTGGATGCGCTGGTTCGCACCCACCTTCGTAGCGAGATCCGCGCCCTGCAGCAGCGCCTTGGCATTACCACCATCATGGTGACCCACGATCAGGAAGAGGCGCTGACCATGGCCGATCGCATCGTGGTGATGGAGGGCGGCCGCATCGTGCAGGTGGGCACCCCGCAGGCGATCTACCACCAGCCTGCCAGCCGTTTCGTGGCAAGCTTTGTCGGCACCATGAACTTTCTCGATGCCCTGGTGCTCGGCCCCAATCAGGTGCGCCTCAACGAGCAGCCGCTGCAACTCACCAACCGGGCCGTAGCCGGCAGCAAATTGCAGGTGGCGATCCGCCCCGAGGCGATCACCCTGAGTGCGCCGAGCGAACCGTATCTTGGCCATCATGGCGTTGAAGCAACCATCGATCAGGTGGAGTTTCTCGGCGCCGCCCAGCGCCTTATCTGCACCGCCGACACCTATCTGGGCCCGCAGCAGATCCTGGTGGAGCGCCCGACCCATGAGCTGCCCCGCCACGAACAGGGGGGCTGGCGCAGCGGCATGTGCTGCTCCCTGCACTGGCCCGCCGGGGCGATGCAGCTGTTTGAAGGAGAGCGTCCATGACAGCCCCCCTTGCGACCTCCTCCCTGTTGCCGCCAGCGACAGCCCGGCAAGACGGCCGCTGGCAGCGGCTCTGTCGCGGCTGGAGCCGGGATCAGCTGCTGCAGCTGACCCTGCTGGTGCTCGGTATCGCCCTGCTGGTGGGGGGCCTCTTGCTGCCGCTGCTCACCATGCTGCAAAAGAGTCTGCAGGATGAGAACGGCCTCTGGGTGGGGCTTGCCAACTTCAGCGCCTACTTCGACTCCCCTCATCTGGGGCGCACCATTGGCAACACCCTCTGGCTCGGGGTGCTGATCACCGCGCTGGTGGTGACCATCGCCTTTGGCTACGCCTACGCCCTCACCCGTACCTGCATGCCGGGCAAGGGGCTGTTTCGCCTCATCGGTTTGATCCCGCTCCTGATGCCCTCCCTGTTGCCCGCCATCAGTCTGGTCTACTGGTTTGGCAATCAGGGGGTCGCCAAGGGGCTGCTCGGCGGCGAGAGCATCTACGGCCCCATCGGCATCGTCATTGGTCTGGGCTTCTGGTGCTTCCCCCACGCCCTGATGATCCTTATCACGGCGCTCGGTCAGAGTGATGCCCGCCTCTATGAAGCCTCCCGGGTGCTGGGCAGCAGCGGCTGGCGCACCTTTGTCACCGTCACCCTGCCCACCGCTCGCTACGGTCTTTTGAGCGCCGCCATCGCCGTCTTCACCCTCACCATCTGCGACTTCGGGGTAGCCAAGGTGATTGGCGGCCAGTACAGCGTGCTGGCCACCGACATCTACCGGCAGGTGATCGGGATGCAGAACTTCTCGCTGGGCGCCGTTGCCAGCGTCACCCTGCTGCTGCCGGCACTGTTGAGCTTTGCGCTGGAGCACAGAGTGCGCAGCAAGATGCAGGAGCAGAGCAGCACCAAGGCGGTGCCCTATCAGCCCAAACCACATCGGCTGCGGGATCTGCTGGCGCTCGGCTGGTGCACGCTCTGGGCCCTGCTGTTTCTGGCGCTGGTGGGGATGGCCGTTTACGGCTCGCTGGTACAGTTCTGGCCCTACAACCTCGCTCTGACGCTGGATCACTACGCCTTTGACAGCAACAGCATCTATGGCTGGCAGCCCTTTACCAACACCCTGCAGCTGGGCCTCTATACCGCGCTGATCGGCACCGTGCTGGTGATGGTGCTGGCCTGGGCACAGGAGAAGGGGCGCCACTTCCCATGGCTGCGCCAGCTGCTGCATCTCTTAGCCATGCTGTCGCTGGCGGTACCCGGCATGGTGCTGGGGCTGGGTTACATCTTCTTTTTCAACGGCAATCCGCTCTTTGGCAGCCTCTATGGCACTCTGCCGCTGATGGTGCTCTCCTGCGTCATCCACTACTACACGGTGGGCCATATGACGGCGCTGACCAGCCTCAAGCAACTGCCCAAGGAGCTGGAGCTGGTGGCCATCTCATTGCGCATTCCGCTCTGGAAGGCGTTCTGGCGAGTCACCCTGCCCGCCTCCCTGCCCGCGCTCTTGGAGATCTTTATCTATCTGTTCGTCAACGCCATGACCACCACCTCGGCGGTGATCTTCCTCTATTCGAGCGACAGCGTGCTCGCCTCCATCGCCGTGCTGAACATGGAGGATTCCGGCGATACCGCCGCGGCCGCCGCCATGGCCACCCTGATCCTGCTGGCCGCCGCTACCGTCAAGCTGCTCCAGCTCTTTTTGAGCCGCGCCCTGCTGGATCGCACCCAGCGCTGGCACCACCCATAACCTTGTGGAGGAGTCATGATGTCCACTCTCCCCTTCTGGCTGGCCGA
Organism: Aeromonas sp. s4; assembly: GCF_040907855.1. Lineage (NCBI taxonomy): Bacteria > Pseudomonadati > Pseudomonadota > Gammaproteobacteria > Aeromonadales > Aeromonadaceae > Aeromonas > Aeromonas sp. s4. The sequence goes on along the minus strand of NZ_JBFOCP010000002.1, from coordinate 16,089 downwards.
AGCGCTCGCCGCCGAACAACCTGCGGCCCCCACGCCCCTCGTCGGCCACCACGAGGTCGATGTCTGCATCGTCGGTGGCGGCTTTACCGGGCTCTGGAGCGCCATCGCGCTCAAACAGGCCGAGCCACACTTGCGCATCCTGGTGCTGGAGAAAGATCGCTGCGGCAGCGGCGCCTCCGGGCGCAACGGCGGCTGCCTGCTCACCTGGTCGGCCAAATACCTGACCTTAAAGCGCCTCTTTGGCGAGCAGCAGGCCGCCTGGCTGGTGCAAGGATCCGAGCAGGCGGTGCACGAGATTGCCCGCTTCTGCGAACAGCACAATATTGAGGCACAGCTGAGGGTCGAGGGCACCTGTTACACCGCCACCAGCGAGGCGCAGCGCGGCCTGATGGAGCCGGTATTACGTGAGCTACAGCGAGCCGACCTTAACCAGTGGCAGGCAATTGCGGAGGGTGAACTGGCGAGCCAGAGCGGCTCTCACGTTCATCTGGAGGGGCTCTACAGCCCCCACGCGGGCTCGGTGCAACCGGCACTGCTGGTGCGCGGCTTGCTGCGGGTGGCGCGGGAGCTGGGGGTCGAGGTCTATGAAGGCTCCCCCATGCAGCGCCTTGAGGCGGGCCAGCCGGCGCGGGTGCAAACGCCGCAGGGCGAGGTGCGTGCCCGCAAGGTGGTGCTGGCCCTCAACAGCGCCATGACGGCGCACTTTCGCGAGTTTCGCCGCAGTATCGTGCTGGTCTCCTCCGATATGGTGATCACCGAGCCGGCACCACAGGCGCTTGCCGCCCAGCAGCTCAATCACGGCCGCAGCGTGGTGGATGGCCGCACCTTTGTGCACTACTACCGATCCACCGCGCAAGGGCGGCTGATGCTGGGCAAGGGGGGCAACACCTTCGCCTTTGCTAACCGCCATCTGGCCGAGTTCGATGCGCCGAGTCGTTATCTTGCCCCCCTCACCCGCACCCTGCGCCGCTTCTTTCCGGCGCTCAAAGAGGTCCCCATCGCCGCCAGCTGGTGCGGCGCCTCCGACCGCTCGGTGGATGGCCTCCCCTTCTTCGGCCACTGGCGAGGGCAGCCCAATATCGTCTATGGCCTCGGCTATTCCGGCAACGGGGTGGCACAGAGCTGGATGGGTGGCCAGATCCTGGCGGCGTTGGTGAGAGATGAGGTGCGGGAAGAAGACAAGCCGTGGCGCGACTGCGCGCTGGTGAGCGGCCCACGCGGCTACTTCCCGCCAGAGCCGTTTCGCTGGCTGGGCGCCATGGCGGTGCGCAACGCCATCCGGCGCAAGGAGCGGGCAGAGGATGAGAACCGCCCGGTGGCCTGGTATGACAAACAGCTGGCCAAACTTGCCGATGCGGCCGGCAAGGCGGACAAATAGGCGCCTTCACGGCGCTTCGGAAGGAGCCCAGAAGCCGAAGGGGCAGGAGAGTGATGACTCCCCTGCCCCTTTGCAGTTGGTACGGCTCGCGGCTGGCCCGATAGGCGGGCCTGGCGTTAGCTGGCCCAGGTAATGATGTGATCGATCCAGTCGCCGGCATCCACCTCGTGCACCACCTTGCCGCGCACCGACTGGCCGGCCTGGTGCATGGCGCTGCGGCTGCCGGTGATCAGCGGATGCCACTCTGGCAGGCTCTGCCCCTCCGCCAGCAGGCGGTAGGCGCAAGTCGACGGCAGCCAGTCATATTCGGCAATCTTGTCGTGGGTGATCTGCAGGCAGTCCGGCTCTTTTTTAAAGCGGTTGCCGTAGTCGGAGCACTGGCAGGTCTTGGTATTGAGCAGGTTGCAGGCCACGTTGGTGAACACCAGCTCCTCGGTGTCCTCGTCGATCAGCTTGTTCAGGCAGCACTTGCCGCAGCCGTCGCACAGGGACTCCCACTCGGTCATAGTCATCTGCTGCAGGCTCTTCACCTGCCAAAAGGGGGCGTTCTGCACGGGTTCACTCTGCTGCATAAAAATTGGCTCACTCAATACACTGACAAGCGCGTGGTTATACGCCCTATGGCCTGATTTTTCAAGGTTGGCAGAAGAACCTTGCTCGCCTACTCACTAGTAGCTGTCGGTAAAACAAGGGGAGACAAATAGATACAAGACAATAAATTTTGAAATTCTAATGTTCCCATGATGGGTTGAATTGCCCTATTGAGTATGAGTATCAGACTTTCTTGGTCAAGGCATTACTCTATCAATAGCCACATCAAACAATTGCAATGTCAAAAATGGCATTTCACTCGAATAAATTGGAAAGCATCAACAATGTTTTTCAAGCATCCAATTACACTGCGATAATACAACCACAAAAACTGTCAAAATATATTGAAAAAAGTTGTTAAAATGACTCTGTGGTTCACAAACCAAACTATAAAACAACCATATATAATCACACTGCATATGCAGATATGGTCTGTAGGTAATTTACTATTTTCTCTCAATCATTTTTTTAAGCTCATCTAATTTTGTCATGGTTGCATAGAAAGTTTGATATCCATGGTCTTCTATCTTACCTGTTGTATGCCACGTCGGAACATCTTTAATGTTTTTATTTACAGTGTGAAATTGACCTTCATTACTCAGGCTACTTACATAATTGAAAGCTGCTGCCAGTTGTATTTTCTGAGCGCCAGACAAAGTGCTTATTATGTCACTAAATTGAGTGGGCGTTAGCCCTAAACGAGCTTGCACCGTAGCACTAATGCTTCGAGTACTTATATATGCAATTCCTTGTGCCTGCATGACAAATGTTGCTAATTTAGTATCCTTTGGCAAATTCTGATAAATACTGCTGATATCATTTCCCACTAAAAATTGGGATATGCGTAAACCAGACACGATTGTAATTCCACTATTCTGATAGCCACCCTGCCCATCAATTTTCCCATAGGGGTCAGCTTCTACATCGAATCCACCACCGGCTGTGCTGCTCCACTGAAATATAAACGTATTACCATCTGACAACTTTGATAATACTTCCGCCTGTAAAGATTGAAATTCTGACTGAGCAGTAGATGCACTCTCAATCTCCGCTGTGCACTCTTCTTTTCCTGCATTTTTGCAAGTAGCCTTAACAAGCAATTTGGTAACTAAGTCTTGTGATTTTTTCTCTAAATTAGTGAGGCTGTTTTTAATGTCTTTTATTTTTTTACCAGGATTTCCTGTCACGGGGTAGTCATATTCGATGACTTTCGACTTATCTGTACTCAGACATATCATTGAATATGGCACACGATAACTACTCGCAACGCAAGGCATTCCAACAGTATCTATAGGAAGTTGGCCATTTATTGCAAGAAAGCGACTTTGAAATGGAATGTCATTAAAGTAAGATGAAATACCGCCATCATTTTGAGTCGAGCTAGTCAGTTTATCTACTGCACTTAGATTACTAGAACAGCCAGAAATAAGTGCAGAAGAAAAACAAAATAAAAACATACTTTTCGAAGTCATCATATTACCCTCCCCAGCAGTATTGACACTGATATCATTTGCAAGCCATAAGAATATAGTCCGCCATTCAGCATGTGCAAATTTTATTATTATGACTGTATTGTTTACATAATGGTCTTCAATTCATCGCACGCAGAGACCAGCGCCTTCATCGCGCCCCTTTGAGCTGAGATGTGTACTGAATTAAGTTACGCAGGCGAAAAAGCAAACTATCCCCATAAAAAATGCCGCCCCAAAGGGCGGCATTTTGCTATCCGAGATAACAGGCTAAAGAACTTACCAGCCAGTTACTTCACGCAGGGCCTTGCCGATATCGGCCAGGGAGCGCACGGTTTTCACGCCGGCATCTTCCAGGGCGGCAAATTTCTCTGCGGCAGTGCCTTTACCACCGGCGATGATGGCGCCCGCATGCCCCATGCGCTTGCCAGCCGGGGCGGTGACACCCGCGATGTAGGAGACCACCGGCTTGGTGACGTGGGCCTTGATGTAGGCCGCCGCGTCTTCCTCGGCGTTGCCGCCGATCTCGCCGATCATCACGATGGCTTCGGTCTGCGGGTCATTCTGGAACATCTCCAGAATGTCGATGAAGTTGGAACCCGGGATGGGGTCGCCACCGATACCGACGCAGGTGGACTGGCCGAAGCCCTCGTCCGTGGTCTGCTTGACCGCTTCGTAGGTCAGGGTGCCGGAGCGGGAGACGATACCCACCTTGCCTGGCTTGTGGATGTGACCTGGCATGATGCCGATCTTGCACTCACCCGGGGTGATGACGCCCGGGCAGTTCGGGCCGATCATGCGTACGCCGGTTTCCTGCAGCTTCACCTTGACGTCCAGCATGTCCAGGGTCGGGATGCCTTCGGTGATGGTGACGATGAGCTTGATGCCGGCATCGATGGCTTCCAGGATGGCGTCCTTGCAGAACGGGGCCGGTACATAGATGACGGAGGCGGTGGCGCCGGTGGCTTCCACGGCGTCACGGACGGTGTTGAACACCGGCAGGCCCAGGTGAGTGGTGCCACCCTTGCCCGGGGAGACGCCGCCAACCATCTGGGTACCGTAGGCAATCGCCTGTTCGGAGTGGAAGGTACCCTGACCGCCGGTAAAGCCTTGGCAGATCACCTTGGTGTCTTTGTTGATCAGAACGCTCATTATTTGGCCTCCGCTGCTTTTACCACTTGCTGAGCTGCGTCAGTCAGACTCGTTGCGGCGATGATATTGAGGCCGCTGTCGGCCAGTTTACGGGCACCCAGTTCGGCATTGTTGCCTTCCAGACGCACCACCACGGGCACTTTCACCCCCACTTCCTTCACGGCGCCGATGATGCCTTCCGCGATCATGTCGCAGCGCACGATGCCACCGAAGATGTTGACCAGCACGGCTTGTACCTTGCTGTCGGAGAGGATGATCTTGAAGGCCTCGGTCACGCGCTCCTTGGTGGCGCCGCCGCCGACGTCCAGGAAGTTGGCCGGGGAACCGCCGTGCAGGTTGACGATGTCCATGGTGCCCATGGCCAGGCCCGCGCCGTTGACCATGCAGCCGATGTTGCCATCGAGGGCCACATAGTTCAGCTCCCACTGGGCGGCGTGCGCTTCGCGGGGGTCATCCTGGGACGGATCGTGCATCTCGCGCAGTTTGGGCTGACGGTACAGGGCGTTGGCGTCGATGTTGATCTTGCCGTCCAGGCAGTGCAGGTTGCCCTTGTCGGTGATGACCAGGGGGTTGATCTCCAGCAGGGCGAAGTCGCAGTCCAGGAACATCTGGCCCAGGCCCATGAAGATCTTGGTGAACTGCTTGATCTGATCGCCGACCAGACCCAGCTTGAAGGCCAGCTCGCGGGCCTGATAAGGCTGCGGGCCTACCAGGGGATCGATGGCAGCCTTGTGAATGAGTTCCGGGGTTTCGTGGGCGACTTTCTCAATCTCCACGCCACCTTCGGTGGAAGCCATGAAGACCACGCGGCGAGAGCCACGGTCGACCACGGCGCCCAGGTACAGTTCCTTGGCGATGTCGGTGCATGACTCCACCAGGATCTTGGTAACCGGCTGACCATTGGCGTCAGTCTGATAGGTCACCAGGTTCTTGCCGAGCCAGTTCTGGGCAAAGGCGCGGATCTCGTCCTTGCTCTTGGCCAGCTTGACGCCGCCCGCCTTGCCGCGGCCACCGGCGTGGACCTGGCATTTGACGACCCAGGTGTTGCCGCCAATCTTGTCGGCCGCTTCGGCCGCTTCCTGCGGGGTGGCACAGGCATAACCTTCGGAGACCGGCAGGCCATACTCGGCAAACAGCTGTTTTGCCTGATATTCATGCAGATTCATAGATGCTCTATCCGTGTTGTAGGTATTTCCGTCCGGGGCTCGTGTTTCTCAATCCCCTGTGAATGGGGGCCTGGGCGGCCCCTCGTTATCTTTCAGTCACGCTTGCTCAGACATCCAGCAGCAGACGGGTCGGGTCTTCCAGCAGCTCCTTGATGGAGACCAGGAAGCCCACGGACTCGCGGCCGTCGATGATGCGGTGATCGTAGGAGAGCGCCAGGTACATCATCGGCAGGATCTCGACCTTGCCGTCGACGGCCATGGGGCGGTCCTGGATCTTGTGCATACCCAGAATGGCGCTCTGGGGCGGGTTGATGATGGGGGTGGACATCAGGGAGCCGAACACGCCACCGTTGGTGATGGTGAAGTTGCCGCCAGTCAGTTCATCCACGGTCAGCTTGCCGTCACGGCCCTTGCCGGCCAGGTCTTTGATGGCCTTCTCGATGTCCGCCAGGCTCATGTTGTCGCAGTCGCGCAGCACCGGGGTCACCAGACCACGGGGGGTGGAGACGGCGATGCTGACGTCGAAGTAGTTGTGGTAGACGATGTCGTCACCGTCCAGCGCCGCGTTCACTTCCGGGTATCGCTTGAGGGATTCCACCACCGCCTTCACATAGAAGGACATGAAGCCGAGCTTGATGCCGTGCTTCTTCTCGAAGATCTCACCGTACTGCTTGCGCAGCTTCATGATGGGCGCCATGTTGATCTCGTTGAAAGTGGTCAGCATGGCGGTGGTGTTCTTGGCCTCCAGCAGACGCTCGGCGATGCGCTTGCGCAGACGGGTCATGGGCACGCGCTTCTCGGTGCGACCGGCAAGCGGCGCAACCGGTGCGGCAGCCACGGGAGCGGCAGCAGTCGGCGCAGCCACGGGAGCCTTGCCCAGATTCTTGATAAAGGCTTCCACGTCTTCCTTGGTGACACGACCACCCTTGCCGGTGCCGGTCAGCTTGGCGACGTCGATGTCGTGTTCGGCCACCATGCGGCGCACGGAAGGGCTCAGGCCATCGGCAGCGTCATCGGCCACAGCTTCCACCGGCTTTTCGCTGGTCGCTTCACCGGCAACGGGGGCCGGCTTGAGCATGGCGATCAGCTGGCGGGAGAGCACGGTGGCCCCTTCGCTCTGCAGGATGTCGCCCAGTACGCCGGCTTCCGGCGCGGGCACTTCCAGCACGACTTTATCGGTTTCGATGTCAACCAGCACTTCGTCACGGGCAACCAGATCACCCGGTTTCTTGTGCCAGGTCGCGATGGTGGCATCCGCCACTGATTCCGGCAGGTCCGGTACCTTGATCTCGATAGTCATGTAATCAGTTCCTTGTTACTTCTTGGCCAGCAGGCTTGTTCCAGGTCAGAGAGGGTCCCGACACGGGCCCTCTCATCCACAACTCGTTATTCCAGGGTAAGGGCGTCTTCCACCAGGGCTTTTTGCTGCTTGGCGTGGACGGACATGTAACCGACGGCCGGTGAGGCCGAGGCCGGGCGACCGGCATAACGCAGGCGGGCATGGCTTGGCAGCACGCTGTCGTAGTGATGACGGGTGCTGTACCAGGCGCCCTGGTTCTGCGGCTCTTCCTGACACCAGACGAAGTCGGTGACATGGCTGTAATCGGCCAGGATGGCGCGCACTTCCTCTTCCGGGAAGGGGTAGAGCTGCTCGATCCGAACCAGAGCCACGTCCTGCTGCTCCGCCTTGCGACGGGCATCGAGCAGGTCGTAGTAGACCTTGCCGGAGCAGAAGACCACGCGCTTGACGCCTTTGGGATCCAGCGCATCGATCTCGCCGATGGCGTTCTGGAAGGTGCCCTCTGCCAGCTCTTCGAGCTTGCTCACCGCCAGCGGGTGGCGCAGCAGGGATTTGGGCGTCATCACGATGAGCGGACGGCGCATGGGGCGCACTACCTGACGACGCAGCATGTGGAACACCTGCGCCGGGGTAGAGGGCACGCACACCTGCATGTTGTGCTGGGCGCACATCTGCAGGTAACGCTCCAGACGGGCGGAGGAGTGCTCCGGGCCCTGGCCCTCGTAACCGTGGGGCAGCAGCATGGTCAGGCCGCACATCCGGCCCCACTTCTGCTCGCCGGAGGAGAGGAACTGATCCACCACCACCTGGGCGCAGTTGGCGAAGTCACCGAACTGGGCTTCCCAAATGGTGAGACCGGCCGGCTCCGCGCTGGCGTAGCCATATTCAAACGCCAGTACCGCGTTCTCGGTCAGCACGGAGTCGTACACCTCGAACGGGCCTTGGCTCTCGTGCAGGTTGCACAGCGGGGTGTAGGTGCTGGCATCGGTCTGGCTGTGCAGCACGGCGTGGCGATGGAAGAAGGTACCGCGGCCGGAGTCTTCCCCGGTAAAGCGAATGCGGGATCCCTTGTCCACCAGGGTGGCGTAGGCCAGGGTCTCGGCAAAGCCCCAGTCCACCAGCTTCTCACCGGCGGCCATCAGGCGACGGTCTTCGTAGATCTTCTCGACCTGGCGTTGCAGCACATGGGTCGCCGGGTACTGGCTGATACGCTCGCCCAGGGCCTTCAAATGATCCATGGGCACAGTGCTGTCATAGGCCATGGCCCAGTCGTGACCCAGATACGGCGTCCAGTCCACGGAATGCAGCTCCATGGGGCGCCATTCCTTGCTCACCCGCTCGCCCCGATCCAGGGTATCGCGATAGTCGTTGACTAGCGTGGTGGCCAGCTCCGGCGCGATGGCTCCTTCGGCGATCAGCTGATCGGCGTAGATCTTGCGCGGGGTCGGGTGCTGCTTGATCTTCTGATACATCAGGGGCTGGGTCGCGCTCGGCTCGTCAGCCTCGTTGTGGCCGTGACGACGGTAGCAGACCAGCTCGATCACCACGTCGCGCTTGAAGGTGTTGCGGTAATCCAGGGCAATCTGGGTCACCAGCACCACGGCTTCCGGGTCATCCCCGTTGACGTGCAGCACAGGGGCCTGCACCGCCTTGGCGATGTCGGTGCAATATTCGGTGGAGCGCAGGTCACGGATATAGGAGGTGGTGAAGCCCACCTGGTTGTTGATGACGATGCGCACCGTGCCGCCCACGCCATAGGCACGGGTCTGGGACATGTTGAAGGTCTCGGCAACGACCCCCTGCCCCGCGATGGCGGAGTCACCGTGGATGGTGATGGGCAGGACGCTGGAGCCGTCCTTGTCACCGCGGCGGTCCATACGGGCACGCACGGAGCCGATAACCACGGGGTTGACGATCTCGAGGTGCGACGGGTTGAAGGCGAGCGCCAGGTGGACGTTGCCGCCCGGGGTGGCGAAGTCGGAGGAGAAGCCCATGTGGTACTTCACGTCCCCTGTGCCCCAGGATTCGCCGTGCTTGCCGGCGAACTCGTCGAACAGGTCCTGAGCGCGCTTGCCCAGTACGTTGATGAGCACGTTGAGGCGACCGCGGTGGGCCATACCGATGACGGCTTCCTTGCAACCCTGCTCACCGGCGCGGCGAATAAGCTCTTTGAGCATGGGCACCATGGCATCGCCCCCTTCCAGGGAGAAACGCTTGGCCCCCGGGAACTTGGCACCCAGGTATTTTTCCAGCCCTTCGGCGGCGGTCAGGCTCTCGAGGAAGCGGGTCTTCTCTTCGAGGGTATAGTTGCCCTTCCCTTCGATGGATTCCAGCCTGTCTTGCAGCCAGCGCTTCTCCTCGGTGGAGGTGAGGTGCATGTAGTCGGCGCCGATGCTGCCGCAATAGGTTTTCTTCAGCGAGGCATACAGATCGGATAGCACCATGGTCTCGCGACCGATGGCGTAGGAGCCCACATTGAAGGTGGCCTCCATGTCTGCACCTTGCAGATTGTGGAAGGCCGGGTCCAGCTCGGCGACCGGCTCGCGCTGCCACAGACCCAGGGGGTCCAGGTTGGCGTTCTGGTGACCGCGGAAGCGGAAGGCGTTGATCAGTTGCAGTACGCGAACCTGTTTGGCATCCACCTGGGGATCGGAGACGGGAGCGCTGTAACGGGAGGAGTCCTTGGCCAGGCGGCGGAAATAGTCGCGAACCTGGGAGTGGGGTTGTTCTACTGCATGTCCGTTGACCTGGGGCAGCGACTGGAACAGGCTGCGCCATTCGTCGGCAACGGAGTCGGGGTTTTCCAGGAAGGATTCGTACAAATCCTCAATGTAGCTTGCATTCGCACCAGCCAGGTGAGATGACTCCAACCAGGCCTTCATCACGCCGTTATGCATTTCTATCCCTTGTACATCTTGTTCGCTGCACTGCAGCTTGTAGGGTCATAGCCATCCCGGGGCGGGATGGCTATCCAGAGGTCGGGCCCGGCGCAAGGCGCCCTGGCCCCGATACTACACGGCCCGGTTGAGCAACATCGACTTGATCTGACCGATGGCCTTGGTCGGGTTCAAGCCCTTGGGACAGACGTTCACGCAGTTCATGATGCCGTGGCAGCGGAACACGCTGAAGGCGTCATCCAGGTTGCCCAGTCGCTCACTGGCCGCAGTGTCGCGGCTGTCCGCCAGCCAGCGATAGGCGGCGAGCAGGCCGGCCGGACCGATGAACTTGTCCGGGTTCCACCAGAAGGAGGGGCAAGAGGTGGAGCAGCAGGCACAGAGTATGCACTCGTACAGGCCATCCAGCTTGGCGCGCTCTTCGGGGGATTGCAGGTGCTCACGCACGGGCGGCAGTTTTTCGTCGTTGATGAGGAAGGGTTTGACCTTCTCCCACTGGGTGTAGAACTGGGTCATGTCGATCACCAGATCCCGGATCACCGGCAGACCGGGCAAGGGCCGAATGACGACCTTGCTGCCCTTCTTCAAGAGATCCGAGAGCGGCGTGATGCAGGCCAGACCGTTCTTGCCATTCATGTTGAGACCGTCAGATCCACAGACCCCTTCGCGGCAGGAGCGGCGGAAGGCGAGCGTGGGATCCAGCTCCTTGAGCTGGATCAGTGCGTCGAGCACCATCATGTCGGAACCTTCAGGAATATCAAGACGATAATCCTTCATATACGGGACGTTATCAACGTCCGGATTGTATCTGTAGACAGAGAATGTGACGTTCATTGTGCTTGGCTCCGCAATCAGTAAGTCCGGACCTTGGGCGGGAACGCCTCACGGGTCTTGGGTGACATGTTGACAGCGCGACGGGTCATGGACTCGGTGTCCGGATGATAGAGGCTGTGGCACAGCCAGCTCTCATCGTCACGCTCCGGGAAGTCGAAGCGGCTGTGGGCGCCACGACTCTCGGTACGGAAGTTCGCCGCCACCGCGGTGGCATAGGCGGTCTCCATCAGGTTGTCCAGCTCCAGGCACTCGATGCGCTGGGTATTGAACTCCTTGGAGGTGTCGTCCAGACGGGCGTTCTTGAGACGCTCGCGGATGAGTTTCAGCTCGGCCAGCCCTTCTGCCATGGCATCCCCTTCCCGGAACACGGAGAAGTTGTTCTGCATGCAGCGCTGCAGGTCCTTGCGGATCTGGGCCGGGTCTTCCCCGTCACGGTTGTTTTCCCAGCGGTTGAAGCGCTCCAGTGCCTTGGCGATGTCGGCGTCGGTGGCTTCCACGCCGTGCTCCATCGAGCCAAGGGTCTCCACCAGGTGCATGCCGGCAGCACGACCGAACACCACCAGATCCAGCAGGGAGTTGCCGCCCAGACGGTTGGCACCGTGCACGGAGACGCAGGCGATCTCGCCCACCGCGAACAGACCGACCACCGGCACGTCATTGCCATCCTTGTCCTGGGTCAGGCACTGGCCGTTCACGCTGGTCGGCACGCCGCCCATCATGTAGTGGCAGGTCGGGATGATGGGGATGGGCTCTTTGACCGGATCCACGTGGGCGAAGGTGCGAGAGAGCTCGCAGATGCCCGGCAGGCGGGATTCCAGCACCTCTTTGCCCAGATGATCCAGCTTGAGCTTGATGTGCGGGCCCCAGGGACCGTCACAGCCACGGCCTTCGCGGATCTCGATCATGATGGAACGGGCCACCACGTCGCGACCGGCCAGATCCTTGGCGTTTGGCGCATAACGCTCCATGAAGCGCTCGCCGTCCTTGTTCAGCAGGTAGCCGCCTTCACCACGGCAACCCTCGGTCACCAGTACCCCTGCCCCGGCAATACCGGTGGGGTGGAACTGCCAGAACTCCATGTCCTGCACGCCGACCCCGGCGCGCAGCGCCATGCCGACGCCGTCACCGGTGTTGATGTGGGCGTTGGTGGTGGACTGATAGATGCGACCAGCGCCGCCGGTGGCGAGCACGGTGGCCTTGGCCTTGAAGTAGACGACTTCGCCGCTCTCCATGTCGATGGCGGTACAGCCGACGATATGACCATCCTGGTTCTTCACCAGATCCAGGGCATACCACTCGGAGAAGACGGTGGTCTTGTTCTTGACGTTTTGTTGATACAGGGTGTGCAGCAGGGCGTGACCGGTACGGTCGGCTGCCGCCGCAGTGCGGGCAGCCTGCTCGCCGCCGAAGTTCTTGGACTGACCGCCGAACGGACGCTGATAGACGGTACCGTTGTCAAAGCGGGAGAAGGGCAGACCCATGTTCTCCAGTTCATAAACGGCCTCGGGGCCGGTCTTGCACATGTATTCAATGGCTTCCTGATCACCGATATAATCAGAGCCCTTGACGGTGTCATACATGTGCCACTGCCAGTTGTCGTCGTGGGCATTGCCCAGGGCGACCGTGATCCCGCCCTGGGCGGAGACCGTGTGGGAACGGGTCGGGAAAACCTTGGATAACAGGGCGCAGCTCTTGCCGGACTGGGCAATCTGCAGCGCGGCGCGCATACCGGCGCCACCGGCACCGATCACGACCGCATCAAATTCACGAGTTGGAATAGTCACCTTACACACCCCACAGCACGACGAAACCAGTCATCACATAGACAAACAGCACCACCACCAGCACAAACTGCAGCGCACCGCGCAGTCCGACCGGCTTGATATAGTCGGTCAGCACCTGCCACAGACCGATCCAGGCGTGGATCAAGACGCATACGAGCGTCAGCAGGGTGAAGACCTTGGTGAAGGTGTTGGAGAAGAAGCCGGTCCACACCTCGTAGGTGATGTCGTTGAACGCGACAAAGCCAACCAGATAGAGGACGTAGCACGTCATGATGAGGGCGGTGGCGCGGATCAGGATGTAATCATGAACACCGCTGCGCCCGAAAGTTGCAGAATTGGTTACCATACCAGTACCCCCGCCAATACCGCCAAAACCGCGGTGATCACGAAGGCCACACGGGCACTCTGATTACCGGATTCCAGCTCTTCCCAATAGCCCATGTCCATGACCAGGTGCCGCAGACCGCCCACGATGTGGTAAGCCAGCGCGGTCAGGATCCCCCACAGCACGAACTTGACCAGGAAGTTGTCCATGATGGCAACGACCGATTCAAATCCTTCGGGAGAGGCGAGTGAAGTACCAAGCATCCACAGCAAGATGGCCAATGCCACAAAGGTGATGACCCCTGAGACACGATGCAAGATGGAAGCGATGGCGGTGACAGGAAAGCTGATCGTCTGTAGGTCGAGGTTTACAGGTCTCTGTTTGTTTTTCACGGCTTTGCCCACTCAGCTCCATTGAGCACGTTAGTTATTGTTTTCACACGCTTTGAGGGCGAGGAGTGGCATTTGTTAGGTTTTTGTTACCAAAACAACTCAGGAAAGCCAAAAATAACATTTTCGATATCACATCTGGCTTTGCGAAAGCGTTTCAAACACCGACGACCATCACCCACGTGGCGCAGTATATCGGCGGCCTTAACCAATGACAATCAAATAGCTACACAGAAAATCCAAAACCGTAAACCAGATCTCACAACAGCTTTAACAAGTCATTAATGATCATCCAGCAAAATTGACAAAGACATGGTTCTCTGGTTCAAATAAGGCGCTCCAGCCGCCGTGGTACGGGTAAGAACCTTTGCCAGCGTCATAACAGTCGTAATAAAGTAGGGCTGGAACCAAATTATAAAAGAGCAAAGGAGACGTGCTATGGCTGATAAGATAGCCACCCTACATCTGCCCGGAAAAGAGCCGGTTGAACTGCCGATCCTCTCCGGTACCGTTGGACCCGATGTGATCGATGTCAGAAAGCTGGGCACGCAAGGATATTTCACCTTCGACCCCGGCTTCATGGCCACCGGTTCTTGCAAATCTTCCATCACCTACATCGATGGCGACCAGGGTGTCTTGCTGCACCGCGGTTACCCCATCGCCCAGTTGGCCACCCAGGCCAGCTACCTCGAAGTCTGCTACATCCTGCTGTACGGCGAGGCCCCCACCAAGACCCAATATGCGGAATTTGAACGTCTGGTCACCCGCCACACCATGGTGCACGAGCAGATCGCCTTCTTCTTCCGCGGCTTCCGCCGCGACGCCCACCCCATGGCCGTCATGTGCGGCGTGGTCAGCGCGCTGTCCGCCTTCTATCACGACGCCCTCGACATCAACAACGAGGAGCATCGCGAGATCTGTGCCTTCCGTCTGCTTTCCAAGATGCCGACCCTGGCCGCCATGTGTTACAAGTACTCCATCGGCCAGCCCTTCATGCAACCGCGCAACGCCCTCTCCTATGCAGGCAACTTCCTGCACATGATGTTTGGCGTGCCGACCGAAGAGTACAAGGTCAACCCCATCGTCGAGCGCGCCATGGACCGCATCTTCACCCTGCATGCGGATCATGAGCAAAACGCCTCCACCTCCACCGTGCGTCTGGCCGGTTCTTCCGGTGCCAACCCGTTTGCCTGTATCGCTGCGGGGATCGCCTCCCTGTGGGGCCCGGCCCACGGTGGTGCCAACGAAGCCTGCCTCAAGATGCTCGAAGAGATTGGCTCCGTGGATCGCATTCCCGAGTACATCGGCCGCGCCAAAGACAAGAATGATCCGTTCCGTCTGATGGGCTTCGGTCACCGGGTTTACAAGAACCACGATCCCCGTGCCACCGTGATGCGCGAAACCTGCCACGAGGTACTGACCGAGCTGCAGATCAAGGATCCGCTGCTGGACGTTGCCATGGAGCTGGAACGCATCGCGCTGTCCGACCCCTACTTCATCGAGAAGAAGCTCTACCCGAACGTGGACTTCTACTCCGGCATCATCATGAAGGCCATCGGCATCCCCATGTCCATGTTCACCGTGATCTTCGCCATCTCCCGTACCATCGGCTGGATTGCCCACTGGAACGAGATGCACTCGGACCCGGATCAGAAGATCGGCCGTCCCCGTCAGCTCTACACCGGTCAGCCCCTGCGAGAGTTCGTGCCCCTCGACCAGCGCTGAGCCCGATCTGTCATGGTTTGTTACAAAGGCGGTCATTGACCGCCTTTTCTTTTGCAGGTTTAATCGCGCCCTTTTACGCCAAGGACACTCATCATGAAATCTCCCCTGCTCCTCAGCTCTGCCCTCCTGCTCAGCGCCTGCCAGAGCGCCCCGACCACCGAAACCCTCTATATCCAGGACAAGCTGGCAGACTGCGTCGGTGTCGCCCCCATGAAGTGCATGCAGGTGCGCAGTCAGCCAGGCGAGAGCTGGAGCCTCTTCTATCAGCAGATCGAAGGCTTCACCTTCGAGCCGGGCTACCGCTACCAGCTGGAAGTGACCAGGGAGCAACTGGCCGATGTGCCGGCCGATGCCCCTTCCTTGCGCTACCAGCTGGTCAAGATCGTGAGCAAGGAACCGGTTCGCTGACGAGTCGCTGACAGGTAACCCGGTTTCGTTTGTGTGCTCTCTGGGGTATGCTGTCACCCCTTTTTGCCACGGTTTGAGTACGGACCCGACCCGCATCATGATCACGATCCGCACCATCCGCACGCCAGACTGGCCCGCCATCATGGCCATCCAGCACGAGTGTTATCACCAGTTCGAACCAGAGCCCCTCGAGGTGATGCAGAACAAAACCGAGCTGGCCCCCGCCTCCTGCTGGGTGGCCGAGCGTCAGGGCAAGGTGCTGGGTTACCTGCTCTGCCACCCCTGGCGTGCCCACCAGCCCCCGCCCCTCTCGGTGCCGATGAAGGCGCTGGCCGGTCACGACGAGTTCTATCTGCACGATCTCGCTGTCTCGAGCAAGGCACGCGGCCTGGGTGTCGGACAGCGACTGCTGGCAAGGGCACTCGCTTTCGCGAGCCATGCTGGATATCGCCATGCAGGCCTGGTGGCGGTTCAGGATGCCCCCGCCTTCTGGCGCAAGCAGGGGTTTGTGCCCGCCGACACCGGCAAATCGCTGGTGGAGTATGGTGACGGGGCTGTCTATATGCGGTTGCCCCTGGCTGACAGCGGTCCCAAACCGGGAACCATCAGCAGAGTTCAATAAAAAGAGTTCAATAAAAAGAGTTCAATAAAAAGAGTTCAATAAAAAAGGCGCC
>NZ_JBFOCP010000019.1:0-271742 GCF_040907855.1 Aeromonas sp. s4 | reverse complement strand
CCGACCGATCCGCAATCCGGTCAGCCGGCGGGTCAGCGTGTCCACAAGCCGTTCAAGTTCACCGTTGCCCTGAACAAGGCCGTGCCGCTGATGTACAACTCCCTGGCCTCCGGCGAGATGCTGCCGAAAGTGACCCTGAAGTGGTATCGCACCTCCGTCGAGGGCAAGCAGGAGCACTTCTTCAGCACTGTGCTGACCGATGCCACCATCGTTGACATTGACTGCCAGATGCCCCACTGCCAGGACCCGGCGAAGTCCGACTTCACCCAGCTGATCCAGGTCTCCATGGCCTACCGCAAGATCGACTGGGAGCACACCGTTGCCGGTACCTCTGGTGCGGATGACTGGCGCGCGCCGATCGAGGCCTGATCACCGATTTATTGATTGCCGTTGTTCCTTGTAGTGCACCCCAGGGCCTGATGACTGCCGTGTCAGCCGTCACCAGACCCGTGCAAGCTTTCTCCGACCCATTCAACCGGATGTGGTCGGAGCTTTTGTGTTTTGCCATCCGGCTGCATGGCGGCTGGATGGCAAAGCACAACGAAGGCCGGTCGCACCATCTCCCACGATTGCCTTGTCAGATGAAAGCGGCGCTTCTCAGTTTGCACCGTGCCTTCCCTCGCGATGCTGATGGCGATGGTGACCCATCTTGCGACGCGCCTGATCTCAGACGTCATCCGTGCAGCTCCCGGGGCTGCGAACTGGCAGGTTAAGGAGCCCTCATGGCAGACAGCACAGGATTACAATTTACCGTCAAGGTGGGGGCCCTGCCCGAGAGCACCTTTGTGGTGGCCGAATTTGCGCTGGATGAAGCGCTCAACCGGCCGTTCAACCTGCGCCTTGAGCTGGCCAGTGCCCAGCCCGACATCGACGTTGGCGCCGTGCTGGACCAGCCCTGCGAGCTGCTGGTCTGGTACAACGGCGAGCCGCAGCGCCGGGTGTGCGGGGTGGTCAGTGATTTTGCACAGGGTGACAGCGGCTTTCGCCGCACCCGCTATCAGCTCATGGTGCAGCCGGCCCTGTGGCGGCTGTCACTTCGCCACAACTCCCGCATCTTCCAGGCACAAAAGCCCGATGAAATCCTCTCCATCCTGTTGCAAGAGCACGGCATCACCGATTACGCCTTTGCCCTGAAAAATGAGCACGCCAAGCGGGAATACTGCGTTCAGTATCGCGAGACCGACCTCGATTTCGTGAACCGCCTCGCCGCCGAAGAGGGGATGTTCTACTTCCACGAGTTTGAAGCGGGCAAGCACCGCATCGTGTTTGCCGACGACGCGGCCGCATTGACCCAAGGCCCCGAGCTTTTCTTCAACCTCGGCAACCGTTCGCTGGAGCAGGGCCCTTATGTGCGGCAGTTCCACTATCGGGAGGCAGTGCGCCCCTCGGATGTGGAGCTCAAGGACTACAGCTTCAAGACCCCGGCCTACGGTCTCTCCCACAAAAAGGTGGGAGCGGAGCTGACCCACCAGCGCGACACCTACCAGCACTTCGACTATCCGGGTCGCTACAAAGCGGACCAGAGCGGCAAGGCGTTTGCCCAGCACCGGCTCGATGCCCTGCGCAGTGATGCCGTGGCGGGCCAGGCTAAGTCCAACTGCGCCGCCTTGCAGCCGGGGCAGACGTTTGCACTCACCGAACATCCCAATGGCAGCCTCAACACCGACTGGCAAATCGTGCGCATCCAGCATACCGGCTTGCAGCCGCAGGCGCTGGAAGAGGAGGGGGGCAGTGGCCCCACCGTCTATCACAATGAGTTCGGCGTGGTGAAAGCCAGCACCACCTGGCGGGCCCGTATTGGCAGCCCGGAAGCCCCCCACAAGCCGATGGTGGATGGCCCGCAAATCGCCATGGTGGTGGGCCCCGAAGGGGAGGAGATTTACTGCGATGAGCACGGCCGGGTGAAGCTGCAGTTCCCGTGGGACCGCTACGGCTCGAGCAACGACCAGAGCTCCTGCTGGGTGCGGGTCTCCCAGGGCTGGGCCGGCGGTCAGTACGGCATGATGGCCATCCCGCGCATCGGCCACGAGGTCATCGTGTCATTCCTGGAGGGGGACCCCGACCAGCCCATCATCACCGGTCGCACCTACCACGCCACCAACCGGCCGCCCTACGAGCTGCCAGCCAACAAGACCCGCACCGTGCTGCGTACCGAGACTCATCAGGGGGAGGGTTTCAACGAGCTGCGCTTTGAAGACCAGGCGGGGCAGGAAGAGATTTACATCCACGGTCAGAAAGACCTGAACGTGTTGATAGAGAACGATGCCGCCTGGCACATCAAGCACGACCAGCACACCGATATCGACAATGAGCGGGTGACCCGCATCAAGGCCAATGACCACCTGACAGTGGAGGGCGAGAAGCGCGACCAGATAAAAGCCGACTACTCGCTGACGGTGGATGCCAGTTTGCACCAGAAGTTGGGGCAATCCCTGCTGGTGGAGGCGGGGTCCGAGGTACACCACAAGGCGGGCATGAAGATAGTGATGGAGGCGGGTGCCGAGCTGACCCTCAAGGTGGGGGGGAGTTTTGTCAAAATCGACCCGAGCGGTGTCACCCTCTCGGGCGGCTCCATCAAGATGAACTCAGGCGGCAGCCCGGGTTCTGGCTCTGGCTGGAGTGGCCAGATGCCGATCCAACCCGGAGCGGTTGAAGTGGTGGCGCCCCCGCCTCCCATGGACCCTGCACGTCAGATTGCGACGCTCAAGTCTGCCGAACCTGTGTGCGAGATCTGTGAGCAACTGGCCAGACAGGAGGGTGGTGGCTGATGGCCATGGCTTTCGTCGCAGAGCGTCCCGACATCGAGCTGAACAGTGGAGAGCAACTCTATCTGTTGCTCGATGGGGCGCGCATTCCCGCGCTGGAACGCGCGTTGTTCGAGCAGGACCCATCGCCTTCCTATCAGCCTGTTTACCTTCACGCCCCCTGGGACAGCTTGCGAGAAGTGAGCCCCTGTCTGGTCTGTGCAACGCCTAATCTGCTGGATTGGTTTATGCAAAACCGCGATGCATCATGGGGTTACCTGTTATCGTCCCCTCTTTCTCTGTTGTCGTTGGCCGAGCGACTGCGTGGGCTTATCGAGGTGGAGAGTCCCTATGGCAGCAGGATTTTGCTCAAGCTGGCCATGCCGGAGACCATGTGGCGGCTGTTTATGGATGATGAACCCTGGCTCTGGCAGGGGGTGGCTCAAGTCTGGATCCCGACCCGGCAAGGGGAGGGGCAGGTGTGGCAGCACAAGGTTGCCGCGCCTGGAATGGGGTCCCCCATGGGGGTGCGCCTGCGACTTTCCGATGCGCAGTGGCGCCGTCTGGGAGAGGTGAGCTGGTTGAACACCCTCGATGGGATAAGAGCGCACATGCACACCTGGTTTGGGGCTCGCATGCTGACGCTGCCAGAACCCATGGCCTGGATTGCCCATTGGGCTGATTACGCCTATGCCCAGGGATTCGAGAGCGAGCGGGATCTGCTGCTGTTTTTCAATGTGATGGGGTATCTCGGCAGTGACTGGTTTGATGAAGATGAGCATCCCCGGATCAAGGCGTTGATTACCCAGCGTTCGCCCCAGACCCCTTCGCAACGTATCGAGCAGGCCGCCGAGCTTGCTGCCGCATTGAGCAACAAGGATCAAGACGCATGAGTACGCCCAATCAAGCCGCCCAGTGTGCAAACACGACCGACAGCAAGAGCCCGGCAGGAGTCTGTCCGCTCAAGAACAAGAAGATTGCCATCATCCCGGTGCGTTATGCCCTGGATGAGCCGTTCTCCCCGCCACAAAAGCAGTCTCACCCAGTCCCCGCCGGAGCAGGCTTTGTGGTGCCTCTCAAGTTGAAAGAGAGCGGTTATGCCTTGCGCCAACTGCGTGATGGCTGGCTCTATGTCTATGACGAAAAGACCAAGACATTTGATGAGTACGAGATAAAGGGAGCGACCTTTATCAGCCAGAGCAAGGGAAGCAAGGGGCATCTGCTCTACCCTGCGAGCCATACCCTCTCCCTCGCTTATTCTCCCCAGCGCTGGACGGGGCGCATCAAGCATGAGATGGAAAAGAGCGGCGGTTTGCGCACCACCTGGATGCGGCAGGTGAAACTGGGCAGTTTTGCCAGCACCATGAAGGCCCCTCATTGCGGTCTGCCAGATGTGCTCGACAAGGTTGCGGACCTGGGGATGTCCAACAAGGGATTTGTGCTCTCTTCTACCCCCCTTGCCAAGCCTGCCGAAGAGGACAAGCAGGGGATCAAGTTGCTGGCTCACAAACCTGCGAGTTCGCCGACTGCCTACAAGGCGGGCATACCGGATCCCAAGAGCGCCATGGTGGTCGCTCTGGAGGACCCGCTGGCCGACCTTGCCGACCTTTCCATGAAGGTCAATCAACTGCTCGCCAAGCGCGAAGCACTGCTGGGGAAAGATGATGCCACCATGAAGGTCAACAGCCACAAGCTGATGATGGCGGAGGTCACGCGCAACCTGGCCAGGGTGCGGCTCGACGAGAAGGAGTTGCCCGCCTCCGTCAGGGGCAATGTCGCCAGGACCCAGGCCTTTGAAGAGGCGCTGGATGATTATCTTGGGGATCGCTACCTCGCCGACATGGAGAGCATGACGGCAGAGCCCGGGATGGTGCGGTTCAACTCCCCCATGGAGAAACGGGCTGATGAGAAGCTGAAAATCTTGCGGGAACAATATGGTTTCAATCCATCCCAAAAACAGGTTTCCCAATGGAAAGAGCGCGCAGCCTTCCAGGATGAGGTCAACTGGAGCGGGCTCAATGCCTTTATCAAGCAGTATCAGGTGCCACTCAATGAGCTGGATCTGGCCCTGACGCGGGCTCATGAAGACCTGTTCAACGGTGTGACCCGCCTCAAGGCCGATCCGCTGCCCTTTGGTCTGGACAACAGAACACCCAAGGGACAAGCCTATCTGCAGACCCTGTTTGCCGAGGCCGGGCCGGTTCTCTCTCTTAGCTGCCGCACGGAGGAGAGGAAGAAAGCGCTGGAGAAACTGCTGGGCGAAAAGAGCCGCGACAACTTGCTGGCGCTGGCCCCTTATGGCTTTGATGCCGCGTTGCACAAGGGATTGAGCGAGCTGACGGTAGACAATGCCTGGCTCAGCACCTCCTCTGGGGATATGACGGCCCTCTTTGGCAGAACGGCTGATCTGGAGACGTTACTGGGGGACGAGAGATTCAAGCAAAAATCCTGGTTCCAGACGATCGAAGCCGTCATTGAAGCCATGAAAGTGGCTGGAAAATCCATGGCCAAGGGCGCTCACGCCCAGATCATGGCGGCCATCTTGCCCCACGCCTGGAAGAACAGCCTGGCAGGCAACCTCAGACTGGTACTGCTGGAGTCCCTGCTCGGCGACCAGCCGCTGCAGGTCAACCGAGACTATCGGATGCTCCACAACCGCTTCCAGCAGAAGGTCTGGATCATTGTGAAGGAGATGTCGGCCATCAGCTCCCCCCCTCCCGGGCGCAGCACCACGGTGAAGGCCATCAACGGTCAGCTAAAAACCTTGCAGCAACAGCTTGATACCCTGATTGCCAGCGAAATGCCCCTGCTGGTGAAACTGAAAGGCGATCTCTACCAGCAGCAAGCCAGACAATATGTTGGTGACTATCTGGCGAGCGTGCGTAGCGGTGTGAATCAACGCATCACGGCCATGAACGAGAGAATTCCCAATCTGGCGACCTTTGGCGGGCTGGTTGCCCTGCTCAACCTCTGGAATCTGACAGTAGTCATCGCAGGGACGGCGCAAAACGCCCAGTCCATCGGTCGGGAACGGGCAAATATGCAGTTGGGCTCTGCCTTCGCCTGGACGGGCAATGCCATCGCCGCGCTCTATCAGGGGGCTGCATGGGAGAAGTTAAAGCCGCTCACTACTGATGGGGGTAAACGAGCCCTGACAGCAATCTCGATAAAAGCAGCAATAAAAGAAGGTGAGCATGCGGTCTGGGTTAAAGCCTTCTCTCTACGGATGCTGGCGTTTGCTGGGTTAGGTGCTGTGGCAGCAGGACTGGAAGCTTGGGATGCCTCATTGGCTAGCAAAGACCCTTTAATTAGCGAGATGGAAAGAACTTTGTTGGCTTCGAAGGAATATGTTCTTTGGGGACAAACGGGCATTTTTGGGGTCCAAGTATTGCTTACGCTGGTGAGTCGTGGTGTTGGGGGATTCGCAATTGGTACCGTTTTTGCCCCCTGGATGGTTGTCGGGCTCTTTGTGCTGGGTATCGCCTATCTGGTACTGACAGTGTTGCTTAATATCTTCAAACGCTCGGATCTGGAGAAATGGTTGCTGCAATCTACCTGGGGCAAACAGCCCGCCAATTGGTCCTCGGAAGACGAACTGGCTCGCTTTGAATTGCTGGTCAATAAACCGGGCGCCAGCCTGACTGTGGTACGCACCGCACCTCAGGGGTGGATGGACACAGGTCGTTCCCAGTGGCAGTTGCAACTCTCGCTCCCTGCGCACTTGCGAGGGCAGACCATAGGCCTGAAGGTCATCGGCCAGCCAATTGCGAGAGCTGGTCAGATGGTAGCGGCGCGCTCCAAGGAGGAGCTGGTGCGCTATCAAACTGCGATGCAACCCAAGGTGATAGAGACGCTACGAGGGCGCTGGGATGACATGGTCTATTCCTTGCCGCTGGGTGTCGATACCAATTCAGCCATAAAACTGGAACTGGGTTATCTCGGGGGCATGATTCAGCGGCAATTTGTCTTCAAGGGCAGCAGTAGCAGTGGTGGCCCAGTCACATTGAATAGCAGCAGCGGCGATCTGGGTACCATGCCCGCGTTGGTGGTCGGCAAGCAAGGGAATAAATAATGGATAAGGTAAACGAGGTAGTTGAAGCGTGCGAGCAGGAGACCCCTTTTCATCTATTATCGCAGGAAGAACAACAGCGCATTCTCGATGCTAATCAGAAGAAAGTGCGTGAAGCCCCTACGCTACATGAGTGGAATATTAGGGTAGAAACACCTTTTGTTTGGCTAGTCATTTCAATCCCCGTTGGTATTATGATGTCTATTGGTATATGGCTAGTGTATAGCGATAATGATGCTGGTTGGGCTCCTATTATCATGGGGGCAATAGTTGCGGCCTTTACTCGTTACTTATGGTTGGCAGATAAAAACTATCATTACCGGCTCACAACGGAAGGTGTTATCGTCACCTATCAGGATGCTATTCCAGAGGCAGCCTACACCATAGTGCGTGGCTTGGCTTGGCTTGGTGTGGTGGTTTGTGTGATGGCAGTGGCTGTATTGGGGCCATTAGCCCTGGTTGGTGCAGGTGGCATGGCGCTCTTTGCGGTGTTTTTCACTGACTTTAAGAGTGAAGTTTCAGAGCATGAAACCATGTTTAGAAAAGACTGGCCCTACACGCTTTCTATTTCTAATAGAAAGAAGGCACTGAGATTTGAATCCACCCCCTTTAAAGTCGCATATAGCGACAATTTATATTGTAAGTCTGAGGATTTTGAACGTGTTATTGAAATGATTAAGAATCAAATCAGGTGTGTCGATATAAAAAATATAAAAGGTCATCCAATTATTTGACTCTAATGTCTCGACTGCCATTGAGAAATAACGGTTATTGCTATTCACTAGGAGGCCAGTTTGTTCGGTGGACAAGCTGGCTTACTACCCGGCGATCTTCTTGAACCCCAATACGGAAGTTTGGGTGGCATGGTCTATACCCTACCGCTGGGGATTGATACCAATTTGGCTATCAAATTGGAGTTGGTTTATTTCGAAGGTATGATTCTGCGGGAATATATTTTCAAGGGTGGTAGAAGCAGTGGCGGTACTCTCATATTGAATAGTAGCAGCGGCGATCTGGGTAAAATTTCCACGTTGGTGGTCGGAAAGTAAGGGAATGAATAATGGACAAGAAAAACGAAGTCATAGACACAGATGAGCAAGAGACTCCTTTCCATCAGCTACCGCAGGAAGAGCAACAACGCATTGTCGATGCCAATCAAAAAAGGGTTCGTGAGGCTCCTACACTACATGAATGGGATATCCGGGTATCTACAGCATTTGCATGGCCAATGATATTAATAGTCGTTGGTTCAATGATGCTATTTGGAGGTGCTGCGGTATGGTTTGCTGGAGATAATGATTTGACTTTTGTTCATATGATGGTCGGTATGTCGATAGTGATGACGCTCTATTTACGTTACTTGGTGATGGCGGATAAAAACTACCATTATCGGCTAACGACAGAAGGTTTAATGACCACTTATCAAGATGCCATTCCCGAAATGGCCTATACCATAGTCCGTGGGTTGGCTTGGCTGGGGGTGGTGGTTTGCGTGATGGCGGTGGCTGTATTGGGGCCATTAGCACTGGTTGGTGCAGGTGGCATGGCTCTCTTTGCTGTATTTTTCACTGACTTTAAGAGTGAAGTCTGTGAGGAATTCACTCTATTTAACAAAAAATGGCCACACGTCTTTACCATCTCGAAGAGACATAGAGCTTTGCGGTTTGAATCTGTACCGTTTAAGTCAGCGTTCAGTCGTATAGTTTATTGTAGAGTCGAGGATATGGAACTTATTACTAACTTAATAAGATCTCAGATTTTCATTGAGAGCGTGAAGTATATAAAAGGTCACCCTGGCATTTAACGAAAAAACCTCAGTGACTTATTTTTTGTTCTGTTAAATAGAGCGGGTCGTCAATTTTTACGTAATGAAATTTCTACCGTTGTAATCCATCAGGGGCAAGCCATCTTTCTGGTTGATAAAAGTTCAACACTTGGTGGCTAACCTCTTACGGGGGTTGACCATTGGGCTAAGCGTTATCGGCCAACTTCTGGCTCTGGTCGGTCAAACGGTGCCGGTACACACTAAAGAGGACTTGGCCAGCTATCAGACCGCCATGCAACCCAGAACGCTGGAGACATATCGCGGGAGCTGGGAGGACATGGTCTATTCCCTGCCGCTGGGAGTGGATACCAATTCGGCCATCAAGCTGGAACTGGGCTATCTCGGGGGCATGATTCAGCGGGAGTTTATTTTCAAGGGCAACAGTAGCAGTGGCGGCCCTGTCACATTGAATAGCTGCAGCGGTGATCTGGATACCATGCCCGCGTTGGTGGTCGGCAAGCAAGGGAATAAATAATGGATAAGTCAAACGAGGAAGTTGATGTGAATGAGCAGGAGATTCCTTTTCGTCTATTACCACAGGAAGAGCAACAACGTATTCTCGATGCCAATCAAAAAAAAGTGCGTGAGGCCCCAATTCTTCAGGAGTGGTATATTCGGGTTTCTACACCATTTGCTTGGCTTATTATTTTTCTAGTCACTGCAGTTATGACGTTATTTGCTGTAGGTTGTGTATTACTTACAGGTGATGTTGATTGGGGGTTTGCTTATCTAGCATTCGGTGTTGCTATAGCAATGATCCCTTATTTTCGTTATTTAGTGATGGCAGATAAAAACTATCATTACCGTCTTACAACAGAAGGCGTTATTGTCACTTATCAGGATGTTATTCCAGAAGTAGCTTATACGATAGTCCGTGGTTTGGCTTGGCTTGGCGTGGTGGTCTGTGTATTTGCAGTGGCTGTATTGGGACCATTTTCTCTGGTGGGGGCTGGTGGGATGGCACTCCTTGCGATATTTTTCACTGACTTTAAAAGTGAAGTGTCAGAGCATGAGACCATGTTTAAAAAAGATTGGATCTATACACTTTTTATATCCAATAAGAAGAAGGCTGTAAGGTTTGAATCAACCCCTTTTAAAATATCATACAGTGATACTTTATATTGTAAATCTGAAGATTTTGAGAATATTATTGAACTGCTCAAAAAGCAGATTCGATGTGCCGAAATAAAGTATATTAAAGGTCATCCAATGACCTGACTTTTATATTCTACCTGTCAGGTGAGGACCATCTCCATGCCGTCTGAGCCTCCAAAGCAGAGCCCCCTTGCCACTGGCAAGGGGGCTCTGTCGCTTTCATCGGAGTGCCCGATGTGGTTATGGCGATAGCGAGGGGGGCAACACCATGGGACCGGCCACCGTACGGGCGGCCTCGTCACCTCGCAGTACCCGTACTATCTCGAGAGCGAACTCGATAGCGGTACCCGGGCCCTGGCTGGTGATCAGGCGATGGGCTTCATCGGTCACTACCCTTGCCGTGCTCAATTGTGTCGCGGGCAGACGGGCCTGAAAGCCCGGGTGGCAGGTGATGCTCGCATCCCCCAGCAAGCCGTGATGGTGCAGTACCACGGCGGGTGCGGCACAGATGGCGGCGCGCCAGCGGCCGAGGCCTGCTTGCTCCCGTAGCAGGTCGATGGCGAGGGGGGTGTCGCGGATCACTTCGCTGCCGGGCAGACCGCCCGGCACGACCATGGCATCGAAGTCACGGGTGGTCAGCTCGTCGAGATGGCAATCAGCCACCAGTTGCACCCCGCGAGAGGCTCGGATCTGGCGCGCTCCAGTGGGGCAGCAGGAGGCCAGCACCACATCGATGCCACCCCGAACCAGGGTATCGACGATGGCAACCGTCTCTATTTCTTCCGACCCAGGGGCCACCAGTACCAGTACGCTCATCCTGCACTCCTTGCTTGCCAGCTGCTCTGCTCAGCGCTTCTCTTTGACGGCCTGATAGAGGCCCTGATTGACCGGCACCGCGATACCGTGAAGGGCGGCCTTGTTCAGCAGGAAGCCGGTGATGGCTTCGATCTCGGTCTCGCGGCCCTGTTCCATGTCCTGATACATGGAAGAGTAATTGTCGGCGGTGAGCTCCACCACCATCATGACACGGCGCAACAGCTCCTCGCTGCCGGTAGGCTGACCTTCGGCCCGCATGACGTCAGCCACTTCCACGCAGATTTGCTGCAGGGCATCGGCAAAACGCGGACCAGCCAATTCGCCGTTCTTGAGCTTGTAGAGCGCGGTGAGGGGATTGATGGCGCAGTTGACGGCGAGTTTCTGCCACTGGCGTGTCAGGATCTGCTCATCCCAGCCGGCCTGACCCAGGGCGCTGGCCAGCTCGTCGGCGAGGTGGGCATGGGCACGGGCCGCTTCGTTGACAGGGCCCAGCCAGGTCTCCCCCTTGCCGGTGTGGCGGAACACGAAGTGGCCGCTCTGCATGGCGCCATGGCTGGTGACGCCGGCGATCACGGGGTTGTCTGGGAAGAGTGCGACCACCTGATCGGCGATCCCCATGCCGTTGTGCAGCAGCACGATGGGCACCCCTGCCGCCAGTTGCCCGACCAGGGGAGTGAGGGCCGATATCACCTGCCCCGCCTTGGTCATGACCAGCAGGCGTTTGATGCTGCCCGGCTTGTCGATGAAGGCGCGTTCGATGGCCAGGAGCTGGGTATGCCCCTCAAGGGAGGTAAAGTCGACGCCGGGGTGCAAGGTGGCACGATGGCGCTCGCGCAGCAGGAGGCGGGTTGCTTGGCCGCTTTGGGTCAACAGGGAGGCGAAGACGCCGCCCAGGGCGCCGCAGCCCAGCAAGGTCCACTCGGGAGAGACAGGGTGACGGCGTGTTTTCAGGTTGTTGTCGCGTAATCCGCTTGGCATGAAGAGGCTCGATCATGGGAAGGGCTGCCATCCTGTCAACCGCCAACCCGGGATAAGGGAAGATGTCGCTTGGTGAATACCTGGAACCGGTGCATGAGCTGGCTGTCGGGTCGTGCTCAAGGCTCATGCGCAGCCAGGGAGCCTCATGTATGCATGACCATACGGGTTCCTGGGCTGCACTTCACCGAGTGTCGGACCTCTCGCGACCGCTCCTGGACGGGTTCTAACGGGTCTCACCATTCCTGTGCGCAGGGGATTCTAGCAGAGCAATCCCATCGAAATCAGCAAATTTGCCCGTTTTCTGGTAGATTTGCCCACCTGTCAGCACAACCTGAAGTACAGCATGAGGAGCCCGGCTATGCCGTCATTCGATATTGTCTCTGAAGTCAAAATGAACGAGGTGTTGAACGCCGTTGATAACGCCAACCGTGAACTGGCGACCCGTTTCGATTTTCGTGGTGTGGAAGCCAGCTTCGAATTGAACAAGGAAGAAGTAAAGCTGGAAGCCGACGCCGATTTCCAGCTCAAGCAGATGGTCGAGATCCTGCGCGGCGCCCTGCTCAAGCGCCAGATCGAGAACAGTTCCATGGACGTGGGTGACAGCGTCCACTCCGGCAAGCGTTTCCACCTGACCGTGAAGTTCAAGCAGGGGATCGACAAGGAAGTGGCCAAGAAGCTGGTGAAGCTCATCAAGGATTCCAAGATCAAGGTGCAGGCCGCCATCCAGGGCGACGAGGTGCGGGTCACTGGCAAGAAGCGCGACGATCTGCAAGAGACCATGGCTCTGGTGCGTGGCGCCGAACTGGGCCAGCCGATGCAGTTCCAGAACTTCCGCGATTGATGGCGAACGGGGAGGGCGCGGCTCTCCCCCCACTGCCAGCATGAGGGCATAAAAAAACCGGAGCAGCTGCTCCGGTTTTTTTGTGTCCGTGTGACGAGTTCGATTAGAACTTGTAGGTCACGGAGAAGTAGTGGCCGAAACCAGTGGTCTTCAGACCGTAGGAACCGTTCTGGATGCCATAGATGTCGTTGAAGTACTTCAGACCGTAACCGACGGCGTAGCGGTCGGAGTGCCAGTACAGGCCGTTGAACATGGCGGTACCGTCGGTGGAAGTGTCCTTGGCATCAAACAGGTGATCCAGGTAACCCTGATAGGCTACGAAGCTGCCGTTGGAGAAGGTGTAGAAAGGCTTGAACCAGTTCATGGAGAACTGATAGCCGTTCCAGCCCTGCTCGCCACCGCCTTCATTGACGTGACGGGCATACAGGTTCATGCCCATTTTGCCGAACCAGGGCACCATGACGTCTGCACCCAGACCGGTCATGGCTTCAAACAGACCATCCGGACCACCTACGTTGATCAGGTTGGCGATGTAGACTTCCTGCACCGGGCCGAAGGAGAGATCTTTGCCGGTCATGGCATCGATGGAGATGCGCGGTGCAAATTTGATGAACAGGTTGTCCTGGTTGTGCTTGTCGTCGTGACGGTTCTGGAAGATGTCGAAAACGTCGACGTAACCGTACAGATCGAAGATACCGGAACGGCCACCAAACTCCATTTCGAAGTAGGTATCGTTGTAACCACCTTCGGACTCAGCGTAGGGCAGCTGATCGATGGTGTGCATCACGTTGAACTGGAACCACTTGTAGTCGTTCTTGTGGATGTCGCCGCTGTAATCGGCAGCCAGTGCCGGAGTGGCGGAGGCAGCCAGCAGACCGGCAGCGATCAGAGTCTTGGTAAATTTGGCCATTTTATTGGTCTCTTGTGCGTTAGTTGAGGTTTTCCGTAGCCTGCCCACAAGGAGCGGAAGGGATTCTAGCCAAATAAATTCAGCGGATAAACAAGCACCAGGGAACTTTGTCAGGATTTGTGAATCTAATCACCCCCTAAAATGCGCAAACGCTTGCTATTTGTGCGTTTGTGGTGACAAGGTGCTGCCTCGTTTGGCAACCATGATGATCAGGATCATCACCGGAATGCCGAGCAGACTGGTGCCGATGAAGAAGTGGCTGTAGCCGATCTGCTCCACCACGCGACCAGAAAACCCCGCCAGCAACTTGGGCAGCAACAGCATGATGGAGCTGAACAGGGCGTACTGGGTGGCGGAGAAGGCGACGTTGGTGAGACTCGATAGATAGGTTACAAACGCAGCCGTCGCTATGCCGGCGCTGAGGTTGTCCAGCGAGATGATCAGAGTCAGCAGCTCCAGGTTGTGGCCCACTTCGTTGAGGAGAGCGAACAGCAGATTGGTGCTGGCGGTCAGCACGGCGCCGAGGAACAGGATGCGCAGGGTGCCAAAGCGCATCACCAGCACGCCCCCGAGCGCGGCTCCCACCAGCGTCATGATGACACCATAGACCTTGGTGATGGTGGCCACTTCCGTCTTGCTGAACTGCAGATCCACATAGAAGCTGTTGGACATCACCCCCATCACCACGTCCGAGATGCGATAGCAGGCGATAAGCCCGAGGATCAGCAGGGCCGAGGAGCCGTAGCGGCGAAAGAAGTCGGCGAAGGGACACCAGATGGCCTCGTAGGTCCAGGCCCCCAGCCCGGCCAGCGTGGGTGACCAACCCCGTGCCAGCAGGGTAGCCTTGCGCGCCATCTGCTGCTCGTCCTGACTCTTGAGATCGATCTGCGGCTCGTGACTCATCAGGGTGGTGAGGATGCCAAGAGACATCAGCCCTCCCATCAGCAGATAGGTGAGCTGCCAGCCGCGATAGTCATAGCCGTTGTTGCTGCCGAGCCAGGCCGCCAGCGCCAGCGCCCCCGCTCCCGCCATGATCATGGCGAGTCGATACCCCGTCATATAGGAAGCGGCCATGGCCGCCTGCAGCCGCTCGGGAGCGGATTCGATGCGATAGGCGTCGATGACGATGTCCTGGGTGGCAGAGGAGAGGGCCACCAGCAGAGCAAAGAGGGCCAGCTGGGCGAGCTGGGTCTTGGGATCGCAATAGGCCATCCCCACCAGGGAGAGGGCGATCAGCACCTGGGAGAACAGCATCCAGCTGCGTCGCCGCCCAAGCAGCCGTGACAGCAGGGGCAGGGGCAGCCGATCCACCAGGGGCGACCACAGCCACTTGAAACCGTAGGCCAGCGCTACCCAGCTCATGTAGCCAATGTCGGTCAGGCTGACATCCGCTTCGCGCAGCCAGAACGAGAGGGTGCCAAAGACCAGCAGCAAGGGCAGGCCGGAGGAGAATCCCATGGCGAACAGGATGAGTACCCGCGCTTCCAGATAGACGGCGAGGGCATCTCGCCAGCGGGTGGCGCGGCCCGGTGTGTGGCTGGGCGGGCGGAGATTGTTCAACTGCCTGACTCCTCGGGGAAAAGGGGGTCATTTTGTCAGGTTCGGCAGGCGTAGCCAAGGCAAGCCGAGGGGGGAGCGGCAGGTTTCAGGGGCGCGAGCCGATGCAGTGGTGCGGGCAGGGGCCCCCGTCGGCGAGAAAATTGGCGCAGGCCATGAGTTGCAGACGCAGCGCGTCATCACAGAGGAGGTGCTGCTCATCCCACAGGTGCAGGCTGTGAAGCAGATGCCAGAACACCCCTTCCTGCTCGTTGGCGGGGGCTTTGTCCATGGGGATCACGCAGAGCGCCTGCCAATGGGAGAGGAGCTGCCAACTCAAGTCTTCCAGCTGCTGATAGGGAATCTTGCGTGCCAGAAAATGGCGAACCGCCTGGGCCAGCGGGCCGGCGTGTTGGGTTATGTAATCATGACAGGTCACCGGCTCCTCCTTCTGGTTCTGCTCCCCGATGCGTGGCACACATCGGGGAGCAGAGTATAGAAAAAGAGATTGGTGACCCGTTCAGGGACGCGGTGGAATGTGATCCGGGCCGCGTTATTTGTCCGCGAGCAGCACCACTTTCTTCAGGATGATGGGGCTGGTGGGGACGTCGTTGGCACGCAGGATGGAGCTGTAGCCGGTCTGGACCTGGGCCAGTTTGTCCAGCACCTCCATCCCCTTCACGACCTGGCCGAACACGGTGTAACCGGCGCCGGCATTGGCGTTGAGGTTGTCGTTGTCCACCAGATTGAAATAGAACTGGCGAGTGGCACTGTCGACCGCCTGGGTGCGGGCCATGGCGATGGTGCCGCGCTTGTTGGGCAGGCCGCCTCTGGACTCGTTGACCACGGGATCGAAGGTCGGCAGGGGCTGGAACTGCTGGTTGTAGCCCCCACCCTGCACCACGAAGTTCTGGATCACCCGGTGGAACAGGCTACCGTCATAGCTGCCGTCTGCCACGTAGCGCAGGAAGTTCTTCACGGTCTGGGGCGCCTGTTTGGGGGCCAGCTCCACGACGATGGTGCCATGGTTGGTCTCCATCTGGACTTTTTGACCGGCAAAAGCCAGGGGGGCGATCAGGGTGACCAGTAACCAGAGTTTCTTCATTTATATGTCCTCGCTCAGCTCGGCTGGCCCTTGAGATAACCGCGCAGTGCCTCGTCGGCCATGATCTGCTGCAGCACGCTGCCCAGTTGCTGGTTCAGAGTGGATTCCAGATCGGCCATGCTCGGTTCGCCCGGGCCCTCCTTGCTGGAGGACATGTTGAACTGCTTGGTCAGCTTGCTGCCCTGGAAGTCGGCAATCACCTGCAGGCTGACGCGGGACTTGGTGACATAGGTGAAGGTCTTCTCTTCCACGGTGACGGCGGCAGTGGAGATGGCCAGCGTCAGGTTGGTGGTGCCGCTGTTGCCCACTTCCAGGCCCTGGCTGCGCAGCCCTTCCGCCAGTTTTTCAGCCAGCAGGCTGTTGAGAGGCTGACTGCTGTTCACCAGCACAGGAGCCTTCTCTTTTTTCTTGATGGAGAAAACATAGGCGGCTTCACGCTTGTCCACCCCTTCCATGGTGATGCGGTTGCCGGAGTAGTACTGCTGGTTGGAGGGGATGACTTGCGGGTTGAGCAGGGCGCTCTCGGGCCAGTGAGTAGCACAACCGCCCAATACCAGAGCGGCCAGAAGCAAGAGTGACTTTTTCATCATGGGTTTCCTTTAGCTTTATCTTTAGCGTTTGATGGCTTTCAAAATAACGAATTTGCTGTTCGACGCAACGACTTGTGCGTTGCCAAACAGGCGCTTGAGTTTGTTGTGATAGTCCAGATGACGGTTGCCTACTATCCAGAGTTCGCCCCCCTGAGGCAACACCCGGTGGGCATCGCTGAACATCTGCCAGGCGATGTGATCGGTGATCGCCTGCAGCTGATGGAAGGGGGGATTGCAGAGGATCCTGTCCGCTGCCCCGACGGGAACGTCATCGAGACAGTTGTTGACCATAAAGTGGGCACGGGGCAGGGCATCGGGCCGGTTGTGCTCGACGTTGAGCCGTGCGGACGCTACCGCCATCCGGGATTCGTCGATGAAGGTCACCTCCACCTCGCTGTCCCGCGCGAGAAGGGAGAGCCCGAGTACGCCGTTGCCACATCCCAGATCGATCACTCTGCGGGCACTGTGGATGGGCAGGTTGTCCAGCATGAAGCGGGCGCCGATATCCAGGCTGGTGCGCGAGAACACGTTGGCATGGTTGTGGATGAGCATGTCGGTGCCTTCCAGCGGCCAGACGGTCGGGAAGGGACTGGTCAGGGACGGGCGCTCGGCGGCCGGGGTGCAATGAATGAGGCGCGCCTTCTTCCAGGCGAGTGAGGTGCGGGTCTCCCCCAGATACTTCTCGAACAGCTTGAGGGTGGAGGTGTGGATGTCCTTGGCCTTGCCGGCAGCAATGATGCGGGTCGTGGGGGTGACGACCCCGCGCAGGGCAAGCAGTTGCTGCTCCAGCAGCGCCTGATACTTGGAGACCTTGATCACCACCAGGGCGGGGGCATCGGGCAGGGGGGCCAGCGCATCCTGCAGGGTGATGGCGTGGGGAGCCAGCCCGTTTTCCGCCAGGTTGGCCAGGGTGGCCCGCTCGCTGATGTGGGAGTCGGTCACGCAGACGGGGGCGTGGGCATGCAGATAGCCTGCCAGGGCGCCGAAGCCGTCGTTCATGATGATGACGGGGCCGTCAGGTGCCTGCTGCGATTCGGCAAGGTGGCTTATCAGGTACTCGTCCGCCGCATCCCAGGCCTGCAGGGGGTCCTGGCTCTGCCGCGGGTAACGATACAGGGTCAGGTGGCAGTGGGCCGTGTCGAGCAGGGTTTGCATAGGCAAGAGTCCAACGTGTGATTGATGAATGGCGACCGTCTGCCCCGTGTTGCCCGGCAGCGGTGAAAGTGGCGCTATTCTAGCGGCGGCGGAGAAATTCACCAGTCCGGTGCGGCGAGAGCGAGCGGATCCTTCGTACCTGATGCATCGGGCGCACAACCCTGGCTACAATGGCCGGATATTCAACGAGGAGTCCTTACCGTGAGCATGCAACAACAGATAGAGGCCAAGCTGGCCGCCGCGCTCTCCCCGAGCCACCTGGAAGTGATCAATGAGAGCTACATGCACAGGGTGGCACCGGGCTCCGAAAGCCACTTCAAGGTAGTCGTGGTGAGCCAGGCGTTTGAGGGACAGCGTTTGCTGGGTCGCCATCGTCAGGTGAACGGGGTGTTGGCCGACGAGCTGGCGGGAGCCATTCATGCATTGGCGCTGCATACCTATACCGAATCCGAGTGGCAGGCCCGGGAGCAGGCGCCAAAGACGCCGGGTTGCGTCAGCAAATCCCCCTTTGCGTGAGCCGTTGGACCTTCTGATGGCGCCTTCCTCGGGCCATTAACAGCGCTATCACGAATGGTGTGCAGCCAGGGATGAGGGGGGTGGCATTATTTTTTCTAATCCTTTTCCTTATGCCTGAAAAATACCTCTATATGGTTAGTTTTGCGAAAAGTCCTTTAAAACCACGGTTTGCAAGGACGTGCGCGAAATATTCAGTGAAGGTTAATTTTGTGATAGGGCGGGGATTTTCCCCATTTGGCGTGGCGGCTAACTCGCCTAAGGTGGTAAACTCAGGCGCTTTTGAATGATCCTGTATGTTGCTGATTTGTTTATTTCTTCGACAGCTTTCCGCGATGTTGACGGGCTCATTCAACAACTCGTCGTGATGTATTTCTCGGCGCTAACCAACCTGTCTTCCCTTAACGGTAGTGCAAGTGAGTATGATTACAATTAAAAGAGGACTGGACATCCCCGTGCTGGGTGCTCCGGAGCAAGTAATCTACGATGGCCCGGCCATCACCCGTGTTGCTACACTCGGCGAAGAGTTCGTGGGGATGCGTCCTACTATGTTTGTCAAAGTAGGTGATCGCGTCATTAAAGGTCAGGAGCTCTTCGAAGATAAGAAGAATCCCGGCGTTAAATTCACGGCCCCTGCCACCGGTGTGGTTTCTGAGATCAACCGTGGTGCCAAGCGTGTTCTCCAGTCCGTCGTCATCGACATCGATGGGTCCGACGAGCAGGTGACCTTTGAGCATTTTGCCTCCGCCGAGCTGACACAGCTCGAGCGCAGCAAGGTGCAGGAGATCCTGGTCGCATCAGGCCAATGGACCGCGCTGCGTACCCGCCCGTTCAGCAAGGTGCCGGCCGTGGGTTCCACCCCGCGCGCCATCTTCGTCACCGCCATGGACACCAACCCGCTGGCCGCCAGTGCGGAGCTGATCATCAAGGAACAGGCCCAGGCCTTCCTCGACGGTCTGGCCGTGCTGACCCGCCTGACCGATGGTACCGTCCACGTCTGCAAGGGCGAAGCCAGCCTGCCGCACTCCTCCCTGGCCCAGGTCAAGGAAGCCGTGTTCGTCGGTCCGCATCCCGCCGGTCTGCCGGGCACCCACATCCACTTCCTGGATCCGGTCGGTGCCAACAAGGTGCAGTGGCACATCAACTATCAGGACGTGATCGCTTACGGCAAGCTGTTCACCACCGGCCAGATCTTTACCGACAAGGTGATCGCCCTGGCTGGCCCGAACGTCATCAAGCCGCGTCTGCTGCGTACCCGTCTGGGTGCCAGCCTCAGCCAGCTGACCAACAACGAGCTGCGTGCGGACGAAAACCGCATCATCTCCGGTTCCCTGCTGAGCGGTGCCAAGGCCGAAGGGGTCCATGACTACCTGGGTCGCTTCCACAACCAGGTGAGCGTGCTGGGCGAAGGCCGTGAGAAAGAGTTCATGGGCTGGGTCAAACCCAGTGCCAACAAGTTCTCCATCACCCGTACCACCCTCTCTCACCTGATGAAGGGCAAACTCATCAACTTCACTACCACCACCAACGGTAGTGATCGCTCCATGGTGCCTATCGGCAACTATGAGCGTGTGATGCCGCTCGACATCCTGCCGACCCTGCTGCTGCGGGATCTGATCTCCGGTGATACCGACAGCGCGCAGGCGCTCGGCTGCCTGGAGCTGGATGAGGAAGATTTGGCGCTCTGTACCTTCGTCTGCCCCGGCAAGACAGAGTACGGCCCCGTCTTGCGTGAGTGCCTGACCAAGATCGAACTGGAAGGTTAAGCGATGAGTTTCAAGCAACTTCTTGAAAATATGGAACATCACTTCGAGCCGGGTGGCAAGTACGCCAAGTACTATGCCCTGTTCGAAGCGGCGTACACCCTGTTTTATACCCCGGGTTCCGTGACCCGCAATGCCGCCCACGTCCGTGATGCGATCGATCTGAAGCGCATGATGATCATGGTGTGGCTGGCCGTGTTCCCGGCCATGTTCTGGGGCATGTACAACGTCGGCAACCAGTCCATCGCCGCCATCGCCCACATGGGCAGCGCGGCCGGTGCCGATTCCTGGCAATACGCCCTGGCCACCCTGTTCGGTGCCTCGCTGGATCCGGCCGTCGCCGGCATCGGCAGCAAGATGCTGATCGGTGCGGCGCACTTCTTCCCGATCTACATCACCGTCTTCATCGTCGGTGGTTTCTGGGAAGTGTTGTTCGCCATGGTGCGCAAGCACGAGATCAACGAAGGCTTCTTCGTGACCTCCATCCTGTTCGCCCTGATCGTGCCGCCCGAGCTGCCCCTGTGGCAAGCTGCCCTGGGTATCACCTTCGGTGTGGTGCTGGCCAAGGAAGTGTTCGGTGGTACCGGCAAAAACTTCCTGAACCCGGCGCTGGCGGGTCGTGCCTTCCTGTTCTTCGCCTACCCGGGTCAAATCTCCGGTGATGCGGTCTGGGTTGCCGTTGACGGCTTCTCCGGCGCAACCGCACTGAGCCAGTGGGCCCAGGGCGGCCAGATGGCGCTCATCAACGGTGCCACCGGTGAAGCCATCAGCTGGATGGATGCCTTCCTTGGCAACCTGCCCGGTTCCATCGGTGAAGTTTCCACCCTGATGATCCTCATCGGTGCAGCCATGATCGTCTACATGCGCATCGCCTCCTGGCGCATCATCGCCGGCGTCATGGTCGGCATGGTCGCGACCTCCCTGCTGTTCAACGTCATCGGCTCCGATACCAACCCCATGTTCAGCATGCCGTGGCACTGGCACCTGGTGCTGGGTGGCTTCGCGTTCGGCATGGCCTTCATGGCGACCGACCCCGTTTCCGCTGCCTTCACCAACAAGGGCAAGTGGTGGTATGGCGCCCTGATCGGCGTGATGGTGGTGCTGATCCGGGTAGTGAACCCTGCATTCCCGGAAGGCATGATGCTGGCCATTCTGTTCGCCAACCTGTTTGCCCCCTTGTTTGACCATTTCGTGGCACAGGCGAACATCAAGCGGAGGATCGCACGTGGCGTTTAATAAAGACTCTACTACCGGCACTCTCGCCGTAGTGACCGGTCTGTGTCTGGTCTGCTCCATCGTGGTCTCCGTGGCCGCCGTGGGTCTGCGTCCGGCCCAGCTGGAAAACAAGGCGCTGGACAAGCAAAGCAACATCCTGTCCGTCGCCGGCGTCGACATCAGCGCCGTGGCCAAGCGTGACCTGGCCCAGCTCTATGGCGACAAGATTGAAGCGCGTCTGGTGGATCTGACCACTGGTGAGTTCGTTGACGGCGATGCCGACAACTTCGACACCAAGGTTGCCGCCAAGGACCCGGCCAAGAGCATCCGTCTGGCCCCGGCCGACGACAAGGCCGGCCTGCGTCAAATCTCCAAACTGATCCCGGTGTTCTTCGCCAAAGATGCCGAAGGCAAGGTCGACAACATCATCCTGCCGATCTACGGCCAGGGTCTGTGGTCCACCATGTACGCCTTCGTAGCGGTCGCGGCCGATGGCCAGACCATCAAGGGCATCACCTACTATGACCACGGTGAAACCCCGGGTCTGGGTGGCGAG
Organism: Aeromonas sp. s4; assembly: GCF_040907855.1. NCBI lineage: Bacteria > Pseudomonadati > Pseudomonadota > Gammaproteobacteria > Aeromonadales > Aeromonadaceae > Aeromonas > Aeromonas sp. s4. Next base: position 250,031 of record NZ_JBFOCP010000019.1, on the reverse strand, counting down.
ATCGAGAACCCGGCCTGGCGCGAGCTGTTCGTCGGCAAGAAGCTGTTCGACCAGAACGGTCAGCCTGCGCTGCGGGTGATCAAGGGCCATGCTCCGGCTGGTTCCGAGCATGAAATCGACGGCCTGTCTGGTGCAACCCTGACCGGTAATGGTGTACAGCACACCTTCGACTTCTGGATGGGCCCCAAGGGCTTCGGTCCCTTCCTGGCCAAAGTACGTGCAGGAGAAATCAACAATGGCTGACAAGAGCGAAATGAAAAAGTTGCTGTTGACGCCTGTGCTCGGCAACAACCCCATCGCACTGCAGGTGCTGGGTGTCTGTTCCGCGCTGGCCGTTACCAGCCAGATGAAGACGGCGTTCGTGATGACGCTGGCCGTTACCGCGGTCACCGCCTTCTCCAACCTGTTCATCTCCCTGATTCGCAACCAGATCCCGAACAGCGTGCGGATCATCGCCCAGATGGCGGTGATTGCTTCGCTGGTTATCGTGGTTGACCAGGTGCTCAAGGCGTATGCCTATGACATCTCCAAGCAACTGTCGGTGTTCGTCGGCCTCATCATCACCAACTGTATCGTGATGGGTCGTGCCGAAGCCTACGCCATGAAGAGTGCCCCGCTGCCCTCCTTCCTGGACGGTATCGGCAACGGTCTGGGTTATGGCGCCGTGCTGCTGACCGTGGCCACCGTGCGCGAGATCCTGGGTTCCGGCACCTGGTTCGGCATCGAACTGCTGCCGCTGGTGAACAATGGTGGCTGGTATGTGCCCAACGGCCTGCTGCTGCTGCCGCCGAGTGCGTTCTTCATCATTGGTCTGATCATCTGGGGCGTGCGCACCAAGGATCCCAAGCAGGTGGAGGCGAAGGATTAAGGTATGGAACACTATATCAGTCTGTTGATTCGCTCGATCTTCATCGAGAACCTGGCGCTCTCCTTCTTCCTGGGGATGTGTACCTTCCTGGCGGTGTCCAAGAAGGTCAAGACCGCCATGGGGCTGGGGATTGCCGTTATCGTGGTTCAGACCGTGGCCGTCCCGGCCAACAACCTGATCTACAACTACGTGCTCAAAGACGGTGCCCTGGTATCCGGTCTGGATCTGAGCTTCCTGAGCTTCATCACCTTCATCGGGGTGATCGCGGCCCTGGTACAGATCCTGGAGATGGCGCTGGACAAGTACTTCCCGGCCCTCTACAACGCCCTCGGTATCTTCCTGCCGCTCATCACCGTGAACTGCGCCATCTTCGGTGGCGTCTCCTTCATGGTGCAGCGTGACTACAACTTCGTTGAGTCCGTGGTCTATGGCGTGGGTTCGGGTGCAGGCTGGATGCTGGCCATCGTCGCGATGGCAGGGATCCGCGAGAAGATGAAATATTCCGATGTTCCGGAAGGCCTGCGCGGCCTCGGCATCACCTTCATCACCGCGGGTCTGATGGCGCTGGGCTTCATGTCCTTCTCTGGTATTTCCCTGTAATCGGAAAGGAAATATAGATGGAAATTATTCTGGGTGTGGTCATGTTCACCGTGATCCTGCTGGCCTTGGTGGCAGTCATTCTGTTCGCCAAGTCCAAGCTGGTGACCGCCGGTGACGTGACAATCAGCATCAACGGCGACCCGGCCAAGGCTGTGACCAGCCCGGCGGGTGGCAAGCTGCTTGGCGTGCTCGCCGGCAGTGGTATCTTCGTCTCCTCCGCCTGTGGCGGCGGTGGCTCCTGTGGTCAGTGCAAGGTGCGTGTGAAATCCGGCGGCGGCGACATCCTGCCGACCGAGCTGGATCACATCAGCAAGGGCGAAGCCCGTCATGGCGAGCGTCTGGCCTGCCAGGTCACCGTGCGTTCCGACATGGACATCGAGCTGCCGGAAGAGATCTTCGGCGTGAAGAAGTGGGACTGTACCGTCATCTCCAATGACAACAAGGCCACCTTCATCAAGGAGCTCAAGCTGCAGATCCCCGATGGCGAGAGCGTGCCGTTCCGCGCCGGTGGTTATATCCAGATCGAAGCGCCTGCCCACCACGTGCAGTACAAGAACTTCGATATTCCCGAGGAGTATCGTGGCGACTGGGATCGCTTCAAGATCTTCGAGCTGGAGTCCAAGGTCAACGAGCCGATCATCCGTGCCTACTCCATGGCGAACTATCCGGAAGAGTTCGGCATCATCATGCTGAACGTGCGGATCGCAACTCCGCCGCCCAGCAACTGGACTGCCCCTCCCGGCCAGATGTCTTCCTACATCTTCAGCCTGAAGGCCGGTGACAAGGTGACCATCTCCGGTCCGTTCGGCGAGTTCTTCGCCAAGGACACCGACGCCGAAATGGTGTTCGTCGGTGGTGGTGCGGGTATGGCGCCGATGCGCTCCCACATCTTCGACCAGCTGCGCCGTCTGAAGACCAAGCGCAAGATGAGCTTCTGGTACGGTGCCCGTTCCAAGCGCGAGATGTTCTATGTCGAAGACTTCGACATGCTGCAGGCCGAGAACGACAACTTCCAGTGGCACGTCGCCCTGTCCGATCCGCAACCGGAAGACAACTGGGATGGCTACACCGGCTTCATCCACAACGTGTTGTTCGAGAACTACCTCAAGAACCACGAGGCGCCTGAGGATTGCGAGTTCTACATGTGCGGGCCTCCCGTGATGAACGCCGCCGTCATCAACATGCTGAAGAACCTCGGTGTTGAAGACGAGAACATCCTGCTGGATGACTTCGGTGGTTAATCCATGCACAGCGTTGTAAAGACCTGGCTAGCCTTCGGGCTAGCCTTTTTCTTGACTGGGTGCGGTCAGGAAACGGTCCAATCGAAGCCGGAGATCCACATCACCGGCAGCACCATGGGTACCTACTACTCCATCAAGGTGGCAGATAGCGCCGTTCAGGATGCCGCCAGGCTGCAAGCCGAGGTCGACGTCTTGCTGGAGCGGGTCAACGATCAGATGTCGACCTATCGCCCGGATTCCGAGCTGTCACGCTTCAACCAGCACAAGAGCAATACCCCTGTGGTGGTTTCCCGCGATACCGCGCGGGTGGTGACCGAGGCCATTCACATTGGCCGCGAGAGCCGCGGGGCGCTGGACGTCACCGTCGGTCCTCTGGTCAATCTGTGGGGCTTTGGGCCGGATGCCAGACCGACCAAGGTGCCGTCCGACGAGCTGATCGCCCAGACCCGGCAGAAGACGGGCCTTGGCAATCTGCATGTGATAACCTCTGCCGATGCCGATACCCTGCAAAAGGACATCCCGGACCTCTACGTGGATCTCTCCGCCATTGCCAAGGGGTTTGGCGTAGACAAGGTGGCCGAGTACCTGGAGTCCCAGGGGGCGCGCAACTATCTGGTGGAGATAGGCGGCGAGCTGCGCATCAACGGTGTCAACGGCAAGGGGCATCCCTGGCGTGTCGCCATCGAGAAGCCGACCGTCAATGCCGGTTCAGTACAGGAGGTGATCCTGCCCGGTGACAACGGGGTGGCCACCTCGGGCGAGTACCGCAACTATTACGAGCTGGACGGCAAGCGCTTCTCCCACACCATGGATCCGCTGACGGGCAAGCCCATCCAGCACCGCCTGGTGTCGGTGACCGTCATCCACCCCTCCTGCATGACTGCAGACGGGTTGGCGACCGTGTTCATGGTCATGGGGCCGGAGAAGAGCCTGGCCTATGCCAAGGAACGGGGGCTGGCCATCTTCACCATCACCAAGACGGATGACGGGTTCGAAGAGGCTTATTCGGATGCCTTCAAACCATATCTGGTCAAGAAGTAAGGGGTAACTACATGCAGATCTTTCTGATCACCTTCGGGGTGTTTCTGATGGTCGTGGTGGCCATGGCCATCGGCTACATTTTCCAGCGCAAGTCCATCTCCGGCTCCTGTGGCGGCCTGGGTTCCATCGGGATCGAGAAGGAGTGCGACTGCCCCGAGCCTTGCGACAACCGCAAGAAGAAGATGGCCAAGGAAGAGGCCCGTCGCAAGATGCTGGTGGACAACCGCATCATCTAACGGCGGATATCGCTCTGAAGGCAGCCTTGCAACGAAGCGAGCCGACCCCTGGGTCGGCTCGTTTTTTATGTGGCATGGGGTCAGTAGTCATATTGGCTGCATGCCTTTGCCTTGAACTCTTTCTTTCGCTTTGCCAGCTCCTCCCTGGTGCCCAGTTTATCCCCTTGCTGTATGGCTTTTTCCAAGGCGGCGATGCGCTGATAGAGCCAGTTGCACTCCGCAGTCGGGTGATCCTTGCTCGTGCCCGTCAGCGGCAGCAGCAGGCCCAGCAGCGGCCAGAATCTTCTCATCCTGCACCTCCCAGCCCCCGCAAATGGGAGCCCTGAGAGTCTATGCCCTAGCCCGCGCTGGCGCGCTGGCAGAAATGACAGGCTTGGGGTAGCATGGAACGTTCAACTGGTTATCCATACAGTATTTTTGTCGTTCGACACGCCTCCTCGCCGGATGCCCAGGGTCTATCCCTATGATCTGTTCGGGAGGCTGTCGACACAGCAACAGACACGGCCATGCGCAAGATCATTCACATCGACATGGACTGCTTCTTCGCCGCGGTGGAGATGCGGGACAACCCGGCCCTTAGGGAGGTGCCGCTCGCCATCGGTGGCGCTGCTGACCGACGCGGAGTCATCTCCACCTGCAACTACGTGGCGCGCCGCTTCGGGGTGCGCTCCGCCATGCCGAGCGCCCTGGCCAGAAAGCTCTGTCCGCCATTGGTGCTGATCCCCGGGCGGATGGCCGTCTACAAAGAAACTTCGCGCCAGTTGCGCGCCATCTTCCTGCGCTACACCGAGCAGGTGGAGCCGCTCTCTCTCGATGAAGCCTATCTCGACGTGACCCAGAGTCCCCGCTGCGGTGGCAGCGCCACCCTGATGGCGGCGGAGATCCGCGCCGCCATCAGCGCCGAGCTTGGGCTGACTGCCTCGGCCGGTGTGGCGCCGAACAAGTTTCTGGCCAAGCTCGCCTCCGAGCAGCGCAAGCCTGACGGCCTGTTCGTCATCCGCCCCCAGGAGGTGGACGAGTTCGTGCGCCAGCTCCCCCTTGGCAAGCTGCCCGGCATCGGCCGCAAGACGGCAGAGCGGCTGGAGTCCCTCGGGCTGTATTCGTGCGAAGATGCCCGCCAGCTCGGCAACGAGGAGCTGATCGCCCGTTTCGGCAAGCTCGGGGAGATGCTGGCCGGCCGCATCTGGGGGCATGACGATCAGCCGGTGCAGGCCAGGCGGGTGCGCAAGAGCATCGGTGTGGAGACGACGCTCGCCAGCGACGTGCTGGACGAGGACGCCTGCTGGCAGGTGCTCAGCCGGCTCATTCCCGAGCTGGAGCAGCGTTTTGCCAAGGCCTGCCCTGCGGAGATGCTGATGGGGCAGGGGATCAAGTTGAAGTTTGCCGATTTTCACCAGACCACCGTCTACCGCAAGGGGAGTTATCAGGCGGCACGTTTCCACGATCTGCTGCACGAGGGACTGCAACGGGCTCAAGGAAAGCCCATTCGCCTGCTCGGTCTGGTCGTTGGTTTGCCCGGAGCGGGTGAAATCAATCAATTAAGCCTGGATCTCTGCTGATTTAGTTAAGTTTTTGTATCCAAAACCGATACAGTGTTCACATCTGTAGACGTTAGGAAATAGTGGCATGAGTTCTCTTTCTGTTCAGGGACGGATCACCCTGATCGCCGGTTGCTGTCTGCTGGCCAGTGCCGTCGCGCTGGTGGCTTCTTCTCTTTTCAACGCGGCCCGCATGCAGGAGCAGGTGCTCACCTCCACCACCCTGGAGGGGCAGCACGCGGCAGAAAACTGGATGCAGGCCATGGGGGCGACCCAGGCAGCCCGGGTGACCAGCTACCTCGATGAGGCTTACTTCAGGGCTACCCTGCTTGCCGAGGGCATCTTGTTCCAGCGCAAGAACGCGGCCGACAACTTCGTTCACTCCGAGGCGCTGCGCAATGCCGTCAACCAGCAGTTGCAGGATGCGGCGGAGTCGTCAGCGAACCTGCTCGGTGTCTATGCGGTATTCGAACCCAACCAGCTTGACGGGGAGGATGACAACTATCAGGGGTCGACGGCGCTCGGCGCCAACGACAAGGGGCGTTTTTCCAGCTATTGGGCCAGGGTCGACGGCAAGGTCAACCTGGAGGTGATGGACGAGGCGATGCTGGCCAACGACAAGCCCTCCGGACACGGCGGCCTTGAGAACGACTGGTACAGTTGCAGCATCCGCAGCAAGGCGCTCTGTCTGCTCGAACCCTATGTGGACGAGGTGGGGACCCAGCAGGTGTTGATGACCTCGGTAACCGTGCCGCTGCTGGACCAGGGCTCCCTGCTTGGCATGGTGGGGGTCGACATCTCCCTGGGGACCCTGCAGAGTCTGGTGGAAGAGATGGGCCGGACCCTCTACAAGGGGCAGGGCAAGGTGCTTCTGCTCAGCAGTGAAGGGCGGGTGGCCGGCGTGGAAGGGTTCCCGGTCGCCCTTGGCAATCTGCTGGAGCAGCAAGGGCTGGCGCAGGATCTCAAGGGGTGGCTGACCAAGGGAGATGTGGTGACGCGCTGGAGCCCGGATGGCGCACTGTTGCAGACCTTCGTGCCGGTCAGCATGCGCGGTACGGATCGCAAGTGGGGCATCTATATCGAGCTGCCCCGCGCCGTGGTGCTCGCCTCGGCCCTGCAACTGCAAGGGGAGCTTGAGGATCAGGCCCAGCGCAGCGTGGCAACCCAGCTCACGATAGGTGGCGGGATTTCGGCGCTCGCCCTGCTCTGCATCTGGCTGATGGCCCAGCGCATCGTGGCGCCCATCCGCGCCGTGGTGGCACGCCTCAAGGACATCGCCAGCGGGGAGGGGGATCTCACCCAGCGCATCGATCTGCGCAGGGATGACGAGATAGGCGAGCTGGCCAAGTGGTTCAACAAGTTCCTGGACAAGCTGCAATCCACCATCAGCCAGGTGATCGACACCGTTGCGGGCACTCGGGCCAGTGCGGCCCTGGCGGCGCAAGGGGCAGCTCGTACCAGCGCCGGCATGCAGTCCCAGTATCAGGAGGTGGATCTGGTGGCGACCGCGTTTGAAGAGTTGAGCGCTACCGCCCTGCAGGTCGCCGGCAATGCCAATGCGGCGGTGGCGGCGGCCGATGAGGCCGACACGGCGGCCCAGGAGGGCAAGTCCGTGGTGGCGCAGACCCAGGAGGCCATGTCCAGACTGATGACGGTGATAAGCGATGCCAAACCAGTGGTGGAGCACCTCTCTGCCAACAGCGACAACATCAACGACATCCTGGTGGTGATCCAGGGGATCGCCGAGCAGACCAACCTGCTGGCCTTGAACGCGGCCATCGAGGCGGCCCGAGCCGGTGAGCAGGGGCGCGGTTTTGCGGTGGTCGCCGACGAGGTGCGCAACCTGGCGGGCCGAACCCAGAACGCCATCGTCGAGATCCAGAACCTCATCGGCCAGTTGCAGTCGGGGACGGAGGCGGTGGTGAAGGCGATCCTGACCGGTCATCACCAGGCGGATCTGACCCTCACCAAGGTGGAGCAGTCGGTCAGCGTGCTGGAGCAGATCATCCAGGCTGTCGGCACCATCCACCAGATGAACGAGCAGATCGCGAGGGCCGCGCAGGAGCAGAGCGGAGTGGCGGACGAGATCAATCGCAACGTCAGCAATATTCGCGATGTGAGCCATACCATTCGGGCGGAAGCGGCGACCTCCGCCGACAATGGGCGCGAGCTGTCGCAACTGGCGGACAAGCAGCAGCAACTGGTGGGCCAGTTCCGGGTGTAGGGGAGGATAAGAAAAAAGGCGCCATCCAACCGGAGGCGCCAAACACATTCAGATGACAGACTGGGTTAAATCGACCTGATTTAGCCCTTCTTCCCGCAGAGGAAGAAACACAACACCACAATCACTGTCGACTCACTCACAAAAACCACATGTAAACCAACATGGAAGAGAAGGTGTGAGCCATATGACAACGAATTGCGTGGCGAATTATGTTTATTCACTGGTCGACCCGCAACCGACAATTTATAATGCGCCCCATTAGAAAAATTCATCGTCGGCCGATTCCATGTCTCGTCGTTTACCTCCGCTCAATGCACTGAAAGCGTTTGAAGCCGCGGCTCGTCACTTGAGCTTTACCCGCGCAGCAGAAGAGCTGTTCGTGACCCAGGCAGCCATCAGCCACCAGATCAAGGCGCTGGAGGAGTATCTCGGCATCAAGCTGTTTCGCCGCAAGAATCGCTCCCTGCTACTGACCGAGGAGGGGCAGAGCTACTTCCTCGATATCAAGGACATCTTTGCCTCCATCTCCGAGGCGACCGACAAGCTGCTGGCCCGCAGCGCCAAGGGGGCGCTCACCGTCTCCCTGCAGCCGAGCTTCGCCATCCAGTGGCTGGTGCCCCGCCTGGTCAAGTTCAGCGAACGCCACCCGGACATCGATGTGCGGATCAAGGCGGTGGACATGGACGAGGGCTCCCTCACCGACGACGTGGACGTGGCCATCTACTACGGCCGCGGCAACTGGCCGGGTCTTCGTTCGGACAAGCTGCACACCGAGTACCTGATCCCGGTCTGCTCGCCCCTGTTGCTGACCGGCCCCAAGCCCCTGCGCACCCCGGACGATCTGACCCGTCACACCCTGCTGCACGACACCTCCCGGCGCGACTGGAAGGCCTGGTTCCGCCAGCTTGACATCGACGCACCCAATGTCAATCAGGGGCCCATCTTCAGCCACTCCACCATGGTGATCCAGGCGGCGATCCACGGTCAGGGGGTGGCGCTCGGCCACAGCGTGCTGGCCCAGCCGGAGATCGAGGCGGGTCGTCTCATCTGCCCGTTCGAACAGGTGCTGGTGAGCAAGAACGCTTTCTATCTGGTGTGTCAGGAGCAGCAGTCCGATCAGGGCAAGATAGTGGCTTTTCGCGACTGGATGCTGGAACTGGTGGAGCAGGAAGAGGCCCGCAGGCGTGCCCGCCTTGCCGATGCCTGAGGAGTTGACCTGGTGACTGACCTGACAAGAGAGGGGGCGAGTGACGCCCCCGTTCGCATTCTGCTGGCCCACGGCGCGGGGGCGGGCATGGAGCACAGCTTCCTGGCCGAGTTGTCGCGACTGCTGGCGGGGCCGGATATCGAGGTGGTGCGCTTCAACTTCCCCTATATGACCAAACGAGCTCAGGACGGCAAACGCAGGCCGCCGGACAGACAACCCGTGCTGCTGGCTCACTGGCGCGAGATGGTGCGTCAGTTTGCCCATCCCCGGCTGTTTCTGGCGGGCAAGTCCATGGGGGGGAGGATGGCGGCCGAGCTGTTTTGCGAGGGGGGCGACGAGATGGATGCTGCAGGATTGATCGTTCTCGGGTATCCTTTCCACCCCCCGGCCAAGCCCGACGCATGGCGGGGCGAGGTGCTCAAGCAGATCACGACGCCCACGCTGCTGCTGCAGGGGGAGCGCGATACCTTCGGTTCTCGCGCCGAGCTGGCCGATTTCCCCTTCTCACCCGCCGTATCGGTCCACTGGCTGACCGACGGGGATCATGGTTTCAAACCGAGAAAGGCGAGCGGCATGAGCGAGCAGGAGAACCTGCGACTGGCCGCGGAGCGGATCAAGGGTTTTATCGCGGCGGTGGGCCGCTCCTGACCATCTCGAGCGGGTCGATAGAAGAAGCGTGCAAGGAGAGAAGATGCAGATCCAACGACATTGGCTGGTGCTGGCGGGCTTCTTCGGCCTGACGGCCACCATGCTCGGGGCCTACGGCGCTCATGGGCTGGCGGCGACCGGCATCGCTCCTTCGTTGCTGGCGGCGTTCAACACCGCCGTGCAATACCAGTTTTTCCACGCCCTGGCCCTGCTGGTGCTGGGGTTGTGCGGCGTGCGCGGCAAGGTGATCACCTTCGCGGGCGCCGTCTTTGTGCTGGGGATCCTGGGATTCTCCGGCAGTATTTACGCCATGGTGCTGCTTGGCAGCAAGGGGCTGGGGCTCATCACCCCGGCCGGTGGCCTCTGTTTTATGTTGGGATGGGCGGCTCTGATGTGGGCCGGCTGTCGTCTTGGAGGAAAGAATGAATAATCTGCTGCTTTATTGCCGCCCGGGTTTTGAGAAAGAGGCGGCGGCAGAGATCACCGAGCGTGCCGGCAACATGCAGTGCTACGGCTTTGCCCGGGTCAAGGACGACAGCGGCTATGTGATCTTCGAGTTGTATGACGAGGAGCAGGCCGATCTGCTGGCGCGCAAGTTGCCGTTCCGCGAGCTCATCTTCATTCGCCAGATGCTGGTGGTGACCCACGAGCTGAAAGATCTGGAAATAAGCGATCGGGTCTCTCCCATCCTGGAGGCGGCGAGCGGTTACGCCATTTGCGGTGATCTGCGGGTGGAGACGGCCGATACCAACGAGGCGAAGGAGCTCTCCGCCTTTTGCCGCAAGTTCACCGTGCCGCTTCGCCAGGCGCTGCGCAGCAACGAGATCCTGACCAAGAAGGAGACCCCGAACCGTCCCGTGTTCCACGCCTTCTTCCTGGCCAATGACCACCTGATGCTGGGGTACTCCTACTCCTTCAACAACTCTGCCTTCCACATGGGGATCCCGCGCCTGCGATTCCCGGCCGATGCCCCGAGCCGCTCCAGCCTCAAGCTGGAAGAGGCGTTCTACGTCTTCGTGCCGAAGGAAGAGTGGGACTTGCGCCTGTGCTCCGGCCTGAAGGCCGTGGATCTTGGCGCCTGCCCGGGTGGCTGGACCTATCAGCTGGTGCGTCGCGGCATGATGGTGACGGCGGTGGACAACGGCATGATGGCCCAATCCCTGATGGACACAGGTCAGGTGAAGCACATCCGTGACGATGGTTTCGTGTGGCGGCCGAGCAAGAAGAATACCTACTGGCTGGTGTGCGACATGGTGGACAAGCCTGCGCGAGTGACCCACATGGTGGCCGACTGGTTCAGGGAGAACGACTGTCAGGAAGCCATGTTCAACCTCAAGCTGCCGATGAAGAAGCGCTATGCCGAGGCGGTGCACAACATCGAGGTGCTGCGCGGACTGCTGGCGGAGATCGACAGCGGCTTCATCATTCAGGCCAAGCAGCTCTATCACGATCGCGAAGAGATCACGGTGCACGTCTACAACAAGTTCTGGGTCTCCAAGTTGTCCCCCAAGTCCTGAAGCAGCATCGGGAACAGGGCATGAAAAAACCGGACGGTGACGTCCGGTTTTTTTGTGTCTGGGTCATCAGAAGCGGTAGTCCAGACGCATCATGGACTCGTCGTCGGTGATCTTCAGCTCAATTTGCAGGGGAATGGTCTTGTCACTGGGGTTGAACTGCATCTTGACGCCATCCCCGCGAAGCTTGACCGAGGTGTTGATGCCGCCAGCGTTGAACTTGATCCTGGGCTTTTGCTTTTCGAAGGAGAGGCTGACGCTCTTCTCTGCCGTGAGGTTCAGCTTCTGATAGGGGGTGACCTGCCGATTGCCGTTGCTGTCGGTGGTGATATCCACCCCCAGGGAGAGCGGCTTGGGCTGTTTGAGCAGATCGTTGGTATCCAGGGTGGATTGCCAGGTCTGCTTGGCTGGCGCCTCGTGCTGGGGAGGCGGCGTCAACCAGGCATTGTCGACTGGCCTGTCTAATGCCGTGGCACTGCTGCTGACGATCAGCAAGATGAAAGTAGCACGCATGGTGGATCTCCTTATCCCTCATATCAACATAGTATTCATCTGGCGAGGGAGGTAGGGAGGCGTTGGCATAAAACAAAGGGAGCCGAAGCTCCCTTTTAAAATCATATGGTTGGATTCTATTTATAGACGGTCGATGATGGCCTGGGTGAATTCGCTGGTGGACGCAGTGCCCCCCAGGTCACGGGTCACCCGATCACCGGACTCGATGGTCGCCCGCACGGCCTCGCGAATGCGCTCCGCCTTGTCCTGCATGCCGAGATACTCCAGCATCTGGATGGAGGCGAGGATCACCGAAGTGGGATTGGCGATGTTCTTGCCGGCGATGTCCGGCGCAGAGCCATGTACCGCTTCGAAGATGGCGGCCCCTTCACCGATGTTGGCGCCTGGCGCCATGCCCAGCCCCCCCACCAGACCGGCACAGAGATCCGAGAGAATGTCGCCGAACAGGTTGGTGGTGACCATCACATCGAAGCGCTCCGGGTACATCACCAGGTTCATGCAGGCGGCGTCGACGATCATCTCCTCGTTCTGGATGTCCGGGTAGCGGGCCGCGACCTGACGGGCCACTTCCAGGAACAGGCCGGAGGTGGACTTGAGGATGTTGGCCTTGTGGATGATGGTGACCTTCTTGCGTCCTTCCTGGCGCGCCAGCTCGAAGGCGAAGGTGACGATGCGCTCGGCCCCTTCCCGGGTGATGATGCTCATCGCCTCGGCGCTCTGGTTGTCATCGCTGCGCTTCTGGCCAGCACCGGAGTACATGCCTTCGGTGTTCTCGCGCACCGTGATGATGTCGATGTTGTCGTAACGGCTCTTGGTGCCCTTGAAGGAGAGGACGGGGCGCACGTTGGCGTAGAGATTGAACTTCTTGCGCAGGGAGACGTTGATGGAGGTGAAGCCGCCGCCGACCGGAGTGGTGAGCGGGCCTTTCAGGCTGACCTTGTTCTTCTCGATCAGGTCGAGGGTGGCCTGGGGCAGCAGCTCGCCATGTTTTTCCAGGGCTACCAGACCGGCGTCTGCGTATTCGTAGTCGAAGTCACAACCCGCGTGGGTCAGGATCTGGATGGCGGATTCGATGATGCTGGGGCCGATGCCGTCGCCCGGGATGACGGTAATCTTTCTTTTTGACATGAGGCGTATCCACTTCTAGGGAACAGAGGGGGAGGATTCGTCGGCTTTATACCATTTTTGCACCACATCCTCCATGTTTCTTTACATTTTACCCATTTATGTCAACAGGTACGGCCTGTCTTGGGAAATGGTGTGCTGGGGATCACGCCCCGGCATCAGGGACGGGAGGGTAGCGGATCTCCCGCAGGTTGAACCCGAGCGGGATATCGTGCTGCAGCCGGACCAGGCGTTGGGCCAGCAGGGCCTCTTCCCGGTGCTGGCGCAGCTTGAGCAGGGGTCTGGTGGCCTCCTCCCGCTCACAGGCCTCCAGCATGGCAGCCAGGTCCCCGTATTGCTGCAGCAACTGGGTGGCGGTCTTGGGGCCGATGCCGGGCACCCCCTTGATGTTGGAGCCGCCGATACCGGTCAGGGCCCAGAAGTCCACAAGCTGGGTCGGTGTAACGCCGTACTGCTGCTGGACGAAGGCGGCATCCAGCCAGCGTTTGTTGAAGTAATCCCGCACCCGGATCTGCGGGCAGATGAGCTGGCAGAACCCCTTGTCGGTGGAGATGATGGTGGCGCTGGCGCCGTGCTGGGCAATGCCGCTTGCCAGGGTGGCGATGAGATCGTCCGCCTCGTCGGTCTGGGAGAGCAGGGCATCCACACCGCACTCCCAGAAGGCGTCCTGCAGGTCGGCAAGCCCTTCCCTCAGCTCATCCGGCATGGGGGTGCGGCCCTCCTTGTAGGGGGGATAGAGCGTCTTGCGCCAGCTGTGGACCTCACCGTCAAAGACCGCGATGGCGTGGGTCGGCTCGCTGGCCGCCAGGAGCTTCTTGCTGGTGTTGATGAGGTTGGCACGGGTGGCGAGCAGGGCCTGGGCCGGGGTCAGTCCCTGCTGGCTCTGCACCGCGTGCAGTCGGCGGATGAGGTTGAGGGCATCGATGATGAGCAGGTGTGGCATGGGGCACTCCGGGCGTCGGGGAGTGTCATTGTAACAATGGTGGCGTCTCCTGCTAACCCCATAGAAGACCAGTCAATGAAAGAGGGGCCCATGGGCCCCTCCGGTGCATTGTGGTGTCCCGACTATTTGACTATCTCGTAGCAGGGAACGTACTGGCTGCCCGGCAGCTTCATGCGCTGCTGCTTGACGAAGCTTTCCAGCAACCTGTCCATCAGGTGCATCAGCTCCTTGTCGCCGTGCAGCTTGAAGGGACCCTTCTTCTCGATGGCCCTGATGCCCCCTTCCTTGACGTTGCCTGCGACGATGCCGGAGAAGGCGCGGCGCAGGTTGGCTGCCAGCAGCTGGGGCGGCTGGTTGCGATGCAGATCCAGGCTGGCCATGCTGGCATGATCCGGCTCGAACGGCAGCTGGAACTCGGGCTCGATCCGCAGGGACCAGTTGAAGGAGTAGGCATCTCCCACCGACTTGCGGTATTCGCGGATCTTCGGCATCGCCTCCTTCATCACGCGGGCCACCTCGGGCGCATCGCCGATGATGATCCGGTAGAGACTGGTGGCGGCTTCCCCCAGGGTCGCCTTGACGAAGTCGTCGATGGCGCGGAAATAGTCGGCGCTCTCTTTCGGGCCGGTCAGCACGATGGGGATGGGTTGGCGATCGTTGGCCGGGTGCATCATGATGCCGAGCAGGTAGAGCAGCTCCTCGGCAGTTCCGACCCCGCCCGGGAAGATGATGATGCCGTGACCCAGACGCACGAAGGCTTCCAGCCGCTTCTCGATGTCCGGCAGGATCACCAGCTCGTTGACGATGGGGTTCGGCGGTTCGGCGGCGATGATGGAAGGCTCGGTGAGACCGATGTAACGGCCGTTGCGCACCCGCTGCTTGGCGTGGCCGACGGCGGCCCCCTTCATGGGGCCCTCCATGGCACCCGGACCGCAGCCGGTACAGATGTTGAGCTCGCGCAGACCCAGCTCGCTACCCACTGCCCGGGTGTACTGGTATTCCACCTCGTTGATGGAGTGGCCGCCCCAGCAGACCACCAGGTTGGGGTCGGCGCCGGGCAGGATCGCCTTGGCGTTGCGCAGGATGGCGAACACCACGTTGGAGATATGGGTGGAGCTGGTCAGGTTGACCAGACGATTGGACTCGAGCTGGGTCGACACATAGAGAATGTCCCGCAGCACGGAGAACAGGTGCTCCTGGATGCCGCGGATGATCTCGCCATCGACGAAGGCGTGCTCGGGGGCGTTGAACAGCTCGAGCTTGACCCCGCGCTCGCGCCGGATCACGTGAATATCGAAGGATTTGAAACGTTCCAGTATCTCTTTGGAACTGTCGGTATGGCTGCCGGAGTTGAGGACCGCCAGCGAGCAGTTGCGAAACAGTTGATAGATATCGCTGGAGGCCGTCTGCTTGAGGCGATCCACCTCGAGCTGGGACAGCAGGTCCATGCTGCCCACGGGATTGATGTGTGTAATCATAATTTCCCCTTTCACTCGCTTGTTATCGTTGTGCTTTCCCTGGGGAGAAAACGGGATGCTTTGGCATCCCTCGGGTTCGATAGTAGAGGCAAGGGGGTGGGCAGGGGAATAGGGGGACTGTGCGTTTGCCGCTTTTTTAGCCGCTCCTCAAAGCGGATTCAGGCGAGATTGACTTGATCCCGGCCGGAGTGCTTGGAACTGTAAAGCGCCTTGTCGGCACGCTCGAACGCATCCGTGGTATGGTCGCCGGTCCGAAACAGGGTGGCACCGATGGAGATGGTGATCTCGACCCTGGCATCTCGAAAGCGGAACGGGATGCTCTTGATGGTCTGACGCAGGTTCTCCAGCGGCTTCTGGTACTTGTCCGGATTGATGTTCGGCAGCAAGACCACGAACTCCTCACCGCCAAAGCGGGCGATGAAGTCGGTGTCGCGCAAGGCGTTCTGCAGGGCCTTGGCAACCACCTTCAATGCCTTGTCGCCGGCCATGTGACCGTAGTTGTCATTGATGTGCTTGAAGTGGTCGATGTCGATGATGGCCAGGCACAGGGGGGTGCCATAGCGTAACCAGCGTTTGTATTCGAGCTCGAGCCGCTCGTCCAGGGCCGCCCGGTTGTGTACCTGGGTCAGGCTGTCGAGGAAGAGCTTGTGTTTCTGGATGGTGAGCCGCTTCTTGTACTCGGCGGTCTCGTCCTTCATCAACCTGAGCTTGGCTTCCATGTTGGAGAGGTGGGTGAGCAGGTGGCGCTCGCGGTTGGCCATCTCCTCCCGCTCCTGCTGCAGCCGGCGGATAGTGTCCAGATGCCCAGAGATGGCGCCCCTGAGTATCTGTGGCGAGTCATGGGCTGCCATGGCGCGATCGATGGCGGCGAGTTCCCGCTCCAGCGCCTGTCCGCTGAGATGGGCGGCATTTTGCAGCGCCCGCCCTTCATCCAGGGATTCGGTAAAGCTGTAATGGACCGAGGAGAGACTCTCGTTCAGGGTGCTGAGAAACGCCTGGGAGGCTTTGCGCTCTTCCCGGGTACCCTCGATGATGAGTTCGATGATCTGCAGGCAGACTTCGGCCAGCAGGGCAGGGGTGATGCCCCCGAGCAACTGGCGGCGGATGTCTGCGAGGCTCTCGCCCACGGCGCCGGCAAAGTCGAGCTCGGTGATGAGACGCTGCAACTCGTCTGAAATCTGGGCATGTGCCTTGATGTCAAAGGAGTCGGTAGGGGCCGGGCTGGAGAGCTCGGTGGGGATCTCCGCCGAAGGGGGGATCAGCGGCTTGCGCGGCAGCAGCTGGATCTTGATCGCCTGTTGGTAGAACTCCAGCAGCCGGATCACCTTCTTCTGGTGATCGCCGATGCCGTAACTCTCCGGGCTGGCGAGAAACTCCTTGAGGGCGCGGCGGGTATCTTCCGGAAACCCCTTGATGGTTTTGAGCTGTTTGCTGCCGAGATCGATGGCTGCCCGGGTCAGGCTGATGGACTCTTCCATGGTGTGGCTGTGCTGCTGCAACAGCTTCTCGATGGCGATCAGATCGGCATCGATGGAGGTGAGCGGAGGGTTGCCTTCAAGTTTCTGCTTGAGCTTGGCGAGCCGGTTGTCGAGCTCGCGATCGTGGCCGCGACAGGCTTGCATCAACTTGCCGATGAACTGGATACTGCGGGTGCGTTCGGCATCGGAGAAGCTCGCCATGCCGTCAAGCTCCTGCTGTTTCTGCTGGAGGGATTCCCTGAGTCTTGCCAGTTGTCCTGTTACGGCAGCCATATCATTCATTCTTCAGGTCGCCCTGTTGTCATTATCGTTTTTGTTTCGTCCAGCAACAGAAAGCCAATCAAAGACCCCGTTGAGTACCTTTTTGTCACGGATTGTCCGCAACCTTCGTCCGTGAAAGCGCAAGCCAGTTAACCCATTGCTTTTCATGAGAAGAATTTACTTTTACCAGTCCCTTGTCAATTGCCATCAAGCAGCATTGCCACACATCTCCGTTAAAAAATGCGGCCTGCTGGCAATCGATGGCGGCCAGCTCAAGCCAGACGCTCTGCTGGCATTTTTCGCTGAGCTGAATGGCACCCGAGAGGGCCAGGTAGCAGAGATCGAACAGGCCGTGGTGATCGAGGGCCATGGCCGCCTTGGGCAGGAAGGGATGGCTGACGATGCCGAGGCTGATGCGCCTGTCCAGCGGGTGCTCGCAGGGGAAGGCTGCCAGGGTGTCGAGCAGGGTCTGGGCCAGCTGATGCAACTGGGCCACGTGGCGCTGGGGCACCACATAGAGCAGGTGGCCTTCGCGCAGGTCGTAGATGCGGCCATCCTGCGGGGTCAGTTCGTTGACGTAACGGCCGAAGGCCTGCTCTATCTCGCGGCTGACCTGATAGCCGTGCTGCTCCAGGCTGTTGATCAGGAAGGGAACCCGGAACAGCAGGTAGTGCAGCTTGTCGTCAAATTCGCTGGTGGGGCGTTCGCTCAGGTACCAGCGCTCGGATTTTTGCTGGCGCTTGGCCATCTCCCGCGGCCAGCGGCTCATCAGTCGCTGCCAGTTGGCCAGGCCGCTGCGCGGCTCTACCAGCAGGGCTTCTCCCAGCTGTTTGGCATGAAGGCGCGCGACCCGCAGTTTCAGCCAGAGGGTGAAGAACAGATAGATGAAGAGTGCCAGCAGCAGCCCGGTGCTGACGCTGGTCCAGAGGTATCGCTCCTGCTGGTGCTGGCTGACGTCGAGTTGCTGTTCCAGCTCCTTGACCTGTTGCACACGCTCCACCTGGGCGTAGTTGTCGCGCACCGCCTCCTGCTCCAGCGCCAGCTGTTGCTGGCGAACCAGTTCGCTGCGCTGGTGGTAATTCTTGTAGCTCTCCAGGGCCTGCTGGAGGTAACCCTTCTGCTCATAGGCGACGGAGAGCAGGCGGAAGATCTCGAATTGGCGCCGGATGTCCCCAATCCGGTTGGCCAGGGTGAGAGCGTTCTCCAACTGCAGGATGGCGATGCCGGCCTCCTGCTGCTTGAGGTGCAGCTCTCCCAGCAACAGCAGGGTGTCGATGAGCGACTCCTTGTCATCCCCCAGCTCATGGGACTGGCGTGCGGCGTTCAGGTAGTTTCGCGCCAGGTTGAGGTTGCCGGTCTGCAGGTAGGTCTTGCCTATCTCGAACTTGAGATGGGCGATGCGGGTGCGGTTGCTGCTCTCGTCCAGCAGGTCGAGGGCATTGAAGAAATAGACCAGCGCCATGTTCATCTCGCCCTGATCCCGGTTGAGACGGGCGAGCACGATCAGGGCGTCGCTCAGCATGGAGGAATTGCCGAGGGCATGAAAATAGTTGGCCGCCTCGCTGGCGTATTGCAGCGCTTTTTGTGGCTCCTGCTCTTCCTGATAGAGGCTGACCATCTGGTTCGAGAGCAGGCCGAGGAAGAGGGGATCCTGCAGGGGCTTGGCTTGCTGTTGTGCTTCGATGTACTCCCCCAGTGCAAGCTGGGGCTGACCCAGAGCCTGATAGAGATCCCCGCCCACGGCGCTGGTCCAGGCCCTGGCCAGAGGCTGCTTGGCGTGATCCGCCCATTTGCGGGTCTCGGCCAGCTGCTGTTTGGCGAGATCGAATTGCCGTTCCTCTATGCTGGCGTTGACGCGCAGCAAGCGGCTGTAGACCTGCAACTGGCTCTCCTTGAGGTCGGGATTGGCCAGCAGTTTGTCGAGTTTGTCGAGCAGGGGGGCCGCGGCGCCATGGGTATGCTGTTGCAGGTTGCGGCTTCTAACCAGTAGATAGAGCCCATGGGCCTGCAGCTCGAACTGCTGCTCTTTCTCGGCCATGGCGATGCCTTGCTCAAAGGACTCCTGTGCCTGGGCGAACTGCCCTAGCTGCTGCAGACACTCCCCCTTGAGCAGATAGGCTCCCGTGGTCTGGGTGGCGGTACCGTAGTTCAGCATCGGCTCGCGATAGCCGTATTCCTGACGGTTGCTGATGATCTGCTTGGGATTGTTAGCCGTGCGTTCGAGGAAGGAGGTGGCAATCTGGGCACATCTGGCGGGATCGGTCAGCACCAGGGTCTGGGCCTGCTGCAGGTCGATGGACAACTGCTCCTTGGCCAGATCCAGATCAGGAGCCGACAGGGAGGACATCATCATTGCCAGAAAAAACAGTTGATTCATTGGATTAAGAACGGCACGGAGGTGCAGGCATGTTATCCAAGCCCACCCCCGCCCGTCCAGAGTTTACTGAGGTGATGCGCAGCCGGCCGCAGCCCGCAGGATGGCGGCGCCGGTGATTACTGGCGAATGAGGCGCTGGTTCGCCGGAACCGGCTCCCAGTCGCTGCGGAAGGGGTTGATGTCCAGGCCGCCGCGGCGAGTGTAACGGGCATGGACGGTCAGTTGCTCCGGGGCGCAGAAGTGCTTGAGATCGGTAAAGATGCGCTCGATGCACTGCTCGTGGAACTCGTTGTGCTGGCGGAACGAGATGAGGTAGCGCAACAGCTTCTCCCGGTCGAGGCGCGGGCCGCGATAATGGATCACCACGGATCCCCAGTCCGGCTGGCTGGTCACCAGGCAGTTGGACTTGAGCAGGTGGCTGTGCAGGGTCTCCTCCACGATCTCGCGACCGGCGGCCCCTTGCAGCAGGGTCTCGTCAAACTCGTAGCCGTCCACCTCGATATCCAGGCTGTCGATGCACTCACCGGGCAGCTGGGCTATCTGGTGGGGGGCCTGGTCGAGGGTGAAGAGGGTGACGCTCACCGGGGCACCAGCGCAGCCACTCAGGTCCTGAACCAGCAGCGCTTGCACTGCCTCCAGGGAGTCGCAGCGGGTCTGGTTGAAGGAGTTCAGGTAAAGCTTGAACGACTTGGACTCGATGAGATTCGGGCTGGTAGCAGGCACAAAGACCTCCCCGATGGCAACCACGGGCTTGCCTTTGGCATTGAGCCAGGAGAGTTCATACAGGGTCCAGACGTCGCACCCCTGGAACGGCAGTTCACCTCTCAGGCCAAGATCGTCGCGGTTCAGGCTGCGTGGCACGGGCTGCAGCAGACTCGGGGTGTACTGGCTGATGTAGGCGGACTGCTGCCCCAGGCTCAGGCCTTGCAGCGCACTGGCGCCGGCGTATCTCTCTTGTTTGCTCATGCTGGTTTGCTCACGCTTGTCTGATAAGGGGTTTGATGGTGCAATGGCCCGATTTTTCGATCAGGTACTTGCGGCCATCAGAGGCCGCTATTGTGGGGAATATCGATGTCGGATCAAGTCCTGTCTGCCCTGGAGCAGTTCTTTTTACGCTGGCAGCGCGATGGTGAAGGAAGGTGGGGGCTGCCCCTGTGTGACTGGGAGGCCGATTGGCGCTCTCCTTGCGAGCTGGATGAACCCAGGGAGGGGCGGGTAGCCTGGCGTCCGTTCCAGCGGGAGCAGGCAGCCGACTTCACGGCCATGGCGAACGCCCTGGAGCTGACCCTGCATCCCAGCGCCATCGCCCTGTTTGGCCACTGGTTCAGCCGCCCTCTGCCCTGCTCTTTCAAGGGGCTGCGCATCGAACTCATCCTGCCGTGGAACGACGCCGATCTGGATCTGCTCAAGGAGAACCTCATCGGCCACCTGCTGATGCTGCGCAAGTTGAAGCGATCCCCTTCACTCTTCATTGCCACGACCCGCAACGAGATGACGCTGGTGTCCCTCGATAACGAGAGCGGCCAGGTGTGGCTGGAGTGGCTGGACTCCGGACGGCGCCTGACGCTGGCCCCCTCGTTGCCGGCCTTTCTGGCGCGACTGGAAACCTTGCCCCAGTGATGCCCCAAAAGAGAGGGCCTTGCCACCTGGCAAGGCCCTCTCTTTTTATGGCGCCATTTTATTGCGCCATTGTGCGCGGTAGGCTCCTACTCCTTGAAGTCCCAGGAGAGGTTGGACACCAGCCTGCAAGGCTCGCACCTGAAGTCGAAGATCTCGTGCAGGGGGGCGGCCAGCGCCCATGGACCACCACAGCCAGGGCAGGGGCGAGCCCGCTCTTCGGCGGCGCTCAGGCCGCCTACCCGGTAGAGATAGTAATAGGTGGGAATGCCGCTCAGGAGCTCCAGCCGTCTGGCGAGATCGCTGCCCCGGCGATGAAGGCGGCTGCCCACCTCGCCGATTTCGTGCAGGGCGGCGTGCTCGGCAATGGAGCCGTTCATCTGCAACTGATCGCAGGCCTCCCAATCTTCCTGCCACTTGATGATCTGCTTGTGGTCACCGTTGGCGACGGCGGGCAGCCGATAGAGCGGGATGGGGGCGAAGTGATCGCCACAGCGCAGGGGAGAGCAACTGTGCAGGAAGCTGGTGTAGAGCAGCATCCAGCTGGGACGCTCTCCCTGTTCTGCGCACGGGTCCGTACTGTCCGAGAGCAGATCCGCCCCTTGCAGGTGGAGTTTGGGGGCGAGCAGGCCCGCCTGGTGCAGACCTTGCTCGGCAAGGGCGACCAGCTCGCTCTGGTTGTCAGGGTGCAGGCTGTCCTGCTCCGGGCAGACCACCCGGCTGACGAAATAGCCTTCGTGCATGCTGGTGGGAAACTCCCGCCCCAGGATCTGACCCTGATAGCGCAGCATGTCGAGGTAGTGGACGATGGCCCGTTCGGCCTCCCCGAGGGAGGTATCGCGGTAGCACTCAAAGGTGAGTTCGAGGATATACATGGCGATGGGTCAATCCGGCTTCTGGTTGAGCAGCAGGTCGGTGAGGCGATCGACCTTCTGCTCCAGCCGGGCGAGCTGTTCGCTCAGTTGCTGAAGAGTGACGCTTTCCGTGGCCAAAGGGGGCGCCTCGGGGGCACTGGCGGGGGCGGGCGCTGTCGCCGCAGGCTGGGGTTGTTGCTTCCACTGGCTCAACACCTTGAGCAGCTCGGCCATGGGCACGGGATGGCTGAGGCGGGCCTTGACCATGGCGGTAGAGGGGGTGATCCCCCTGGCACTGAGTTCGTTGGCTATCTGGATGATCTCTTGGGCTGACATCTTGGCTCCTGCACGGCCGTCTTGCTGCGGGTGGATAGTGGCACAGAGCTTAATCAAAGCCTGTCCATCAGGAAAGCGGAGCGAAGGGCGTGGGTGGCGAGAGGGAGGGGATTGGCGGCTCCGCGTCTACCCAACGCTGGCCGCCGGGAGTGGGGGGATCAGGTCCCCTGGCGCAGCATCACATCCAGTTGGTCGATGGCTTCCGCCCAGTCGGCGTCGTGGCTGAGGGCATCGCGCAGAAAGCCTGCCTGGGAAGGCGTCCAGAACGGCGCATCGGGCAACTGGGTATGGCGATCGATGGGATGGTCGCGGATAAAACGCTGCTGGCTGATGTCGTCACTGGCCAGCCCCAGCTGGGCAAACAGGGCGGCCATATCATGGGTGAGCAATTCCATGTCGGTACTCCTTGGAAGGGGGCTGTGGAAGAGTATAGCCAGCCCCCGTGCTCTCAAATCTAGGAGGGGAGACGATGGGGTGGCAGCTCGACACCGGCGACATGCAGCCCCTGCATGCAGAGCTGTCCCTGATAATGGCTCTCTCCGTCGCTGGAGAACTCGAACTGGTAGTAGGTGAGCAGGCGCAGGGGCTTGTGCCCCAGGGCACGGTGTGTCCGCGCCAGCGACAGCAGTTGCAGGTCGTGGTGCTGGCAGTAGCGGCGCATGTATTGCCAAGCCAGCTCCGCCTGGCGGCGCTGTTGCCAGAAGGCCCAGCCAACGAGGCCGAGCAGCAAGATCCCAAGCATTTCTCCCATCAGCGGGTTCCTTCTGTGATGTGTGTGGGGCCCTGTTCGCCTCAGGCAACAGGGCCGTTGTGTCGGGCCTAGGTGGCAGCGAACAGGCGACCGATGGCCAGACCCAGGGCCTCGCTGCGTTCGGGGTCACGCAGTTTTGCCAGCATATCATTGCGCAGGGCCGGCAGCGTGACGAGCTCGGCAAATACCTGGTTGAAGAACTGGGTGGGTTGCAGGGCGAGCTGCTCCAGAAACAGGCCGAGCAGTTCGGGGTGTTTCAGATCGGGCCAGAGGCGGCCAGCGATGGCGAGGAGCAGGGAGGGGCTTGGCCGGGTTTGCAGCAGGGTCAGCAGCTTGTTGGTGCGCAGTCCGTTGCCCGGGCAGGAGGCCAGTGCCCGGCACAGATAGGCCAGGGTTTCGGGGTCAGGCTCGGCGCACTCCTGCTCCTTGCCGATGCGCTCCAGCAATGCGCCTTGTAGGGCTGGAGGCAGGGGGGCGTTCTCCAGGCTTTGGCACAGGGCGTAAAGGGGGGCCTGCGGCAGCACGGGCAAGGCCTTGCAGACCAGTGCCAGGTTGCGTTCAACCTGCAGCCGCTCCGCGAGATCTGCAAACCCTTGCAGTCCCAGGGCCTGCCACCCCTCTTCCCCCGGCGTCGCCAGATAGTGGCAGAGGGCCTCGTAGTAAGCGGAAGGGGCTTGTTCCAGCTGGCGGGCCAGCTTGGCGTGCACACTGGCCATCTTGGCCTCGGCCGGGCGGAAGGTGTAGGGGTTGTCCGCCAGACGCTGGGCCTTCTCTTCGTCCAGTTCACCGGTGAGCTTGTAGCCCAGAGTCTCTACTACCTGATCCATGAAATGCTTGGGGCCGCTGGAGATGAGCAGGCCGCGCTCATCGAGGGCGAACTTGAGGAACCAGAGGTAGTGCCTGGATTCGGTCGGCTGGAAGAAGTGCACGCCGAGCCAGGCGTGCTGCTGCAACGGCCAGGGGTAGGGCTCCTGCTGCTGCTCGATGCGCACGAAGAGGTCGCTGGGGAGTGGGCGCACCTGGCG
Organism: Aeromonas sp. s4; assembly: GCF_040907855.1. Classification (NCBI taxonomy): domain Bacteria; kingdom Pseudomonadati; phylum Pseudomonadota; class Gammaproteobacteria; order Aeromonadales; family Aeromonadaceae; genus Aeromonas; species Aeromonas sp. s4. The sequence continues at coordinate 226,157 of NZ_JBFOCP010000019.1, read as the reverse complement.
GCCCAGATCGAACAGCTGGAACTGGGTATCGGCCTGGGTCAGAAACTCGGTCAGGGTGTTGATGGAAGACATGAAGAGATCCCGCTTGAAGATAATGCGGGCGATTATAAGGGGGCTGCACCAGATAGCCAGAGGCGGTGATGCAGGGTATGAAGGTGACGGCAACATGGCAGCCATTGTGGGGTCGGTGTATAGTAGCGCCCCTTTTTGATGGCCGTATTGAGTGGGGCCCCGTCGCAGACCGGGCCCGCGATGAGGAAGTGAGCGAGATGAATCAATATCTGCTGGTTGCCGGTCTGCTGGGAGAGCTGACTGCCGAGTTGCAACGTCTGGAACGCTGGCAAGCCGACCATCCGGGGAGCGAGGCGCTGGCAAGCGAGCTGCCGTTTTGTGTCGATACCCTGAGTTTCGATCAGTGGCTGCAGTTCGTGCTGATCCCGCGCATGGAGCAGCTGGTGCTGCTGCAGGCTCCGCTGCCGACCAGCGTCTCCCTCTATCCCATGGCGAGTGAGGTCTATAAAGAGGAGCTGGCGGAGGTCGAGGCCCTGCTTCGTCTGATCGCCCGTTTCGATCTGCTGCTCTCCGGCAAAGTGGTCGAACAATGATGGACGCGCAGACCCGGACAGCGGATGCCTTGCAGCCGACTCTGCTCTATCAGGATGACTGGCTGGTGGCGGTGAACAAACCGTCCGGTCTCCTGGTGCACCGCAGTTGGCTCGACAAGGCCGAGACCCGTTTCGCCATGCAGATGACCCGGGATCTGATCGGGGGTCGTCATGTCTACCCCGTGCACCGACTGGACAGGCCCACTTCGGGTGTGCTGCTGTTTGCTCTCGATCCTGCCGTGGCCCGTACTCTGACCGAGGCCTTTGCTGCCCGTCAGGTCCACAAGGAGTACCTGGCACTGGTGCGGGGATGGGCCCCCGAAGAGGGGCTCATCGACTATCCGCTCAAGGAGCAGCTGGACAAGATTGCCGATGCCTTCAGCGACCCGGATCGCCCCGCCCAGGAGGCGGTGACCGCGTTTCGTCGTCTGCATCAGGTCGAGTTGCCCTTCGCCGTCTCCAAGAAGCATCCCACCAGTCGCTACAGCCTGGTCCGCCTCTTTCCCAAGACGGGGCGCAAGCACCAGCTGCGCCGCCATCTGGATCACCTGTTCCACCCCATCGTCGGTGATACCACCCACGGGGATGGCCGGCACAACCGCTTCTTTCGCGAGCACTACGGGTGCGACCGCCTGCTGCTGATCGCGCACCGTCTGAGCTTCGAGCATCCGGTGCTCAAGGTGCCGATGCGGATCCAGGCGCCCCTGGGCCCCGAGGTGCTGGGTCTGTTCGCCCGTCTGGGCTGGCCTGCCAGCGAGCAAGACTACGGCGCCTGAGCCTCTTTCCATCTGTTGCCTCTGACCGGGCTGTGGCATGCTGTAACCTAGGTACGTCAGAGGAATGACTTATGGCTCAACGAGATATCGCCTGCGCAATCGCGTACCCCCCGCCTGTTCAGGGGGGCTCTTCCTACCCATCCCGGTCTTGCCGGGCCCAATGTCTGTCCCTGAGGAGTCGCTGATGGCCGAGATCGACATCCTGGTCGGCACCGTCTACGGCTCTGCCATGCTGGTGGCCGAGACCCTCTGTGACCACCTGCAAGCCGATGGCCATGTCTGCCAGATCTTCGATGACGCGGCGCTGACCGACATCGATGCCTCCCGCTTTCTGCTCATCGTGACCGCCACCACGGGGCAGGGGGATATACCGCCCAATTTGCAGCCCTTTGCCAGTGCCCTGGCCGATCGTGCTCCTTATATGAAGGGATGGCGCTATGCCCTCATCGCCATGGGAGACAGCAGCTATGAACACTTCTGCGGAGCGGGGCGAACGCTGGATGCGCTGTTGCAGGAGCTGGCTGCCGAGCCACTGGTTGTGCACCTGGAAATCGATGCGACGGTAGAAGATGAGCCTGAAGTGGCAGCGCTGGCCTGGTTGAAAACCTGGGAAAATAGACTGTAGCCAGCCCCTTCTCCCCGAGAATAAATTCACCTCCGTGAGCGTGCTGACGGGGGTGTTTTATTTTTGGGGCGTCACGCCTCAGCCCCCAAATATATCCTCTCTTTCGTCCGGTTATTTTTCTCGCCAATGATGATAACCGATTGGCCATATTCATCATCACCCACGACAAATTGAAAAATTAAAAGTTCCGCATTGAAAGCGATTTCAGTCATGTTTTTGCTACTGCGACACGGATTTGTCACTTAACTCTCGTCGCGAATTAATATTTGAAAGCGCTTTCTTTGGTGTTGTTGCTCCTCTTTTTGTTGTTCATGGGGTTTTTAATGCTATGAAGTGAAAATTTATTGGGTTGTTGTTGCTGCGGTTGTGGGTGGCGTGCGATTTGTCATCGTTTTGTGAATCAGCTCATGTTTGCAGGGAATTTGGGTACATATAATCGACCTCGGTTATCACCAAAACGTTTTTCCGGTGATAAGAACTTGAATATCAGGATCACACTCCTCTCAGCGGGAATAAGGAAAATGAAAATGAAAGCAAAGTGGCTCCCGATCGCTGCAGCAGTAACCGCAGCCCTGGCTTCCCAAGCCGCCTTCGCCGTTGATTTCCACGGCTACTTCCGTTCAGGTGTCGGTGTTTCCGGTGACGGGGACATGGTCAAATACAACGTCAACAAGGTTGGTCGTCTGGGTAACGAAAATGATACCTACGGCGAAGTCCAGCTGGGTCAGGAAGTCTTCAACAAAGATGGCAAGACTTTCTACGTAGACTCCATGTTCGCCATGGCGTCCAACGGCTCCAACGACTGGGAAGGTACCGGCACCGTCTGTAACTTCGATGCCAAGCAGTGCAACGGCGACTCCGACTTCGCCCTGCGTCAGTTCAACGTGCAAGCCAAGGGGCTGCTGGGCTTCGCGCCGGAAGCCACCCTGTGGGCCGGTAAGCGTTACTACCAACGTCACGACATCCACATCTCTGACTTCTACTACTGGAACATCTCCGGTGCCGGCGCCGGTATCGAAGGCATCCAGGCTGGTCCTGGCAAGCTCTCCCTGGCCTGGGTCCGCAACGACCGCAGCGCGGGTGATGTCTTCGGTCAGTACACCCAGACCGGTGTAGATGGCAACGGTGATCCGGTTTACCAGAAGAACGAAGATCTGAACGTCAACACCCTGGACGTGCGTTATGCCGGCATCCCGCTGTGGCAGGACGGCTCTCTGGAAGTGGGCGCCATGTATGCCCTGGTCAATGAGACAGACGCCCAGAAAGATCTGAAGAACGACAACATGAAGAACGGCGTCATGCTGACTGCCGAACTGACCCAAGGCATCTTCGGTGGCTTCAACAAGACCGTTCTGCAGTACGGTACCGAAGGCTACTCCAAGACCATGGCCTTCTACGGTGACGGTTCCTGGTACGGTGCCGAAGCCAAAGCCGGTGCCGATGGCTACCGTATCATCAACTGGGGCGTCATCCCGATGGGCAACTCCTGGGAGATGGGTCACCAGCTGGTCTACGGGGTAGGCAACGAGATGTGGAACGGCAACGACAAGTACGAAACCATGTCTGTCGTCGCTCGCCCGATGTACAAGTGGGATGACTTCAACAAGACCATCTTCGAAGGCGGCTACTTCCAGGACAAGAACAAGTCCACTTCCGGTACCACCGACAAAGATGGCGCTTACAAGCTGACCCTGGCTCAGGCCTGGTCTGCCGGCTCCAGCTTCTGGGCCCGTCCGGAAATCCGCGTGTTCGCCACCTACCTGAAGAACACCGAAGACCAGAACGCCTTTGAAGGCAACACCTCCAAAGACACCTATCAGGTTGGCGTACAAGCAGAAGCCTGGTGGTAAGCAATATCTTCAGTTAAGTTAGTCACTGCCCCCTTATGGGGGCAGTTTTGTTTCGCATGATGTGGCAACCGGGTTATGGAGATAAGAAGAATGAAACTGGTAAAGATGTCTATCGCGGCCATGGTTACCGCGCTGCTGGCCGGTTGTTCCGGTAGCATGGTGGTGCCCGTGCAGGAGCACGCCTCCATTCTGAGTAATGCCGATCAGGCCAAGCAGGCGCTCTCCCAGGCAACCAGTTGTTGCACAGGGTTCAACGAATTCAATTATGTCTCCCTGCCGGAAGGCGAGACGCTGCTGGCCATCGACGGCAAGCAGCCCAGTTATCAGTTTGACGAGGGCATGAGCTATTTTGCCGCCTATCGTCTGCCGGCCAATACCGGCAATCTGGCCATCACCCTGGCCTCCCAGGTCAGCAAGACGGTCCTGGTTCCCAAGGTGATCATGCTGGATGCCCAGTTCAAGGTGACTCGCGTGCTGGGTGAGTCGGTCTTTGCCTATCAACCAGCCCACCTGCTCGACAACGACAGGATTGAGGGGCGTGTGTTTGTGGACCGCAGCATGCCGGGCAATCCCGCCACTGAAACCTATATGGTGGTCTATGCGCCGGCCAACGAGACGGCGGGCAGCACCACCATATTGCACCCCGCGAAGGCCTTTGCCCGTGCCAACGGCACGGTCGAGCCGGATATCAAGGACCCCGTGATCCCCCATTCGCCCTGGGGTCTGGTACAGATCAAGGTCACGGACATGGCCAAGGGACAAGGCCTGGAAGCCGTGTTCAAGCCTGAATACGCCGACAAGGTGGCGATGAGCCAGGCCAAGCCTGCTACCACTGTCGTGGCTGCGACGGCGGCCACCACGGCAGCCGTTGCCGCAGCGCCGAGCAAGCCGGCTCCCGCCATGCTGAGCGAGACCGAGAGCTTCTACAACGCCCAGATCGAGAAAGCGGTTAAGGCCGGTGACATCGACAAGGCGATGCAACTCGTGAATGAAGCCGAGCGTGCCGGTTCAACCAAGGCGAAATCGGTCTTTATTGATGCAGTGAAACGTTCACAGAAGAACTAAATATCTCGGTTTATTAAAATCGATATTTATTGGAGGCCTCCCTTGTTGGAGGCCTTTTTAATCGGTAGACTGGATAATATAAATCCGCAATAAGTTACATTCAGTTACAGTGAGTATCGCTGGGTATTATTTGGTTTCTTTGTGATTTATTTTGAAGTGATTTATTTCTTTTTGTGGTGAAGCTATAACAATACGAAATAATATTCAAGACAGTCCCCTCTCTGCTTATTTATTATCTTGTGATCTCTCCTCCAAATTTATTATTCCCTTGTTTCCGACAGAGGCATTTCCACCCCCGCTGGGTTATATTCTGCTGGTCAAAATAAGCAACCCGGGAAACGCACTTGGCGCAGTGACGGATGAAGCATATCGTCATCAATAAACTGCCCTGAGTCGTTGTCGGAAAAAAATCCATTCAGGAGCGCACACATGTTAAAAAATGCTTTCTCTAATCTGCAAAAGGTCGGTAAGGCGCTGATGCTGCCCGTATCGGTCTTGCCCGTTGCAGGTATTCTGCTGGGGGTGGGTGCTGCCCACTTCAGCTGGTTGCCGGAAATCGTCTCCCAACTGATGGAGCAGGCCGGTGGTTCCGTATTCGGCCAGATGGCTCTGCTGTTCGCCGTGGGCGTCGCCCTTGGCTTCACCAATAACGACGGTGTTTCCGGCCTGTCCGCCATCGTCGGCTACGGCATCATGACCGCCACCCTGACTGTGATGGCGCCTGTGATGGGTGTCGAGAAGATCGATACCGGTGTGCTGGGTGGTATCCTCGCCGGTGGCGTGGCTGCTTGGGCGTTCAACCGCTTCTACAAGATCCAGCTGCCAGAGTACCTCGGCTTCTTCGCTGGCAAGCGCGCCGTGCCCATCATCACCGGTTTTGTTTCCATCGGTCTGGGTGTCGTGCTCTCCTTCATCTGGCCGCCGATTGGTGGTGCCATCGGTGCCTTCTCCGACTGGGCTGCCAACCAGAACCCGGTCCTGGCCTTCGGTATCTACGGCGTGGTTGAGCGTTCCCTGATCCCGTTCGGTCTGCACCACATCTGGAACGTGCCGTTCTTCTATCAGGCTGGTACCTGCGTCAACGCCGCCGGTGAAACCGTACACGGCATCATGACCTGCTTCCTGACTGCTGATGACGCTTCCCGTGCTGCCGGTAACGGCTTCGGTCAACTGGCGGGTGGCTACCTGTTCAAGATGTTCGGTCTGCCTGCTGCCGCGTTTGCCATTGCGCACTCCGCCAAGCCGGAAAACCGCGCCAAGATCGTAGGTATCATGGCTTCTGCTGCCCTGACCTCCTTCCTGACCGGTATCACCGAGCCTATCGAATTCTCCTTCCTGTTCGTGGCCCCGGTACTCTACGCCATCCACGCCCTGCTGGCCGGTCTGGCCTATGTCCTGACCAACATGCTGGGTGTCGTTCACGGTCACACCTTCTCCAACGGCTTCATCGACTTCGTGGTGCAATCCCCGCGTGCCGACAACATGCTGCTGCTGGTGGGTCTGGGTCTGGTCTACGCGGTCATCTACTACGTGGTCTTCACTGTGGTCATCCGTGCCATGAACCTGAAAACTCCGGGTCGTGAAGACGAAGCCGCTCAAGAGTCCTCTGCCAGTCAAAGCAAGGACGAGATGTCTGCTGCACTGGTCTCCGCCTTCGGTGGCAAAGAGAACATCGCCTCTCTGGACGCCTGCATCACCCGTCTGCGTGTCGGTGTGAAGGATGTGGCCAAGGTTGACCAGGCTGGTCTGAAGAAGCTGGGTGCCGCCGGTGTGGTGGTGGCGGGTTCCGGTGTACAAGCCATCTTCGGCACCAAGTCCGACAACCTGAAAACTGAAATGGACATCTGGATGAAGAGCAACTGATTGTCGCTCCGATATCCGAGTTCCGAAAAGGGAGGCGCAAGCCTCCCTTTTTGCTGGGTTGCGTTTGGTGGCGGGACATGTGCGGGGACTTTCCTGACGGCGCCAGCATGGTGTTATCCAATGAAAAAGGCGCCCCTGGGCGCCTTTGCTGCATCAGACCGGCTTAAAGCTTTTCGAGATCCCGTTCTATCTCGCTGATCTTGTTCTGCACCACCTTTTCCAGATGACGCAAGTCGCGCAGTATCTTCTGCTTGATGTCCGGATCGGCGGAAGGCTGGCCGCCCTGGGTCAGATTGTCCAACTCATCCACCACGTATTTGAGGTTGGCGTTGATCTCGGTTACATCCTTGTACTCATGGGTCCCCGAGTCGACCAGCATGGTCTTGCGCTGGCGGGGGTATTTGAATTTGACGCTCTTGGCGAAGAATTCACCCTTCTGCTTCTTGAAATAGATCTTGAGGATGTCGTGGTTGGCTTCCTGGCGCAGGGTGTAGCTGTCCACCGAGGTGGGTTCCTGGATCCCCAGGCTCTTGAGATTCTCGTACATCGGGCTTCCTTGGTTTGAAACGATCCTGACCCCTCTATCTTACCCGAGTCCGGACGCCTTGCCTGTGACAGGCGCGCCAAATTCAAATTGGTGTCAAAAAGGTCTTTTTTAATCAACGAGCCAAGGGGGAGAGGTGAACGCCTTGTCAGTACTGCCATAAGCGGTGTCGTCTCATGGGGGGCAGTGATGGTGGGGCAGGGGAGTTGGCGCCCGCCCATGAGAGCGGGCATGAAAAAGGGCACCAGAGGTGCCCTTGATGACATCGGCGTGGATTACTCGTCGATGGAGCGCAGCAGGGCGTTGATGCCGACCTTGGCGCGGGTCTTGGCATCCACCTTCTTGACGATGACGGCGGCGTAGAGGCTGTACTTGCCGCACTTGGAGGGCAGGGAGCCGGAAACGACCACGGAGCCGGCCGGGACGCGGCCGTAGTGGATTTCACCGGTTTCGCGGTCATAGATGCGGGTGGACTGGCCGATGAAGACCCCCATGGAGATGACGGAGCCTTCCTCGACGATCACCCCTTCCACCACTTCGGAACGGGCACCGATGAAGCAGTTGTCTTCGATGATGGTCGGGTTGGCCTGCAGTGGCTCCAGTACGCCGCCGATGCCGACGCCGCCGGAGAGGTGCACGTTCTTGCCGATCTGGGCGCAGGAGCCCACGGTGGCCCAGGTGTCGACCATGGTGCCTTCATCGACGAAGGCGCCGATGTTGACGTAGGAGGGCATCAGCACTGTGTTCGGGGCGATGAAGGAGCCTTTGCGCGCGGTTGCGGGCGGCACGACGCGTACACCGGCAGCCTTGAACTGCTCTTCGGTGTAGTTGGAGAACTTCAGGGGAACCTTGTCGTAGTACTGGGCATCGTCGCCCTTGATGATGCCGTTGTCGTTGATGCGGAAGGAGAGCAGCACGGCCTTCTTCAGCCACTGGTGGACGACCCACTCGCCGGCAATCTTCTCGGCAACCCGGGCTTTGCCGGAGTCCAGCAGGTCGATGGCTTCCAGAATGGCGGCCTTGGTGGCGGCATCGACGGAGCCGGGAGTGATGGAGTCACGGCGCTCGAAGGCCGCTTCGATGGTCTGTTGCAACTGGGTCATGACAGGTTTCCTTTATAAAATTCTGTTTGTTGTATCACACTTTTCCAATCGTTTTTAAGGGCTCTCGCCGATTTCTTCAGAATCAGGGCGATTTATTGTACTTGAGTGGTCCAACCATTTGTTCTGATTGAGGAATCAATATGTCAAAAAGCCTCTTTCGAGGCTTCATCCGAGCGTGTCAGGCACTCTCGCCAACCGGTTCCTGGGGGTTGAGCTGATTGACCAGCCTCTCCTCGAGGGCTTGCTGCTCCTCCGGGTTCAGCGGCTCTCCGGCCAGGGTGGTGAGGCTGAAGAAGTCCTCCACCCGCTCACCGATGGTGGTGATCTTGGCGGCATGGAGGGAGAGGCCGCACTGCTGGAACACGGCACCGATACGGGCCAGCAGGCCCGGAGTGTCCAGGGCCGTCAGCTCCAGCAGGGTGTGGCGGTTTTCCCCCTTGTGGGGCAGGAAGACCACCCTGGTCGGCACGCTGAACTGGCGGTGGCGTCTGGACAGGGGCTTGCTGCGCAGCACCAGCTTGCCCGGCTCCTGAAGGGCTTTCTCCAGCGCCTTCTTGATGGTGGCGGTACGGTTGGGGCTGATGGGCTCGCCGTTTGGCTCCAGCACGATGAAGGTGTCGAGCACGTAGTCGTTGCGCGAATTCATGATCTGGGCGTCGTGGATGCTGAGGTTCTTCTGATCCAGCGCCGAGGCCACGGTGGCAAAGAGGTTGGGAGTATCGCGACAATAGATGAACACCTCGCTACCGCCCCGTATGGGGTGCTTGCCGATGAGCACCAGGGGGGCCGGGTTGTCACCGTGGGCGATGATCTTGCGGCAGTGCCAGGCGATCTGCTCCGGGCTGTGGCGCAGGAAGTAATCGGCCTTGAAGTCGTTCCAGAGGGCGGTGACCGCCTCCTGTGGCACCTCGCGCTGGGTCAGGATCTGCCTGGCCTGGCGCTGGTTTTCACGGATCTTGAGGCGCATGTCCGGCGGGTTTTCCAACCCCTGGCGCAGGGCCTTCTGGGTGGCGAAGTAGAGTTCGCGCAGCAGGGTGCCCTTCCAGTCGTTCCACAGACTGTCGTTCGTGGCACAGATGTCGGCCACGGTCAGGCAATAGAGCAGGTCGAGGTGCAATTCATCCCGCACCTTCTGGGCGAAGTCGGTGACCACATCCGGGTCGTAGATGTCGCGGCGCTGGGCGGTGACCGACATCAGCAGATGGTGGCGCACCAGCCAGGCGACCAGTCGGCTCTCGTAGCGATCCAGCCCGTGCAACTGGCAGAACTCCAGCGCATCCACGGCCCCGAGTTCGGAATGATCGCCGCGCCTGCCCTTGGCGATGTCGTGGAAGAGGGCGGCGATGCTGAGCAGCTCGGGCTTGCGCAACTGGGTGAACACCTCGTGGCAGAGCGGGTGAGTCTGGCGGCTGGCTGGATTCGGGAAGCGATGGATGTTCTGCAGCAGCCGATGGGTGTGCTCGTCCACCGTGTAGGCGTGGAACATGTCGAACTGCATCTGGCCGACGATAAGGTTCCACTGGGGCAGGTAGGCCGCGAGGATCCCGTACTTGTGCATCAGGGTGAGCGGCTGGCCGATGCCGTTGGGGTGGCGCAGGAGCGCCATGAAGAGACGGCGACACTCGGGTAGATCTTGCAGCCAGCAGTTGAGGGTGCGTCTGGCCTCGCGCAACTGGCGCAAGGTGGCGGAGTGGATGCCGGCGATCTCCGGGTGCTGGGCTATCTGGTAGAAGAGTCGCAGGATGGCGGCAGGATCCCGGCCGAACAGCTCGGAGTCCACCGCATCGATGAGGCGGCCGCGCAGCTGGAATTCGTCGCTGATGCGGCGCACGTCCATGGCGGTGTTGCCAAGAATGGCCTCGTCAAAGAGTTGCAGCAGCATCTCGTTGAGTTCGGCCACCCGTCGCACCGTCTGGTAGAAGCGCTTCATCATCTGCTCGACCGGGCCGTTTCCTTCCCCCTCGAACCCCAGCATCTGGGCCACGGTGCGCTGGCGGTCGAACAAGAGGCGGTTGTCCCCCTTGTTGATGGCCATGTGCAGGGCGAAGCGCACCTTCCACAGGAAGTTCTGACAGTCGAGCAGCTCCCGGTACTCGGCCCGGTTGAGAAAACCGTGGCTGGTCATCTCGAACAGGGTGGTGGCGCCGAAGTGGCGGCGGGCGACCCAGGCCAGGGTCTGGATGTCGCGAAGGCCCCCGGGATTGTTCTTGAGATCCGGCTCCAGCTTGTAGGCGGTGCCGAGAAACTGCTGGTGGCGCAGGGCCTGCTCTTCGCGTTTGGCACGAAAGAAGGCTTCGCTCGGCCAGAAGTGCTGGGGCTGGGTGGCCGCCTGCAACTGCTCGAATCCCGCCAGGCGACCCGTGATGTAACGGGCCTCGATGAGGTTGGTGGCAACCGTGATGTCGTTGCGACCCTGCTCGATGCACTCGGCCACGTTGCGCACCGACTGCCCCACTTCCAGCTTGAGATCCCACAAGAGGGTGATGAACTCGCCGATGCGCAGCCCCAGCACCTCGTCCAGCTCGTCCCCTTCATAGAGGATAAGCAGATCGATGTCGGAGTGGGGGTGCAGCTCGCCGCGGCCATAGCCCCCCACCGCGATCAGGGTGAGCTCGGTCCTGTCGAAGCCGAACTTGTGCCAGAGCCTGGTCAGCAGCGCGTCCATGTATTCGGAGCGGGTGGCCACCAGTTCGATGATGTTGTCACCGGCGTCGAAGCGCTCATGCAGCCAGGCGAGAAAGCGGCTCAGGTACTCCTTGCAGTTGTCACGGGTGAGCTGATCGTCTGGGAGCAGATGGGGAGAAAGCAGGCTGGCATCCATGGCATGTCACACTCTCGGTCGGGCCGGGTAAAGAGCAACCCCGGCGCGCGGCCGGGGTTGAATGTCAAACGTGGCGGATAAAACGCTCGATAGTGTCGTCGGGGCGCAGGGTCAGGACCTCGCAGCCATCCTCGGTCACCAGCAGGGTGTGCTCCCACTGGGCGGAGTCACCGCCGTCCTTGGTGGTCACGGTCCAGCCATCCTTCGGATTGACCTTGCAGTGGTACTTCTTGCTGTTGACCATGGGCTCGATGGTGAAGCACATGCCCGCTTTCAGCTCCAGCTTGCCGCCGTTGCGGTAGTGGAGGATCTGCGGCTCTTCGTGGAACTCGGCACCGATGCCATGGCCGCAGTAGTCGCGTACCACGGAGAAGCCTGCCTGCTCGACGATGGGCTGGATGACGGCGCCGATCTCGGTGATGCACATGCCCGGGCGCACCCGCTTGATGGCGGCATAGAGGCTATCCTGGGCCACCTTGCAGAGCTGGCGACGCAGGGGGGTGGTCTGGCCCACGATGAACATGGCGGAGGTATCGCCGTGATAACCATCCTTGATGACGGTGATATCCAGATTGATGATGTCCCCTTCCCGCAGCTTCTTGTGGTTCGGGATGCCATGGCAGATGACATCGTTCACCGAAGTACAGATGGACTTGGGGAAGCCGTGGTAATTGAGCGGCGCGGGGATGGCCTGCTGCACGTCGACGATGTAGTCGTGGCAGAGGGTATTCAGTTCGTCTGTGGTGACGCCCGCCTTGACGTGGGGGGCGATCATGACCAGCACGTCGGCGGCCAGCTGGCCGGCGACACGCATTTTTTCAATCTCTTCCGGTGTCTTGATTTTAATGGACATGGGATCTCTCTTGGGGCCTGATTGCGCATCCTGCCGATGCCCAACAACCAGGTAATGAAAAATAGATGCGTTTGCAATCAGGGCGAAATTTTATCCCCAACCCCCGTTTACTTCCAGTGTGATCGTCATCGCAACGTCATCAGGCGGTCGCACCATGGTCCGGGATCCATTTTTAGCACCCGGGCTGGTGGTGTCATGACCAAAGTTATGGTATAAAGCGCGCCGGAATGGGGAACTCGTGTCCTCATGCCATCACCCTTACTCAACAACACACACACATCGACACATATGCCGGGGTGCCTTAACGGGTCGGTTATATGGGATGTGTGGAGGCCTAACCCCAATACAGAGGTATAAAATGGCTAAAGTTTCTATGCGCGACATGCTGCAAGCCGGCGTTCACTTCGGTCACCAGACTCGTTACTGGAACCCGAAAATGAAGTCCTACATCTTCGGCGCCCGCAGCAAAGTTCACATCATCAACCTGGAAAAAACCGTTCCGATGTTTGACGATGCCATGAACTTCATCAGCTCCGTAGCTGCCAAGAAAGGCAAGGTACTGTTCGTAGGTACCAAGCGTGCCGCGTCTGAAGCCGTCAAAGAAGCCGCTGAGCGTTGCGACCAGTTCTATGTAAACCACCGCTGGCTGGGCGGCATGCTGACCAACTGGAAAACCGTTCGTCAGTCCATCAAGCGCCTGAAAGATCTGGAAACCCAGAGCGAAGACGGTACCTTCGACAAGCTGACCAAGAAAGAGGCGCTGATGCGTACTCGCGAAATGGAAAAGCTGGAGAAGAGCCTGGGTGGTATCAAGAACATGGGCGGCCTGCCTGACGTTCTGTTCGTTGTCGATGCCGACCACGAGCACATCGCTATCAAAGAAGCCAACAACCTGGGTATCCCGGTAGTTTCCATCGTTGATACCAACTCCAACCCGGACGGCGTTGACTATGTCATCCCGGGTAACGACGACGCTATCCGTGCCGTACAGCTGTACCTGAACGCTGCTGCTGACACCGTTCTGGAAGCCCGTGAGCAGGACATCGTTGTTCAAGCCGAACAAGATGGCTTCGTTGAAGCTGAGTAATTGATAAGGACTGAAAAGCCCTTATTAACCAAGCTGATGTAATTGGTTAGCAGGGGCCCTTGTGGCCCCTGTTTCTTGTCAATTCAAGACCGAGGATACTGGACATGGCAAACATTTCTGCCGCCCTGGTAAAAGAACTGCGCGAGCGCACCGCCGCTGGCATGATGGATTGCAAAAAAGCGCTGGAAGAAGCCAACGGTGATATCGAGCTGGCTATCGAGAACATGCGCAAATCCGGTCAGGCCAAGGCCGCCAAGAAAGCTGGCCGTATCGCCGCTGAAGGTGTGATCTTCGCCCGTACCGAAGGCAACGTTGCCGTCATGATCGAGCTGAACTGCGAGACTGACTTCGTTTCCAAGGATGCCGGTTTCCTGGCCATGGGTCAGAAGATCGTCGAGATCGCTGCTACCCAGAAAATCGCTGACGTTGACGCGCTGAAAGCCGCCGACTTCGGCAACGGCGAGTCCGTCGAGCTGACCATCACCAACCTGATCGCCAAGATCGGTGAGAACATGAACCTGCGTCGCGTGATGCTGGTTGAAGGTGACAACCTGGGCACCTACGTTCACGGCTCCCGCATCGGTGTTATCACCAAGCTGGTTGGCGGTACCGACGAGCTGGCCAAAGATCTGGCCATGCACGTTGCTGCCAACAGCCCGCAATTCGTCAAACCGGAAGACGTGTCTGCCGAAGTCGTTGCCAAAGAGCGCGAAATCCAGATCGACATCGCCATCAACTCCGGCAAGCCGAAAGAGATCGCCGAGAAGATGGTTGAAGGCCGCATGAAGAAGTTCACCGGTGAGGTTTCCCTGACTGGTCAACCGTTCGTGAAAGATCCTTCCATGACCGTTGCCGAGCTGCTGAAGAAAGAAGGCGCTGACGTTGTTTCCTTCACCCGTTTCGAAGTGGGCGAAGGCATCGAGAAGCAAGAGACCGACTTCGCTGCTGAAGTAGCAGCCCAGATCGCGGCCGCTCAGAAGGCCTAATCGAACCGGTTTTTCCGTTTCCCCAGACCGCGACTTATGTCGCGGTCTTTATATGACCAGGAATCAGTGACATGAGTACCAATCCCAAGCCTGCATACAGACGTGTTCTTCTGAAGTTGAGTGGTGAAGCCCTGCAAGGATCCGAGGGTTTTGGCATTGATCCGGCGGTGCTGGAACGGATGGCCCAAGAGATCAAAGAGCTGGTTGAGCTGGGTGTTCAGGTCGGTCTGGTCATCGGTGGCGGCAACCTGTTCCGTGGTGCCGGCCTTGCCAAGGCAGGCATGAATCGCGTGGTGGGTGACCACATGGGCATGCTGGCGACCGTCATGAACGGCCTGGCCATGCGTGATGCCCTGCATCGTGCTTATGTGAATGCCCGCCTGATGTCGGCCATCTCCCTGCAAGGGGTCTGCGACTCCTACAGCTGGGCCGAAGCCATCAGCCAGCTGCGTGCCGGCAAGGTGGTGATCTTCTCTGCCGGTACCGGCAACCCCTTCTTTACCACCGACTCGGCAGCCTGCCTGCGCGGTATCGAGATCGAAGCCGACGTCGTGCTGAAAGCCACCAAGGTCGATGGCGTGTTCACCGATGACCCGGTCAAGAACCCGGATGCCGTGCTCTATCAGGAACTGAGTTATGATGAAGTTCTTGAAAAAGAACTCAAAGTGATGGATCTTGCTGCTTTTACCCTGGCCCGCGACCACGATCTGCCGATCCGGGTGTTCAACATGAACAAACCGGGCGCGCTGCGCCGCGTGATCATGGGTGAGCCGGAAGGTACCCTGATCCACCAGGCCAGCAAGTAAGGCAAGTGTGAGCCCCAGGCTCGCTTGTCCATTACGCCAGTCAACAAGATAGATACGAGCCGCCCGTCGGCTCGTTCGCCAAAAGGAAAACCACTGTGATCAACGAGATTAAAAACGACGCCAAGGACCGCATGGGCAAAAGCGTAGAGTCGCTGAAGACCCAGATGTCCAAGATCCGTACCGGCCGTGCTCACCCGAGCCTGCTCGACGGCATCCAGGTGGAGTATTACGGTGCTGCCACTCCTCTGAAGCAGTTGGCCAACGTGGTGGCAGAAGATGCCCGTACTCTCTCCATCTCCATCTTCGATCGCTCCATGATCCAGGCGGTGGAAAAAGCCATCCTGACCTCCGATCTGGGCCTGAACCCGTCCAGCAACGGCCAGACTCTGCGCGTACCGCTGCCGCCGCTGACCGAAGAGCGTCGCCGTGATCTGACCAAGATCGTCCGTGCCGAAGCCGAAGGTGCCCGGGTTGCCATTCGCAACATCCGTCGCGATGCCAACGCCGACCTGAAAGCCCTGCTGAAAGAGAAAGAGATCTCCGAAGACGACGACCGTCGCGCCCAGGAAGAGATCCAGAAGCTGACCGATACCTTCATCAAGCTGGTGGATGACGCCCTGGTTGTGAAGGAAAAGGAGCTAATGGAAATCTAAGCCTCCGACAGGTATATTACGAGCGCCGTGTAGTGCCCCTGCACGGCGCTTTTGTCTTTGTGGGAGAAATGAATGTCGCTTTTGGCAGCGCTAGGCGATAGCGCCAGCTCGTCCTTGCCCCGTCACGTCGCCATCATCATGGATGGCAATGGTCGCTGGGCCCAGAACCGCGGCAAGATGCGGGTTTCCGGGCACAAGGCGGGCGTGAAATCCGTGCGTGAGGCCGTGGCCTTTGCCGCTCGTGCCAAGATGGAGGCGCTGACCCTGTTTGCGTTTTCCAGCGAGAACTGGCGCCGTCCGGAAGGAGAAGTGAACGCCCTGATGGAGTTGTTCATGACGGTGCTGGGTCGCGAGGTGAGCAAGTTGCACAGCAACGGCATTCGCCTTCGGGTGATTGGCGACACTGCCCGCTTCAGCGAGCGGCTGCAGGCCAAGATTGCCAAGGCCGAGGCCCTGACCGCCAACAATCAGGGATTGACCCTCAATATCGCCGCCAACTATGGCGGTCAGTGGGACATCGCCCAGGCGGCCCGGACCCTGGCACGGGCCGTGGCGGCGGGTGAACTCGATGCCGAGGCGGTCGATGAGGCGGCATTGGGTCGTCATGTCTGCATGGCTGATCTGCCCCCCGTGGATCTGTTGATCCGCACCGGCGGGGATCATCGCATCAGCAACTTTGTCCTGTGGCAGCTCGCCTATGCCGAACTCTATTTTACCCCGGTCCTGTGGCCCGATTTTGACGAGGCCGAGTTCAGTGGGGCAATTGCCTCCTTCGTTGCTCGCGAGCGTCGCTTCGGGTGTACGGGTGAACAGATCCGGGAATTGATCGCCGCGCAACAGACCGGCTAAACCCCGCTCCCAAGAGAGAGGTTTCTTTTGCTAAAACAACGAATTATTACCGCATTACTGTTAGTACCCCTGGTGTTGGGGGCGCTGTTTTTTCTGCCGTTGAAATTCTTTGCCCTGCTCGCCGCCCTGGTCTTTCTGCTGGCCAGCCGTGAGTGGAGTGCCTTCGTCACTGCCCAGCCGCAACAGTGGTTGCCGCTGGTGTTCTGTCTGCTGCTGGGGGCCAGCCTGTTTTGGGTGCCCGTGGAGCAACTCTGGATCCCCCAACTGCATCCGCTGGTGATGGGCGTGCTCTGGACCGCTGTCAGCTGGTGGCTGCTGGGGCTGCTGCTGGTGCTGCGCTACCCGCAAAGCGCCAGGCTGTGGCGTGAATCCATCTGGCTCAAATCCCTGTTCGGTCTGGTGACCCTGGTTCCCTTCTTCTGGTCCCTGGTGGCCATTCGCGGTTACAACTTCTACCACGACCCCATGATGGGGGCCTGGATCCTGCTGTTCGTGATGGGACTGGTCTGGGCGGCAGATTCTGGCGCGTATTTTTTCGGCAAGGCGTTCGGCAAACACAAGCTGGCACCGGCCGTGAGCCCGGGTAAAACCATCGAAGGCATGCTGGGTGGGCTGTTTACCGCCAGCCTGCTGGCCATCGGCGTGACCTGGTTCATGGGCTTCGTGCCTGCCAAGATGGGCACCGTGCTGCTCTGTTCCCTGCTGGCGGTGCTGGCCTCCGTGCTCGGCGATCTGGCCGAGAGCATGTTCAAGCGGGAAGCCGGCATCAAGGATTCCGGCACCCTGTTGCCGGGCCATGGGGGCATTCTCGATCGCATCGACAGCCTGACGGCGGCGCTGCCCGTCTTCCTGCTCAGCTACCTGTTGCTCGGTCCGGAGTTTTGATGTTTCGCGCACTGATGATCCCGGGAGCGTCCCGCTCCATCAGTCTGTTACCCAATCAGGAGTCTTGATGCAAAACCTGGTGATCCTGGGAGCGTCAGGCTCCATCGGTCAGAGCACCCTCAAGGTACTGCGCCACAACCCCGGGCGCTGGCAGGTGCTGGCGCTGACCGCTGCTCGCAGCGTGGACGCCATGCTGCGCGACTGTCTCGAATTCTCCCCCCGGTTCGCCGTCATGGTGGACGAAGGCGCCGCCAGCGATCTGGCGGGTCGGCTCAAGGCTCACGGCAGCACCACCCGGGTGTTGTCCGGTCAGGCAGCCCTGTGCGACGTGGCTGCTCACCCCGATGCCCACAGCGTGATGGCGGCCATTGTCGGTGCGGCGGGTCTGGCACCCACCATGGCTGCCGTGCGCGCCGGCAAGCGCATTCTGCTGGCCAACAAGGAGGCGCTGGTGATGTCAGGCGCCTTCTTCATGGAGGCGGTGCGCGAGCACGGCGCCGAGCTGCTACCCATCGACAGCGAACACAACGCCATCTTCCAGTGCCTGCCGGTCGACGTGCAGCGCCAGCCCGGTTTCTGCGATCTGGCCGGGGCGGGGATCAGCAAGATCCTGCTGACCGGCTCCGGTGGACCTTTCCGCTATGCCGATGTGGGTGAACTGCACCATGTCACCCCGGCGCAAGCCATTGCCCATCCCAACTGGTCCATGGGGGCCAAGATCTCGGTGGACTCCGCCACCATGATGAACAAGGGGCTGGAGTACATCGAGGCGCGCTGGCTGTTCAATGCGGCCCCCGAGCAGATCCAGGTGGTGATCCACCCCCAGTCCGTCATTCACTCCATGGTGCAGTACAAGGATGGCTCCGTACTGGCCCAGCTCGGCAACCCGGACATGTGCACCCCCATTGCCCACGCTCTGGCCTATCCGGAACGGATCGAGTCCGGTGTGGAACCTTTGGATTTCTTCAGTGTCGGAGAGTTCAGCTTTATCCGGCCCGACTATGAGCGCTATCCCTGTCTGGCGCTGGCCATGAGGGCGTGCCAGCAGGGGCAGGGGGCGACCACCTCCCTCAATGCCGCCAACGAGGAGGCCGTCGCGGCTTTTCTTGCAGAGCGGATCGGATTTATGGATATTGCCAGAGTCAACGAATCCGTCATGGCCGAGCTGGGCAGCAGTGCCGCCGGCTCTCTGGCGGATCTCATCGCCCTGGACGGTACGGCCCGAGCCCGTGCCCAGCAACTGATAAAGGAGCTTGCCGTATGAACGGACTGTGGTGGCAGCCAGCCCCTCTCCATGCTCTCGAGCGCAGGACTGGACATGACCGCGAGGTACGCGGCTGATGGGCGGGCTTCTGTGGAATATCGGCGCCTTCATCGTGGCCCTCGGGCTGCTGGTGGCGGTACATGAATTTGGCCACTTCTGGGTGGCTCGTCGTTGCGGCGTCAAGGTGGAGCGCTTCTCCATCGGCTTTGGCAAGGCCATCTGGCGTCGCCTTGGCAAGGATGGTACCGAATACGTGCTGGCCCTGATCCCCCTTGGCGGTTACGTCAAGATGCTGGATGGCCGGGTCGATGAACTCAAACCGGGGGAGGAGGCGCAGGCCTTCAACCACAAGAGTGTCTGGGCCCGGATGGCCATCGTCGCGGCCGGCCCCATGGCGAACTTCGTGTTCGCCCTGTTCGCCTTCTGGCTGATGTTCATGATAGGGGTGCCGAGCGTCAAACCCGTGGTGGGCGAGGTGCGTCCCGCCTCCATCGTGGCAGAGGCCGGCATCCTGCCAGGCATGGAGATCGTCGGCGTCGGCGGCGAGGAGACCGGTGACTGGGAGAGCGTCACCTACGCCCTCATCAGCCACCTTGGCGATGACTCGGTCCAGCTCAAGCTCAAGGCGGCCAACACCAGCTATGCAGTGGACAAGACCCTGCAGCTGGCAGGCTGGAAGTTTGACCCCGACAAGGAGTCTCCCATCGGCAGCCTCGGGATAGTGCCCCTCGGTGGCAAGGTGCTGCCGGTGGTGGAGGCCGTGGTGCCATCGAGCGCCAGCGAGAAGGCCGGCCTTCAGATAGGGGATCGCATCAAGGGGGTCGATGGAGAGGCCATCACCGAATGGGCCCAGTTTGTCGAGCGTGTCCAGCAGTCACCGGCGCAGCCGCTGCAGGTGACGGTGGAGCGCGGGGGCAGCGAGATGACCCTGACCCTGACCCCGGACGGGAAGAAAGTGAAGGGCCAGCTGGTCGGTTTTGTGGGCTTGTCGCCGCAACTGGTTCCATTACCGGATGAGTATCGAACTCTGTTACAGTATGGGCCTTTGCAAGCCCTGTGGCATGGGGTCCAGAAGACCTGGAGCCTGATCACCCTGACCTTCGACATGATAGGCAAGCTGATCGGTGGCATCGTCTCTTTGGACAACCTGAGCGGCCCCATCTCCATCGCCAAGGGGGCCGGCAGCAGCGCCGATTACGGGTTGGTCTATTTCCTCGGATTCCTGGCGCTCATCAGCGTCAACCTGGGGATCATCAACCTGTTCCCCCTGCCGGTGCTCGATGGTGGCCATCTGGTCTATTTCCTCATCGAGGCGATCACCGGCAAGCCGGTATCGGAAAAAATTCAGGAAGTTGGGTTCAGGATAGGCGCCGCCATTCTGATGTTACTGATGGGCATTGCGCTGTTTAATGATTTCGCTCGCCTCTGAGGCCAGAGCATCAACAAGGACACATAAGAACAAAATGGCTGTTAAAAAAGCATTGGTGTTGAGTTGCCTGCTGGGGGCCAGCTTCCTGGCTCAGGCTGCCCCGGCCTCTTTTGTGGTGCAAGACATTCAGGTCGAGGGCCTGCAGCGGGTGACCCTGGGTGCCGCCCTGTTGAATCTGCCGGTGCGGGTCGGTGATTCCGTCGACTCCGTGTCCCTGGCGAACGCCATCAAGAAGCTCTATGCCTCCGGCAACTTCGAGGACGTCAAGGTCTATCGCGACGGTCAGGTGCTGCAAGTGGTAGTCAAGGAGCGCCCGACCATCTCCAGCATCGAGTTCTCCGGCAACAAGGATATCAAGGAAGAGCAACTGACCCAGAGCCTGGAATCCTCCGGGATCCGCGTGGGTGATCCGCTGGATCGCACCGTGCTGAGCTCCCTCGAGAAAGGGCTGGAAGATTTCTACTACGGCGTGGGCAAGTACTCCGCCAAGGTCAAGGCCATCGTCACCCCGCTGCCGCGCAACCGGGTCGACCTCAAGTTCACCTTCGTGGAAGGGGAAGCGGCCAAGATCCAGCAGATCAACATCGTCGGCAACAACGTCTTCCCGGAAGAGAAGCTGCTGGCCCAGCTCTCCCTCAAGGACGACGTGCCCTGGTGGAACTTCACCGGCGATCAGCGCTACCAGAAGCAGAAGCTGGCCGGTGACATCGAAGTGCTGCGCTCCTACTACATGGACCGCGGCTACATCCGCTTCACCCAGGAGTCCACCCAGGTCTCCATGACCCCGGACAAGAAGGGGGTCTATGTCACCCTCAACGTCAAGGAAGGGGAGCAGTACAAGGTTTCCGGCATCCAGCTCAAGGGCGACCTCATCGACCGCGGCGGCGAGATGAAGGGCCTCATCCCCATCGAGGCGGGCAGCGTCTACTCCGCCAGTCAGGTGACCCATACCGAAGAGGTGCTCTCCAAGTTCCTCGGCCGTTACGGCTACGCCTATCCGAAAGTGGTCACCTTCCCCCAGATCAACGACCAGACCAAGGAAGTGGAGCTCATCGTCAACGTGGAGCCGGGTCCCCGGGTCTATGTGCGCAACATCAACTTCAGCGGCAACGTCACCACCAAGGACGAAGTGCTGCGTCGCGAGATGCGCCAGATGGAGGGCACCTGGCTCTCCTCCGACAACGTCGAGCAGTCCAAGACCCGTCTCAACCGCCTCGGCTTCTTCGAGACCGCGGAAGTGGACACCAAGCGGGTGCCGGGCAGCGATGACCAGGTCGATCTGGACTTCAAGGTCAAGGAGCAGCCGGCGGGGTCCATCAACGCCGGTATCGGCTACGGCACCGAGTCGGGTCTGAGCCTGCAGGCGGGTCTGCAGCAGGACAACTTCATGGGGACCGGCAAGAAGATCGGCATCAACGCCAGCACCAACGACTACTCCAAGAGCGTCGACCTGAGCTATAACGACCCCTACTTCACCGTGGACGGGGTGAGCCTGGGCGGCCGTCTCTACTACAACAAGTTCAGTGCGGCCGACGCCAACATCGTGGACTACGAGAACACCACCGTCGGTTTCCGTCTCTCCAGCGGCTTCCCGGTCAACGAGAACAACCGTCTCGACTTCAGCCTGGGCTACGAGAACAACAAACTGTCCCAGCCCAACCCCTATGTACAGGTGGACGAGTTCTGGAAGGTCTACAACGGCAATCTGGATGGCGACAACCGCATGGTGTTCAACACCGTGGACGTCACCGCCGGCTGGACCCGCTCCACCCTCAACAAGGGTCAGTTCCCGACCTCCGGTGACCGCCAGCGGGTGAACGCCAAGGTGACGGTGCCCGGCATGGATCTGCAGTACTTCAAGCTCAACGCCGAAGATGCCCACTACTTCCCGTTTGATGCCGATCACAAATGGGTCATGCTGGCCAAGGCCCGTGCCTCCTACGGCGATGGCTACGGCACCAATGGCGATTACGAGCACGTCCTGCCGTTCTTCGAGAACTACTACGCCGGTGGCTTCGACACCCTGCGTGGTTTCAAGAGCAACACGGTCGGTCCGAAGGCGCTCTACTACTACAACCTGGGCGGCAACGACGTCATCCAGGGCACTGACAGCTCGGTCGGGGGCAACGCCCTGGCGGTGGCCTCGCTGGAAATGATCGTGCCGACGCCCTTTGCCTCCGAGACCTATCAGCCCCAGCTGCGGACCAGCTTCTTCATCGACGCCGGTTCCGTGTGGGATACCCACTTCGACTACAGCCAGTATCAGAACCGTTGCTTCAGTGGTTGCAACTATCTGATGGACTACTCCGACCCGAGCAACATCCGGATGTCGACCGGCCTGTCGCTGCAGTGGCTCTCTCCCATGGGCCCGCTGGTGTTCGTGCTGGCAAGACCAATCAAGAAATATGAAGGGGACGACACCGAAGTCTTCTCCTTCAACATCGGCCGTACCTTCTAAGGGGAGCGGACGCCCCCCCGCCATGGCGGGGGAAGCATGATGGGTCGCGCGTTTGCGTGCCTCACCAGGTAACAAGACGATCTCGTGGATCGCTTGCACAATCAGGTAAATCAGGTAGCCCTCGACCGAGGGACCAAGGAGTAAGTGTGAATAAAGCGTTGAAAGTAGCTGGTTTGAGCTTTGCACTGATGGCTGCCGGCATGGGTTCTGCCTTCGCTGAGACCAAGATTGCCGTGGTCGACATGGGCGAAGTCTTCCAAAAGCTGCCCCAGCGTGAAGCCGTTGCCAAGAAGCTGAAGGGCGAGTTCGAGCCGCGCATGCGTGAACTGCAGAAGCTGGAGTCCGACGGTCAGGCACTGGTCGAGAAGTTCAAGAAGGACGAAGCCTTCATGAGCGCCGAGCAGAAAAAGCAGAGCCAGGAGAAGCTGGCCAAGCTGCAGATGGAATTCAACCAGAAGCGTCAGGCGTTTGAACAGGACAACGGTCGCCGTCAGTCCGAAGAGCGCAACAAGATCCTGACCAAGGTGCAGGCTGCCATCGACGCCATCGCCAAGAGCAATGGCTACGATCTGGTGCTGGAGCGCAACGCCGCCCCTTATGCAGCCAGCAAGCTGGACATCTCCGGCCAGGTTATTTCTCAGGTTAGCAAGAGCAACTAATTGATGGCATTCACTCTCGCACAGCTGGCCCAGCAACTGGGGGCCGAGGTCCATGGGGATGGGACCCGGGAAATTCGCAAGGTCGCGACACTGGAAAAAGCCGGGGAGGGGGAGATAGCCTTCCTGTCCAACAAGAAGTACCGGCATTTTCTGGAGCAGAGCAAGGCCACTGCCGTGCTCATCACCGAGGCAGACCTGCCGTTTTGCCCCACCAACGCCCTGGTGCTCAAGGACCCCTACGTGGGCTTTGCACGGGTTGCCCAACTGCTGGACACCACCCCGCAGCCGGCCATGGATATCCATCCGAGCGCCGTCATCGCGGCGGACGTGCAACTGGGCGAGAGAGTGGCCATCGGTGCCAATGCGGTGATCGAATCCGGCGTCGTGCTGGGTGACGATGTGCGTATCGGCCCGGGCTGTTTCGTTGGCAAGGATACCCGACTGGGAGCGCGCTCCCGGTTGTGGGCCAACGTCACCCTCTATCACAACGTGACCCTGGGCACGGACTGTCTGGTACAGGCCGGCACCGTGATCGGGGCAGACGGTTTCGGTTATGCCAACGAGCGCGGCGAGTGGATCAAGATCCCCCAGCTCGGTGGCGTGACCATCGGCAACCGGGTCGAGATCGGTGCCTGCACCACCATCGACCGCGGTGCGCTGGAAGATACCCGCATCGCTGACAACGTCATCATCGACAACCAGTGCCAGATCGCCCACAACGTCGAGATCGGCTACGGCACTGCCGTGGCGGGCTCCACCGTGATGGCCGGTAGTCTCAAGGTCGGCAAATACTGTATCATTGGTGGTGCCTCCGTCTTTAACGGGCACATGGAGATCTGCGACCAGGCCACCGTCACCGGCATGGCCATGGTGATGCGTCCCATCACCGAGCCCGGTATCTACTCTTCCGGCATCCCCCTGCAAACCAATAAAGAGTGGCGCAAGACCGCCGCCCGGGTGATGCGTATCGAAGAGATGCACAAGCGGTTGAGCAAGCTTGAGAAAAAGCTGGATCAAGAATAATCACGATTGGTATAGGGTACTGTTTTGACTACTGAAAAGAAGAGCCTGGGTATCCAGGAAATCATGGATCTGCTGCCCCACCGTTATCCGTTCCTGATGGTGGACAAGGTGGAAAACTACGAGATCAGCGATGAGCGCAAGACCCTGCGCGCCATCAAGAACGTCTCGTTCAACGAGCCGATCTTCCAGGGCCACTTCCCGGCCAAGCCGGTCTTCCCCGGCGTGCTGATCCTGGAAGCCATGGCCCAGGCCACCGGTATCCTGGCCTTCACCATGGTGGGCAAGCCGTCACCCAACGAGCTCTATTACTTTGCCTCCATCGACAATGCCCGCTTCAAGCGCCCGGTGGGCCCCGGCGATCAGCTGGTGCTGGATGTGGAGTTCCTGAAGGAGCGTCGCGGCATCGCCAAGTTCACCGGTGTCGCCACCGTCGACGGTGAAGTGGTCTGTACTGCCGAACTGATGTGCGCCAAGCGCGAGGTATAACCGTGATCGATCAGACTGCCATCATCCACGACACCGCCATCGTCCATGAGTCTGCCGTCATCGGCAAAGGGGTTGAAATCGGCCCCTTCACCGTCATCGGCGCCGAGGTGGAAATCGGTGACAACACCTGGGTGAGCTCCCACGTGGTGATCAAGGGCCCGACCAAGATCGGTCGCGGCAACAAGATCTTCCAGCACACCTCCATCGGTGAGGATTGCCAGGACAAGAAGTACGCCGGCGAGCGCACCTTCCTCGAGATCGGCGACAACAACGTGTTTCGCGAGAACTGCACCGTGCACCGCGGTACCACCCAGGACCAGAGCCTGACCAAGGTGGGTAGCGGCAACCTGTTCATGGTCAACGTTCACGTGGCCCACGACTGCATCATCGGTGACAACTGCATCTTCGCCAACAACGCCACCCTGGCGGGCCATGTGCACATCGGTGACTTCGTGATCTTCGGCGGTCTGTCTGCCATTCACCAGTTCGGCCGCGTCGGCTCCCACGCCTTCGTCGGCGGCTGCGCTGCCCTGAACAAGGACGTGCCGCCCTACGTGATGGCCGCCGGCAACTACGCCAAGCCGTTCGGGGTCAACTCCGAAGGCCTGCGTCGTCGTGGCTTCAGCGCCGAGGCGATCTCTGCCGTCAAGCGCGCCTACAAGGAGATCTTCCGCTCCGGCAAGACCATTGAAGAGGTGTTGCCCGTGCTGAGCGAGATGGCCCAAAGCGAACCGGCCATCCAGCTCTATGTGGATTTCCTCAAGGACAACGAGCGCGGGATCATCCGTGCCTGATCCCATTCGCATCGGCATCGTCGCCGGAGAGACCTCCGGCGACATCCTGGCCGCAGGGCTGGTGCGCGAACTGCAAGCCCGCTACCCGGATGCGCAGTTCGAAGGGATCGCCGGGCCGCGGATGCAGGCTCTCGGCGTGAAGGCGCTGTTCGAGATGGAGGAGCTCTCCGTCATGGGCATCACCGAGGTGCTGGGCCGTCTGCCCCGCATCCTCCAGGTGCGCCGCGAACTGCTGCGCCACTTCATCGCCAATCCGCCCGACATCTTCGTCGGTGTGGATGCACCGGATTTCAATATCGGGGTGGAGCTGAAACTGCGCCGCGCCGGTATCAAGACGGTCCACTATGTCAGCCCCTCCGTCTGGGCCTGGCGTCAGGGCCGCATTCACAAGATCAAGGCGGCCACCGACATGGTGCTCGCCTTCCTGCCGTTCGAGAAAGCCTTCTACGACCGTTTCGATGCCCCCTGTCGCTTCGTCGGCCACACCATGGCGGACGACATCCCGCTGGTCCCGGATCAAGGGGCGGTGCGCGAGGCCCTCGGCATCGATCCCGCCCGTCGCTGGCTGGCGGTGCTGCCGGGGAGTCGCACGGCGGAAGTGGGCTTCATGGCGCCGGTCTTCCTCGAGGCGTGCAAGCACCTGACGGTGCACAACCCGGATCTCGGTTTCATCGTGCCTCTGGTCAACCAGAAACGGCGCGAGCAGTTCCTCGCCATCAAGGCCGAGTTGGCCCCGGAGCTCGACATGGTGCTGCTGGACGGCCAGGGCCGCGAGGCCATGATTGCCGCCGATGTGGTGATGCTCGCCTCCGGCACCGCGGCCCTCGAGGCCATGCTGGTGAAAAAGCCCATGGTGGTCGGTTACAAGCTCAAACCCTTCAGCTACTTGCTGGCCCAGTGGCTGGTGAAGACGGATTATGTCTCCCTGCCGAACCTGCTGGCGGACAAGATGCTGGTGCCCGAGCTCATCCAGCACGAGTGCACCCCGGCCAACCTGGTGGAAGAGGTGAGCAAGCTGCTGGACCATGACAACAGCGAGCTCATCGCCACCTTCACCCGGTTGCACGAGAAGATCCGCTGCAATGCGGATGTGCAGGCAGCGGAAGCGGTTGCCGCGCTGCTGGAGCGTTAGTGGGCTCTGCCTGTGTGTCAGGCGTGATGTTGTGCTGATACTGGCCCTGCGGGGCCGGTTTTGATTCAAGGCTATGAGATGACGATCGATATTCCCGAAGACAAGCTGATTGCCGGGGTGGACGAAGTGGGTCGCGGCCCCCTGGTGGGTGACGTTGTCACCGCCGCAGTGATCCTGGATCCTGCCAATCCCATCCTTGGCCTCGCCGACTCCAAGAAGCTCTCCGAGAAGAAGCGGCTCGCCCTGTTTGGCGAGATCAAAGAGAAGGCGCTGGCCTATGCCATCGGCCGCGCCAGCCCGGCGGAAATCGACGAGCTCAACATCCTGCACGCCACCATGCTGGCGATGCAGCGCGCCGTGGCGGGGCTCAAGGTGACGCCCGAGCTGGTCTTCATCGACGGCAACCGCTGCCCCAGATTGCCGATGGAGGCCCGCGCCGTGGTCAAGGGGGACAGCCTGGTGGCCGCCATCAGCGCCGCCTCCATCCTCGCCAAGGTGACCCGGGACGCCGAGATGACCGAGCTGGACAGCCGCCATCCCGAGTACGGTTTCGCCCGCCACAAGGGCTACCCGACGGCGGAGCACCTCGCCATTCTGGCCGAACGGGGTCCGCTGCCCGAATACCGTCAGAGCTTCAAGCCGGTGCGCCGC
This sequence comes from Aeromonas sp. s4, assembly GCF_040907855.1. Classification (NCBI taxonomy): domain Bacteria; kingdom Pseudomonadati; phylum Pseudomonadota; class Gammaproteobacteria; order Aeromonadales; family Aeromonadaceae; genus Aeromonas; species Aeromonas sp. s4. Next base: position 198,890 of record NZ_JBFOCP010000019.1, on the reverse strand, counting down.
GCCCTGGGGATCGAATAACCGATGCCGATCTGTCTGAACGATTTCTGCTTGCGCAATGAGAGGGCGTGACCATGGCTGATCCCCGTTTCATCCACCTGAGGGTGCACTCCGACTTCTCCATGGTCGACGGCCTGCAGAAGATCGGTCCCATCGTCTCCGCTGCCGCCGCCAACAACATGCCGGCCCTGGCCCTGACCGACCAGATGAACATGTGCGGCCTGGTGCGCTTCTACGGCTCTGCCCACGGCAAGGGGATCAAGCCCCTGGTCGGGGCGGATTTCTGGGTGCAGAGCGACGAGCTTGGGGACGAGCAGTTTCGCCTCACCCTGCTCGCCATGGACAACGACGGCTACCAGAACATCACCCTGCTCATCTCCCGTGGCTATCAGCGCGGTCATGTGCAGGGGCGCCCCGTCATCGACAAGGCCTGGCTTGGCGAACATGCCAAGGGGGTGATCGTCCTCTCCGGCGGGCGCGAGGGGGATGTGGGCAAGTTCCTGCTCAAGGGCAACCGCCAGATGGTGGAGCATTGCCTCGCCTTCTACCAGACCCACTTCCCGGATGCCTACTACCTGGAGCTGCTGCGTACCGGCCGCCCGGATGAGGAGGTCTACCTCCACATGGCGGTGGCCATTGCCACCGAGTTCGAGCTGCCGGTGGTGGCCACCAACGAGGTGGTGTTCCTCACCGCCGATGACTTCGATGCCCACGAGATCCGGGTCGCCATCCACGACGGCTACACCCTGATGGACAAGCGCCGACCGCGCCGCTACAGCCCCCAGCAGTACCTGCGCAGTCAGGAGGAGATGGCGGAGCTGTTTGCCGACATCCCGGAAGCCCTGGAAAACACGGTGGAAATCGCCAAGCGCTGCAACGTGACGGTGCGCCTTGGCGAGTATTTCCTGCCCAATTTCCCCACCGGCGACATGACCACCGAGGACTTCCTGGTCATGAAGTCGAAGGAGGGGCTGGAGGAGCGGCTCGAATTCCTGTTCCCGGATCCGGCGGTGCGGGCCGAGCGCCGTCCCGAGTATGACGAGCGCCTCGACATCGAGCTCAAAGTGATCAACCAGATGGGCTTCCCGGGTTACTTCCTCATCGTGATGGAGTTTATCCAGTGGTCCAAGGACAACGGCATCCCCGTCGGTCCGGGCCGGGGCTCGGGGGCGGGGTCGCTGGTGGCCTACGCCCTCAAGATCACCGACCTGGATCCGCTGGAATTTGACCTGCTGTTCGAACGTTTCCTGAACCCCGAGCGGGTCTCCATGCCCGACTTCGACGTCGACTTCTGCATGGACAGGCGCGACGAGGTGATCGATCACGTCTCCGAGATGTACGGCCGGGAGGCGGTGTCCCAGATCATCACCTTCGGCAGCATGGCGGCCAAGGCGGTGGTGCGGGACGTCGGCCGGGTGCTGGGCCACGCCTACGGCTTTGTCGATCGCATCTCCAAGCTGATCCCGCCCGACCCCGGGATGACCCTGGCCAAGGCGTTCGAAGCCGAGCCCAAGTTGCCGGAGCTCTACGAGCAGGACGAGGAGGTCAAGGACCTCATCGACATGGCCCGCCGCCTGGAAGGGGTGGTGCGCAACGCCGGCAAGCACGCCGGTGGCGTGGTGATCGCGCCCACCAAGATCACCGACTTCGCGCCGCTCTATTGCGACGACGAGGGGCATCACCCGGTCACCCAGTTCGACAAGAACGACGTGGAGTACGCGGGCCTGGTGAAGTTCGACTTCCTGGGGCTGCGAACGCTCACCATCATCGATTGGGCCCTTGGCATGATAAACCCCCGTCTTGCCAAAGAGGGCAAGCCGCCGGTGGACATCGCCGCCATCCCCATCGACGACAAGAAGTCGTTCGCCCTCTTGCAGCGTTTCGAGACCACGGCGGTGTTCCAGCTCGAATCCCGCGGCATGAAGGATCTCATCAAGCGGCTGCAGCCCGACTGCTTCGAAGACATGATCGCACTGGTGGCCCTGTTCCGTCCGGGCCCGCTCCAGTCGGGCATGGTGGACAACTTCATCGAGCGCAAGCACGGCAAGGAGGCCATCTCCTACCCGGACGAGAAGTGGCAGCACGAGAGCCTCAAACCCATACTCGAGCCCACCTACGGCATCATCCTCTACCAGGAGCAGGTGATGCAGATCGCCCAGACCCTGGCGGGGTATACCCTGGGTGGCGCGGACATGCTGCGCCGGGCCATGGGCAAGAAAAAACCCGAAGAGATGGCCAAGCAGCGGGCGGGCTTCGAGGAGGGGGCGGTCAAGAACGGCGTCGACGGCGAACTGGCGATGAAGATCTTCGATCTGGTGGAGAAGTTTGCGGGCTACGGCTTCAACAAGTCCCACTCCGCAGCCTATGCGCTGGTCTCCTACCAGACCCTCTGGCTCAAGACCCACTTCCCGGCGGAGTTCATGGCGGCGGTGATGACCGCCGACATGGACAACACCGACAAGATAGTGACCCTGGTGGACGAGTGTCAGCGCATGGGGCTGACCGTGATCCCGCCGGACGTCAACACCGGCCGCTACCGCTTCAGCGTCAACGAGGACGGCCACATCGTCTACGGCATCGGCGCGGTGAAGGGGGTAGGGGAAGGGCCCATCGAGGCGATCCTGGACGCGCGGGATCGGGACGGTCCGTTCCGCGACCTGTTCGATTTCTGCAACCGGGTCGACATCAAGAAGCTCAACAAGCGGGTGATGGAGAAGCTCATCCTCTCCGGCGCCATGGACAGGCTCGGCCCCCACCGCGCCGCCCTGATGGCGACCCTGGAGGAGGCGATGCGCGCCGCCGAGCAGCACGCCAAGGCCCAGGCGGTGGGGCAGGTCGACATGTTCGGCGTGCTCACGGAGGAGATCGACGACGTCAAGAAGGCGTTCGCCAACGTGCCGCACTGGCCCGACAAGGTGTGGCTGGAAGGGGAGCGCGAGACCCTCGGGCTCTACCTCACCGGTCACCCCATCAACCAGTACAGCAGCGAGCTGCGGCGCTACACCTCGGGCCGACTGTGCGATCTGCATCCCACCTCCCGGGATACGGTGACCACGGCGGCGGGGTTGGTGATCGCGGCGCGCAGCATGGTGACCAAGCGCGGCAACAAGATGGGGATCTTCACCCTGGACGACAGATCCGGCCGTCTGGATGTGACCCTTTTCAGTGAAGCGCTGGAAAAATACGAAGAATTGATGCAAAAAGACCGTATTTTAGTGGTTTCTGGACAGGTCAGCTTTGATGACTTCTCCGGTGGCCTTAAAATGTCGGCCCGCGAGTTGCTGGATATCAACGATGCGAGGGAGCGTTTTGCCAGGGCAATCCGCATCTCCCTCGATGAACAACGCATTGACGAGCGCTTTTTCCCGCGTTTGTGCGAGATTTTGGAGCCCGCCCGTGCCGGAGTCTGTCCGGTTCAGGTAAACTATCGTCGCCCCGGTTCCCGGGTGCGATTGACGCTCGGTACCGAGTGGCGGGTGACGCCCACCGATCAACTGATAGATGACTTGCGAGTCCTGCTTGGACGAGAGCGGGTTGAATTGGTTTTTGATTAGAGGATCTATTGTCCCTATGAGTCTTTTTCTGGATTTTGAACAGCCGATCGCCGAGTTGCAGGCACAGATCGATGAACTGCGCCATGTGAGCGAGCACAACAGTGCCGTGGATCTCAGCGAAGACATTCGCCGGCTGGAGAAGAAAAACGAAGAGCTGACCAAGAAGATCTTCGGCGATCTGGGTGCCTGGCAGGTATCCCAGATGGCACGTCATCCCCAGCGCCCCTACACCCTCGACTACATCGAGCAGATCTTCACCGATTTCGACGAGCTGGCCGGGGATCGCGCCTATGCCGATGACAAGGCCATCGTCGGCGGCATCGCCCGTCTCGACGGCGAGCCCGTGATGATCATCGGTCACCAGAAGGGTCGCGAGACCAAGGAGAAGATCAAGCGCAACTTCGGTATGCCGCGCCCGGAAGGGTACCGCAAGGCCCTGCGCCTGATGGAGATGGCCGAGCGCTTCAAGATGCCGATCATCACCTTCATCGACACCCCGGGTGCCTACCCCGGCGTGGGTGCCGAGGAGCGTGGCCAGTCCGAAGCCATCGCCCGCAACCTGAAAGTCATGGCCGGCCTGACCGTGCCGGTGGTCTGCACCGTGATCGGTGAAGGCGGCTCCGGCGGCGCTCTCGCCATCGGTGTCGGCGATCGCGTCAACATGCTGCAGTACTCCACCTACTCCGTCATCTCCCCGGAAGGGTGCGCCTCCATCCTCTGGAAGAGCGCCGAGAAGGCCTCGGTGGCGGCGGATGCCATGGGCATCACCGCCCAGCGCCTGAAGGAGCTGAAGCTCATCGACAACATCGTCGAGGAGCCCCTCGGCGGTGCCCACCGCGACGTGGAGAAGATGGCCAAGCACCTGAAAGCGCGCATCAAGCAGGATCTGGATGCCCTGCGCCCCCTCGACAGCGAGCAACTGCTGGAGCAGCGCTATCAGCGTCTGCTGGGTTACGGCTACTGCTGATCTGCCGCTTCCAATAAAAAGTCCCCGCATGCGGGGACTTTTTTTATGGGCGACGTTTGTGGGGGACGCCGGGGCGGGCCTCAGGGGGCGGTCAGCGCCCGTTGCATACGGACGGAAGCACGCCCTCCGGCAGGGCTCAGGGCCCGCCACTCCCGCCACAGCAGCCAGCACAGGGGGGGCGTCAGCAGCAGCACGGTGGCGGGCTGTGCCATCAAGACCCCGTCGCGCCCCCACCAGAGGGGCAGCAGGAAGATGAGGGGCAGTAGCAGCACCGTCTTGGCCACGGAGATGACGAGGGCCTGGCGGGTGCGGGCCATGGCCTGCAACAGCACGATGCCGAACATGACGATCCCCTCCAGGGGCAGGGCAGCGAGGTTGAGGGTCAGGCTGCTGATGGCGGCGGCGAGCAGCTCTGCGTCCTGATCACCGGTGTAGAGCATGGCGACCGGCTGCGGCAGCAGCTGGACAATCAGCCAGACCCCCAGGCCATAGACCAGGGTGATCTTGAGCCCCATCGCCATCAGGAACTGGAGGTCGCGATGGCGCCCGGCCCCGGCTGCCTGGCTCACCAGGGGCTGGATGCCAAACGCCAGTCCCTGCAGGATGACGATGAAGACCGCCTCCGTGTATCCCGCCACGGTAAAGCCCGCCAGATCCTTGACCGTGCCGTGCACCATCAGCTGGCTGTTGTGCAGCAGCAACAGCAGCCCCAGATTGAACTGGGCGATGAGGCTCGGCAGCCCGGTGAAGAGCAGGCCGGGCATGGCCGGGAAGCGGGGCACCAGCTGGCGCCAGGTCAGCCGCAACCGGGCGTGGTGGGTGAAGAAGTACCCCAGGCCGAGCAGGCTGACCATGGCCTCCGAGAGGAGGGTGGCCTGGGCCGTGCCGGTGAGGCCGAGCCCGAGCCGGCCCACCATGATGTAGTTGAGCAGGATGTTGAGGAGGGCGCCGCCGCTCACCAGTACCATGGCGAGACGAGGGCGGCCGTCGTTGCGAAGCAGGTAGGGCACCGCCAGGTTGCTGGCGAGCAGCAGGGTGCCACCGCCAATCCAGGTGAGGTAGTCGCTGGCCTGCTGCCAGGTGTCGGTGCCGGGGGCCATTCCCAGGGCCTGCAGGATATCGGTGTGCCAGTGGTGCAGCAGCAGCGGCGCTACCGTGCCCAGGATCAGCAGCAGCCAGAGGGCGCTGACCAGAGCCTGGCGGGCCAGAGCGAGGTTCCTGGCGCCCTGCTGGAAGGAGATGGCGGTGGCGGCCCCCATGGCGATCATGGCGGCGAGGCCGATGAGCACCATGATGACCGGATAGACCAGGTTGATGCCGGCAAGGCCGGCGGCCCCCACGTAGTGGCCGACGAAGATGCCGTCTACCAGGTAGTAGGCGCCGGAGACCAGCATGGCCATGACGGAGGGGAGGGCATAGCCCCAGAAACGGCGGGCCATGGCCCGTTGACGCAGACGGAAGTAGGCGGACATATCTGTACTCGGGAAAAGGGCCGGAATCGAGCAGACAGTCTAGTTTCTTATGGTTTAATTGATAATCAGGCTTTCATTTGATGGATTGCTGAATGGATTTCATCAATCAACGGATCCTGTGATACTCCTTCAGCATGTCGATCAGGGCTCGCAGCCCTTGCCCCAGCTGGTGCCGGCCCGGATAGAAGAGGTTGAACCCGGCAAAGCTGGGGCTCCAGTCATCCAGCACGCTCACCAGCCGCCCCGATGCCAGTGCGTCGAACACCTCCCCTTCATGGCAGTAGGCGAGCCCGAGCCCCGCCTCGGCCGCCCCCAGATAGAGCGCGGGCGTGCTGGTGGTGAGCGGGCCCGTCACTTCGATCTCCAGCAGTTCCCCCTCGGCGGCAAAGGCCCAGCGATAGTGGTGATGGGGCGTGAGCCGGTAGCCGATGCAGTCGTGCTGGCGCAGATCCGAGGGGTGGCGAGGGGTGCCACGCCGTGCCAGATAGTCGGGGGAGCCCACCACCAGATAGCGCTGCTGCGGGCCCAGGGGAACCGAGATCATCTCCTGGGGCAGCAGGTCGCCGTAGAAGAGGGCGGCGTCGTAGCCATCCTCGATGAGGCGGGGCATCAGCTCCAGCTCCTCCACCTCCACCTGCATGCGCGGGTAGCGCACCAGATAGTCGATGAGCACCGGGGCCAGCACCTCCTGGATGGCGGCTCGCGGGGCACAGAGCCTGAGCCTGCCCACGGGTTCGCCCGCGTGGCGCGTCAGCTCCGCCAGCGCCGCCTCCAGTTGCCCCAGGGTCGGCAGTACCTGGGCCAGCAGCCGTTCGCCCGCTTCGGTCGGCACCACGGCCCGGGTGCTGCGATTGAGCAGCCTGACGGCCAGGCGACTCTCCAGCCCTTTGAGGGCATGACTCAGGGCCGAGGCGGAGACCCCGAGCTCGAGGGCAGCCTTGCTGAAACTGCGGTGACGGGCGACAGCGGCAAACACGGCCAGCTCGGCGAGATCGGTGCGGGAGAGGGTCATGGTCGGTACGCAGAAAAGGGGCGGACACAAAGGGTACGCCATGGGGCGACGGGAGACAATCGGGGGGCAATGAGGGGGTTGTGACGAAATTGTTGCGCGTTTCAAGGGTGAGGTGGATCACACCAAAAAGTTTATATGTTAAAAAAAAATCGCAATATGGCGATTCAAGTGTGATCTGAAGCGACGGAAAGGCGATTCCAATCAAACTTTGGTTGATTAATTCAAAAAAACGCTGTGATTAATAGGGCCTTTTAACTAGAGTCATCTCATCGGATGAGGTGAGCGTTATCCCGTTGTTAACGAGCGAGCACGATCCCCTCTGTATTACGACTCCCCGCCCGTGTTTGTTGCAATCAGGTTGCCACAGGGAGTGGCGGCCGGATGGCCGGGGCGGAGGAACAAACAGGACGAATAGCTGGAGTTCCAGGGAAAGGAACCGGGCCCAGGCCCACTGACAAGTTAAGATCCCACTTTCCTTGATGACAGGAACACCCCTATGTCTGACATGAACATTGCAGTTGAAGGCAGCTTGAGCAAAGCCTCCTCCCGTGGCATCAACAAGGCCGACGTGGTCTGGATGCTGGGTCTGTACGGTACCGCCATCGGCGCCGGTGTCCTCTTCCTGCCGATCAATGCCGGTGTCGGTGGCCTGTGGCCGCTGGTCGCCATGCTGATCCTGGCCCTGCCGCTGACCTTCTTCGCCCACCGTGGCCTGACCCGCTTCGTGCTGTCCGGCTCCACCCGTGACGGCGACATCACCGAGGTGGTGGAAGAGCACTTCGGCAAGACCGCAGGCAAGTTCATCACCCTGCTCTACTTCTTCGCCATCTATCCCATCCTGCTGATGTACTCCGTGGCCATTACCAACACTGTCGAGAGCCTGATGGTGCACCAGCTGGGCATGACGGCACCTCCCCGTGCCATCCTCTCCCTGGTGCTGATCCTGGGTCTGATGGCGATCGTTCGCCTGGGCGGCCAGGTCATCGTCAAGGCGATGAGCGTGCTGGTCTTCCCGTTCGTGATCACCCTGATGGGCCTGGCGCTCTACCTGATCCCGCACTGGAACGGTGCCATCATCACCGAAGCCCCTGCGCTGGGTGAGGCCTTCAACGGCGACTTCATCAAGACCCTGTGGCTGGCCATCCCGGTGATGGTGTTCTCCTTCAACCACTCCCCGATCATCTCCTCCTTCGCGGTGGACAACAAAGGCCGCTACGGCGCCAACGCCGAGAAGAAGTGCAGCAACATCCTGCTGGGCGCCCACGTCATGATGGTGATGACGGTGATGTTCTTCGTGTTCAGCTGCGTGCTGAGCCTCTCCCCGGCTGACCTGGCGGCGGCCAAGGAGCAGAACATCTCCATCCTCTCCTACCTGGCCAACCACTTCGACAACCCGGTGATCGCCACCGTGGCACCGCTCATCGCCATGGTTGCCATCAGCAAGTCCTTCCTGGGTCACTACCTGGGTGCGCAAGAGGGCATGAACGGCCTGATGGCCAAGTCCCTGCGCGAGAAGGGCAAGAACGTCGACGTCAAGCAGCTGAACAAGGTGACCGCAGTCTTCATGATCCTGACCACCTGGGCCGTGGCCACCATCAACCCGAGCATCCTCGGCATGATTGAAGATCTGGGCGGCCCCATCATCGCCATGCTGCTCTTCCTGATGCCGATGTACGCCATCGCCAAGGTACCGGCCATGCGCAAATATGCTGGCAACCTCAGCAACGGCTTCGTCACTCTCATCGGCCTCATCGCCATGTCCGGCATCATCTACAAGCTGATTGCCTGATGACAGCGTTCATCCCTGTGAGAAAGCCGCCCCCCGGGGCGGTTTTTTTATGGGCACAAATGCTTAACAAAGCGGTGGTGGCGGCCTAACATGGCGGGATGTTTTTCTAGACGGGACAACAGGATATGTCTGGGTTGAAAAAGGATCTCGGGCTCTGGCAGGGGATGGGGCTGCTCGCCACCTCCCTGCTCGGTACCGGGATCTTCGTGGTACCGGCCACCGCCGCCTCGCTGGCGGGAGGGGCGTCGCTGTGGGCCTGGTTGCTGCTGATTGCCCTGGTGCTGCCCATCGCCTTTACCTTCGCCCGCCTCGGGCGGCGTTATCCCCACGCGGGGGGCGCCCCCCATCTGATTGGCCTCGCCTTTGGCAACGGCGCCGAGCGCTTCTCCGCTTTCCTCTTTCTGGCGGTGCTGCCGGTGGGCCTGCCTGCCGCCCTCACCATCGCCGCCGGTTTCTGGCACGCCCTGTTCGACATGGGGGAGTGGACCCTCTGGGGCATCCAGCTGCTCACCTTGCTCGGGGTCTTTCTGCTGGGGCTGCGGGGAGCGCGCTCCTCCGGCAACCTGCAACTGCTGATCGCCCTGGCCATTCTCGGGCTCACCCTGCTTATCTGGGTCAAGGGGGATCTCAGCTGGCGCGATGCCGCCCAGCCTCTGCCAACGGCGAGCGAATGGCCCGCCATGGGATCGGCGCTGGCGGTGATGTTCTGGTGTTTCGTGGGGCTCGAGGCCTTCGCCCACATGGGGGAGGAGTTCAAGCGGCCAGAGCGGGACTACCCCCTTGCCCTGTTGGGGGGCGTGCTGCTGGCGGGGCTCATCTACTGGGTGCACTCCCTGGTGGTGCTCAAATATGACCTCTACGGGGACGAGGCGACCAATGCCACCGCCATTCCGGCCCTGCTCTCCCTGTTGTTCGGTCCCACCGCCAAGTGGCTGGTGGCGGTGCTGGGCTATCTCTCCTGCTTCGCCAGCATCAACATCTACCTGCAAGGTTTTGCGCGCCTTATCTGGAGCATGGCGCGGGAGGGCAAACTGCCGGTCTCCCTCTCTCGCCTCTCGGCCCGGGGCGCTCCCCTGCATGCCCTTGCCTGGGTGCTCGCCATCTGTTTCGTCTCCATCACCCTGATCCTCTGGCTGCGTCTGCCCCTCGATGCGTTGATCCGCTACGCCAACGGCAACTTCGTGCTGGTCTATCTGCTCTGCATGGCGGCCGGCTGGCGCTTGCTGTCGGGGACCGGCAAGGGGCTGGCGGGCCTCAGCGTGCTGCTCTGCACCCTGGTGCTGCTGGCCCTCGCTACCCAGGTGCTCTATGCCGTCGTGCTGAGCCTGGGGTATGGCGGCTTCTCCCTGTGGCGGCGCAGACGCCGCCGCTCGGCGTCCGATGAGGGTGTCTGCGCCATCAAGTAACTCCCGAAAAAAAGCCCCGCAGTGCGGGGCTTTTTGTTGCTGGTCACAGGCTGGCGGGCAGGTCGCTGCGCAAGATGGCGTAGTGGCGCAGGGAGATGAAGCCATCCCCCTTGCGCTCGCACTCCCGCGCCGTGCCCTCGTAGTGAAAACCGGCCCTCTCCAGCAGGCGGGCTGAGGGGAGGTTGGGCTCCTCCACCACTGCCATAAGCCGGTGCAGGTCGGTGGTGCGGTAAGTGAGCGGTAGCCAGAGTTGCAGCGCCGCGCTCATCACCCCCTTGCCCCAGTGTTCGGGATAGAGCCAGTAGCCCAGCTCGGCACACCGGTGAGTCGGGTCGGCATCGTTGTAGCCGATGGCCCCCAGCGGCTCGCCCGAGAGTCGGTCGCGAATGAGGTGCCAGGCGCCACGGCCGGTGCGGGTCAGCTCGGCATACCAATCCATCTGTGCCCGGCATGCCGCCAGGCTGTCGTAGCTGACGCCGTAGTAGGCGACGACCCGGGGATCGGAGAGGCCGCGATAGATGTGAGGCAGGTCGGTGTCGGTGACGGGATCCAGCCTGATGTGGGGTGGTGCTGATGTCATGATGACTCCTTGCGGCCAGCCGTGGCTGGCCGCGTGTGTTGCGTAACAAGAGATGGATGATCCGGGCTGGCGTCAGGCAAAGCCGAGGCGCTCGGCAAGGCGCGCCAGCTCGTCACGCCACTGCTGCTGCAGGCGCGGGGTCTGGTGCCTGGGCTTGCGGGCCAGATCGGCGGCGAGCAGGGCATCGAGCTCATACCAGCGCGCCAGCAGCGCCTCTTCGTCATCCCCCGTGGCGGCCGCGGTCTGCGGGTCACCTGATCGAGCCGGGCTGCCCGCCTGCGGCAAGGGGGCATCGCCCAGCAGCTCGGCATAGGCCCGCTCGGCACTGTGAGCCTCCTGGATGCGCCCGTCCTGTATCAGCCAGAAGCGGTTGCAACTGCGCTCGATCAGCTCCCGGTCGTGGGAGACCAGCAGCACGCCCCCCGGGAAGGCGGCAATCGCCTCGGCCAGCTCCTCCTTGCCCGCCAGATCCAGGTGGTTGGTGGGTTCGTCGAGCCAGAGCATGTGGTGGCTGCCGAGGGACAGGGCGAGGAACAGCAACCGTGCCCGCTCGCCCCCGCTCAAGGTGTGCACCTGCTGGCCGTGGCGGGCATAGGGGAAGCCCGCCCGGATCAGCGCCTGTCGCCGCGTCACCTCAGGCAGAGGGGCCAGGGGGTACAGCGCGTCGCTCAGGGTGGCGTCGTCAGCCAGCTGCTGCAGGGACTGATCGTAATAGGCGATGCTGGCGCCGGGGTGGCAGTACCAGCCCGCCTGCGGACTCTGCATGGTCAGTTCGCGCCAGCACTGGCGCAGCAGGGAGGACTTGCCGGTGCCGTTGGCACCGAGCAGGGCGACCCTGTCCCCCGCTCGCAGCCAGAGCCCCTCGGCACGCAGCAGCGGCGGCAGTGCCGGTGCCGGCGATACGTCGAGGGCTTCCAGTCGCAGCAGGGTGTCGGCAGGCAGGCTCACTCCGCGCAGCTCGAGCCGCCAGGGGGCCAGCGCCGCCACCTGGCTCTGCTCCTCCTGCAGGCGGGCGATGCGCTTTTCCATGGACTTGGCCTGGCGCACCAGCTTCTCGTTGTCATGCTCCCGCCCCCAGATGGCGAGGCGTTTGCTGCTGGCGCTCAGGCGGTCTATCTCCTTTTGCTCATCCGCCCGGCGCAGACGGGTCTGCTCATCCTCGGCAGCCAGCGCCGCCCTGGCCTGGCTGCAGGGCAGGGCGAAGCGGTGCAACTGGCCGTCTCGCAGGATCAGGGTCTGATCCGTGACGCTGTCCAGCAGGCGACCGTCGTGGGAGACCAGCACGAAGGCGCCGCGCCAGCCCAGCAGAAACTGCTCGAGCCAGAGCAAGGCGGGCAAGTCCAGGTGGTTGCTGGGCTCATCGAGCAGCAGCAGGTTGGGTTGGCGCAGCAGGGCGCGGCCTATCTGCAGCCGGCTGTGCTGGCCACCGCTCAGTGCACTGACCGGCAATGTGGCCTGGGCCTCCAGCTGCAGTTCGGCCAGCAGCTTGTCCACCTGCCATTCGGCGGCGGGGTCGTTGCCCAGTGCATCCAGCAGCACGGCGCGGGTGCTGAGGGTGGAAAGCCCGGCGGGCAGTTGCTGGGCCACGAACTCGCAGCGGCAGGCGGCGGCCTGCACGACCCGGCCGGCCTGGGGCGTGCGCTCGCCCGCCAGCAGCGCGAGCAATGTGCTCTTGCCGCAGCCGTTGGCGCCAATCAGGCCGAGTCGGTCGCCTGCGCGAATGCCGAGTTCGAGGTGATCAAATAAGGGAAGGTGCCCCGCACTCATCTGCAGGGAATGGGTACTCATCAGGGTTGTCATGCTCTTGCTCTCTTAAATCGCGGGATGGGAAATCCCTGTCATCAGGAGCGCTGGCGACAACGGCAGAGTCGAGAAAGGTCTCGGTATGGAAGGGAGTCGGCTTTGCTCGAACCCGCTATCGCAGCGCGATGGTATGCAGGCAAGAGCACTTGAATGTGCCGAACAGGCGAGCCGAGAACATCGGACACGCTTGGATAACCATTTTTTACCTCCTTGTGTTTCGTTATGGCAGGGTGCGGCGATTATAGGCACAGAAAAAAACAGTCGTCCATCCGCCCTGTGGGGGGCCGTGGGCACCGCATCGGTAGGTGCGGGGTAAAAAACGCCCCGTGATACGGGGCGTGGGGGGTCAGTCGCGGGGAGTCTTGAGGGCCTCAATCACATCGTCACTGGGGGCCAGTCCCTCCACGTGGTTGAAGCTCTCCAGCCCCTCCTGGGGATTGATGGTGAGGGCGTCGGCGCTCAGGTAGCTGCCGCTGCCGGCGCTCTCCACCACGACGATGACTTCAGGCTGTTTGTCGCCGTTGAGATCCAGCAGCTTGATCTCCTTGATGCTGCCATCGCGCGGCAGCACCTTGCCGTCGATGAACTGATCCAGCGGAAACTGGGGGTTGGCACCGGAGTAGAGGCGCACGTCGTAGCTGCCGGTGGAGGCGGGCTCGCCGCGCCCTTCACTTACGGTCACCACCTGGCCGGAGGGGAGTGTCAGCTGCTTGAAGAAGCCGTCCGCCGCCTGGCTGGCGAGGGGCAGGGTGAGCAGGCCGAGAGTAAGGAATAAGGCTTTCATGGAGAGGACCCTTGTTGCTGCTTGTGTGTCTGTGAGGGGCAGGGGACGCTTCCCTGCCACGTCGGAAGCGGGCAGGGGGCCGCTGGTCGGCCGCCCCCTGCCCGGGTTGTCATCACCATATCTTGACCCGTTTGGCCGGGTCCAGATAGAGCTTGTCGCCGGGCTGGATCTTGAACGCCTCGTAGAAGGCGGGGATGTTCGGTACCACGCCGTTGACCCGGTATTCCGGCGGCGAGTGGGGATCCGAGGCGAGCAGCATCTGCATCAGCTCGGGGCGATACATGCCCTTCCACACTTGGGCCCAGCCGAGGAAGAAGCGCTGCTCGCCGGTAAAACCGTCCAGCACCGGGGCCTCCTTGCCATCCAGGGAGAGCAGGTAGGCCTTGTGGGCGATGGTGAGGCCGCCGAGATCGCCGATGTTCTCCCCCAGGGTGAACTGGCCGTTGACGTACTGCCCCTTGATGGGCTCGAAGCGGTTGTACTGGGCCACCAGCCGGCTGGTGCGGAAGCGAAACTCCTTGAGATCCGCCGGCGTCCACCAGTCGCGCATCACGCCGTCACCGTCGGATTTGGCCCCCTGATCATCAAAACCGTGGCCCATCTCGTGGCCGATCACCCCGCCGATGGCGCCGTAGTTGACCGCATCGTCCGCCGTCATGTCGAAGAAGGGGGGCTGCAAAATGGCGGCCGGGAAGACGATCTCGTTGTTGCTCGGGTTGTAGTAGGCGTTCACCGTCTGGGGTGACATGTGCCACTCGTCCCGATCGACCGGCTTGCCGAGGCGAGCCAGGTTGTCGGCGTATTCGAAGGCGCGGGCCCGCTGCAGGTTGCCCACCAGATCGTCGGGGCGAATGGTGATGGCGCTGTAGTCCTTCCATTTGTCCGGGTAGCCGATCTTGGGTCTGAACTTGGCGAGCTTCTCGAGGGCCTGGGTCTTGGTGGCTGGGGACATCCAGTCCAGCTCCTGGATGCTCTGGCCGTAGGCGGTGCGCAGGTTCTCCACCAGCTGCTCCATGCGGGCCTTGGCCGCTGGCGGGAAGTAGCGCTCGACATAGAGCTTGCCCACCGCCTCTCCAAGATTGTTGTCCAGCACCCCGAGGGCCCGCTCCCAGGGGGCGCGCTGCTTGGGCGTGCCGCTCAGGGCGGTGCCGAAGAAGGCAAAATTCTGGGCATCGGTCTGGCTGTCGAGGTAGGGGGCGTAATCGGTGATGAGCTGCCACTTGAGGTAGGCCTGCCAGTCAGCGACCGGGGTCTGCTGCATCACCTCGTTCAGGGCCGAGAGATAGGTGGGCTGGCCGATGACCAGGCTCTGCTGCCCCGCAAGGCCGGCCTGGGCCAGGTAGGCGTCCCAGTCGATGGCGGGGGCGAGGCGCCCCAGCTCGCTCACCGGTCCCTTGTTGTAGTTCTTCTCTCTGTCCCGCAGGGCCACGTTGTCCCACTGGATCTGGGCGAGCCTGGTCTCGAGGGCCAGGATGCGTTTCGCCTTGGCCTGGGCATCCGTCTCACCGAAGCGGGTCAGCATGGCGGCGATGTGTTGCTCGTACTTGTGCAGCAGCGCCTGGCTGCTGGGGTCGCGCTTGAGGTAGTAGTCCCGATCCGGCAGGCCGAGGCCGGCCTGGTAGAGGTAGACGGCATAGCTGTCAGGGGCCTTGGCGTCGGCGTCTATCCAGAAACCGAAGGGGGAGCCGCCACCGGTGCGGGCGCTCTGGGCGAAGGCCCGGGCGAGATCCTGCGGCGTGCTGATCTGCTCTATCTCGCTCAGCATCGGCAGCAGGGGCGTGGTGCCCTTGGCGTTGCGGGCGGCCTGATCCAGATAGCTCTGGTAGAGGTCGTGGATCTGCTGGGCCGGGGTGCCGGCGGCGGCTTTGCCATCCAGCCCCTCCACCAGCACCCGCACGTCCGCCAGGGATTTGTCCCGCAGCAGGTAGAAGGCGCCGTCGGCGGGCCTGTCATCGGGGATCTTGGCGGTGGCGAGCCAGTGGCCGTTCACGTAGCGGAAGAAGTCGTCACCAGGCTTGACGCTGGTGTCCATGTTGGCCAGCGCAAGGCCGGAGTGTTTGTCCGGTTGGCTCGGTGCCTGACTGCAACCGGCCAGCAGGGCCAGCCCGACGAGGGTGGCCAGGATGTGTTTCTTGTTGTTCATTATGGTTTTATTCCAATTCGGGTTATATGGCTTCCTTGCCCACGCAGGGAGCGATTCACTCTAGCAGCCGGGTTAGCGCTTGATAAGCCCGACTCTGCTAAGATCGGCCTGGTCGTATTGGGGAAGCCTATGATTTCTCGTATTTATTCTCGTTTTTGTCAGACCCTGCCCGCGCCGGAAGGTTCCCGCGGTCTGCTGGTGGCTTTCAGCGGCGGGCTCGACTCCACCGTCTTGCTGGTGCTGGCGGCCCGTTTTGCCCGCGCCCACGGCCTCGCCCTGAACGCCCTGCACGTTCATCACGGCCTGAGCCCACATGCCGACCACTGGGTGGCTCACTGCGAAGGGGTGTGCCAGCAACTGGCGGTGCCCCTCATCGTGGAGCGGGTGCAGCTCTGTCGGGGCAACGGGGAGAGCCTGGAGGCCCAGGCGCGGGCGGTGCGTTATGAGCGACTCGCCGCCCACCTGGGGGAAGGGGAGTGGCTGCTCACCGCTCACCATCAGGATGATCAGCTGGAGACCCTGCTGCTGGCGCTCAAGCGGGGTACCGGTCTGCGCGGACTGGCGGGCATGGTGGCAAGCCAGCCTTTTGCCGCAGGCCATCTGTTGCGCCCCTTGCTCGACATGAGCCGGGCCGAGCTGGCGCAAGCCGCGCAGTCACTTCCTTATGGCTGGGTTGAGGATGAGAGCAACGAGGACCCGAGCTATGACCGCAACTTCCTGCGCCAGCAGATCATCCCCCTGCTCAAGGACCGCTGGCCCGCCATGGCCCGGACGACGGCGCGCACCATGGCCCTGTGCGCCGAGCAGGAGGCGCTCATCAGCGAGCTGGCCGAGGCGGACTGGCAGGCGGTGGGTGAGGGAGAAGGGCTGCGCATTGACGGACTCCTCTTCCTCTCCCCCGTGCGGCGCAACAACCTGCTGCGCCACTGGATCCGCCGCCAGGGGGGAGAGATGCCTTCCCGCGAGCTGCTGGGCCTGCTGTGGCAGGAGGTGGCGCTGGCGCGTGATGACGCCAACCCCAGGCTGAGCCTGCAAGGGTTGGCGTGTCGCCGCTATCAGGGGCGTT
The DNA here is from genome assembly GCF_040907855.1 of Aeromonas sp. s4. Lineage (NCBI taxonomy): Bacteria > Pseudomonadati > Pseudomonadota > Gammaproteobacteria > Aeromonadales > Aeromonadaceae > Aeromonas > Aeromonas sp. s4. The sequence continues at coordinate 182,317 of NZ_JBFOCP010000019.1, read as the reverse complement.
TGTACCTGGTGGCGCCGGATCTCGCCCCCCGCGAGGAGGTGCTGCCCATCCGGATGGAAGAGACGCTCACTCTGCCGGACGGGCTCGGGCAGTTCAGGCTCTGGAGAACGGATGGCGAAGGGTTGCGGACACCGAGGGGGGACGAGCCGCTCTCGGTGCGTTTTCAGGTCGCCCCCGGCGTCATGCTGAAACCGGTGGGGCGGGTGGGCAGCCGGCGGCTCAAGAAGCTGCTGCAAGAGTACGGGGTGCCCTCCTGGCAGCGGGGGCGCATTCCCATCCTCTACTACGGTGAACAGGTGGCACTGGTGGCCGGGCTCTTTGTCTGCGACGGATTTCTGGCGCCAGAAGAGGGGGTGGCGTGGGAGTGGCGGCCCCCCGTCCCCCAGGATGCGGATTGACATCGCAGAGTGACAGGGGGCCGGGAGGGGAAGGGGGATGCCCTATTCGGGCAGGCCGGAGCCCCCGGCTTTCTTGCGGGCGTAGAGATGGGTATCGGCCGTCTCGTAGAGGCGCTGCACATCCATGCCAGACTGCCAGCTGGCGGCTCCCAGGCTGCACCCCACAGAGAAGGCGCTGAGCTCCTTGTGGCTGTGGAGCACATGTTGCAACCGCAGCCAGACCGGGCGCCAGGCCTCGGGGTCCGCGGGTTGCAGCAGCAGGGCAAACTCGTCACCGCCGAGGCGAAACGCCTGATCCGTCCCGCGAATGCACCCCTGCAGCAACTGGGCGAAGCGGCTTAGCACCAGGTCGCCCACCGGATGGCCCCAGGTGTCATTGACCTGCTTGAATCTGTCGAGATCCAGCAGCACCAGCACCAGGCCGTGGGGTTCCCGGCTGTGTTGCTCCACCGCCCGGCCGATGGCCTCGTCGAAGTAGGCGCGATTGCCAAGCCCGGTCAGGTGGTCGAGCCGCACCTGCTGTTCCAGCCGATCCAGCCGCAGATAGAGGGGCAGGGGGAGGCTGAACAGCTGATGATATTGCTCAAGCAACCGCCTCTGGCCGTCGCTCAGAGGGTGCTCCAGCTCGTAGTGCAAGTGGCCGAGCAACTGCTCGTGTCGTCCCCGCAGCTCGAAGCGATAGGCATGCAGGGTCAGCCTGGCCTGGGGCGGGTGCGAGATGAGGGGATGGGGCTGGCCACAGTCGAACTGGAGCGAGTGGATCCGGACAATGTTTGCCACCCGCTCGGCAAAGATTGCCAGCAGGGCGTCAAGATCCCGTTGCCCCAGCAACTGCTCTATCTGCTGATAGCGGTCCTGCCCGGTCAAGGGCGCAAGCCGCTCCATCTGCTGTACCCACTGCTCTATGCCATGTCCGAAGCCGTTCAATGACGATGTGTTTTCCACGTTACAGCCCTTACACCTCTCCATTCATTGCACAGGCTCCTGCAAGCCCTGTGCCTAAAATATGTCCGATGAAAAACAAGGGGGCTGGCTAGGCTTAACGGGATGAAACGGGAGGGGAAATTCCTGCCGCTGAGCGAGTGGCGTGCCATATGGGGAGCGGGCGCTGTGCTTGCTGTGTCAGGGAAGAGGGCGCCGGGCAGATGAAGGAGAGGGATGGGTGTACGCCGATGTGTTGATCCTGCTGATCTTCGCCGTTGTGCTGGTGGCCATTTTCCGGCGCCTCGGCCAGCCGGTGATCCTTGCCTATCTGTTTGCCGGCATGCTGCTCGGCCCCCATGGCGTGGCCATCGTCACGGGTCAGGCCATGATGCAGACCATAGGGGAGCTTGGCATCGTGTTCCTGATGTTCTCCCTCGGGCTCGAGTTCTCCCTGCCGCGTCTGCTCGCCATGCGCAAGCTGGTGCTGGGGGTCGGCAGCCTGCAGGTGCTGCTCACCTCACTGCTGTTTTTCGGGCTCGGCTGGTGGTGGGGGCTGAGCCTGGCCCAGGCGCTGGTGGTGTCAGGCACCCTGGCGCTCTCCTCCACCGCCGTGGTGATCAAGCAGCTCGGCGAGCTCAAGCAGCTCCATACCCGGCGAGCCCAGCTCGGGGTGAGCGTGCTGCTGTTCCAGGATCTCGCCGTGGTGCCCCTGCTGGTGATGATCCCCATCCTGGCCCAGCCCGAGGTGCAGGGCAGCGCCCTGCTGGCGGAGGTCGCCTGGGCCTCCCTCAAGGGGTTGTTTGCGCTCTCCGTGCTGCTGGCGGTGGGGAAGTGGCTGCTGCCCATGCTGTTTTTCGAGGTGGCGCGCGCACGTTCAGACGAACTCTTCGTACTGAGTGCCCTGCTGGTGGCATTGCTGGCGGCCTCCCTGACCCAGTGGATGGGGCTCTCCATGGCGCTCGGTGCCTTCCTGGCGGGCATGATGCTGGGGGAGTCCCACTATCGTCATCAGCTCGAAGTGGACATCAAGCCGTTTCGCGACGTGTTGATGGGGCTCTTCTTCATTACCATCGGCATGACCATGGACTGGGCGCTGGTGGCGGACGCCTGGTGGCAGGTGCTGGCCTGTGTGACGGGGCTCATCCTGTGCAAGTCGCTGTTGATATTGCTGGCGGGCCGCCTGATGGGGGAGCGCAAGCGCGACGCCATGGCCGCTGGCATCATGTTGAGCCAGGTCGGGGAGTTCGGTTTTGTGCTGCTGGCGCTGGCGAGTCATCACGGCTTGCTGGATCACCAGCTGGTCTCTCTGCTCATCGGCATCGGTGTCATCTCCATTGCCCTCACCCCCTGGCTGGTGTTGCGGGCGCTGGGGCTTGCCCACTCCCTCACCGACAGTGCCCTGCTCTCTCGCGCCGAGGTGGCCCAGTCGGGCCTGAGCAAACACCAGCACGTCATCATCGCCGGGTTCGGACGCACCGGCCAAACCTGTGCCCGCTTTCTCAAGCTCGAAGAGATACCTTTCCTGGCCCTGGATCTCGATCCCGAGCGGGTGAGTGAGGCGAAGCTCGCGGGGGAGCAGGTGGCGTTCGGCGATGCCAGCCGGCGCGACATCCTGCTGGCGGCCGGTCTGTTGCGGGCGCGGCTGGTGATCATCACCTTCGACGATCAAAAGCGGGTCGATGCCATGCTGACGCTGATCCGGGAGCTGGCGGGGGAGATCAAGGTGCTGGTGCGTACCCGGGATGACAGTTTCCTTGAACACTACAAGCAGGCCGGCGCCTTCGAGGTGATCCCCGAATCCCAGGAGGGAGCCCTGATGCTGGTCTCCCACCTGCTGCTCAACTGCGACATTCCCATCGGCCGGGTGATCCGGCGCATGGAGCACGAGCGCAGCAGCCAGTATCGCTTTCTGCACGGTTTCTACTGGGGCGGCAAGAGTGCGGGCAATCTGGAGACGGATCAACAGCTCGAGCGGCTGCATCCCGTGCTGCTGCACGACCAGGCCTGGGCGGTGGGACACAGGGTGCGGGATCTCGCCCTGGGAGAGGTGCGCATCAAGGCGATTCATCGCGGGGAGCGCAGCCTGGATCCCAGGCGCGAGCTGGTACTGGCGGCGGGAGATACCCTGGTGCTCTTCGGCACGGCCGTGGCCATGGAACAGGCCGAGCAGCGCCTGCTGGAGGGACGCTAGGATCTCCTTGCCATGGGATAAGGCCCCTCAGGCCTCTTCGCGAAACTGCTGCTGCCTCCCGCTGCCCGGCAGGTCGAGGAAGGCCTCGATGCGCTGGCGGTGATCCAGCGCGTCCTGGTATCCCAGCTTGATGAGCCGCTGGCAATAGCCGGGGTCAAACATCAGGAAGCTGGCCAGGCTGCTGCTCTCTTCGCCGTTGACCCCGAGCACTCGCAGCAGACGGCGCAGCTGGGTCGGCAACCGTGGGAGGTATTCGAGGGCGATGAGGTCGAGATCCTGGCTGGGGCGGATCACGCAGGTCTCCACCTGGCGCAGTTTCAGTCGACTGCGCTCCCGTGCCGGAATAAGGGAAAGGGTCTGGTTGATGCGCCCGAGCCGCTCCAGATCCGAATTGAGGGTGTCGGAGAAGACGGTGTTGAGCAGATGGCTCGCGATGTTGGAGCTGGTCAGGTGCCCCTGGCGGGGAGTCGGGTTCTCCCTGTGAGGGGAGTCCAGGGTCACCAGCAGGATCCGCTCCGCCCCCAGGTGGATGGCGGGGCTGAGCGGGCTCAGCTGGTGGATGGAGCCATCCCCGTAGACGCGATCGCCGATGGGGGTGGCGGGAAAGACAAAGGGCAGCGCCGACGAGGCCAGCAGATGATCCGAGGTGAGCAGGGTACGCAGGCCACGTCGTCTGGCGCGCTCCCAGGGCTGATGTTCGGCCCGCCCCTGGAAGAAGGTGGTGGAGAGGCCGTCATCGTAGTCGGAGGCCGTGATGGCGATGGCCTCCAGGCTGCCGTAGAGGATGTTGTCATCGATGCGGTGATAGTCGATGAGCTGATCCAGCAGACGGCGCAGGGGGGCGTTGTCAAACAGGTGAAAGGCTCGGTTGCTCTGGGGGGTGATGAGGCCGGCCGAGCCCTGATAGAGGGTGCGCCACAGCAGTTGGCAAGGGTGGAAGTCGAAGATGTGGTGGGTCTCGAATCGTCGCCAGACCCACTCCAGCTTGCGCACCCCCAGATGGAAACAGGAGGCGTAGCACGCCAGCGCCGTGATGTTGAGAGCCCCCGCCGAGGTGCCGCACAAAATGGGGAAGGGGATGCCGATGTTGCGGGGGTAGAGTTCGGCCACCGCCTTGAGTGCGCCGACCTGATAGGCGGCGCGGGCACCACCACCAGTCAGCAGAAGAGCAGTATTGGGTCTGGCCATGAGGGTGCGCCTTATCGTGATCGCCAGGGCGGGTTGCCACCGCGCAATTCAACTATAAGACGTTGTATACCGGATAAAAATGGGCCGCACGCTCAATTTTTGCGGCCCGTTTCATTTTCAGTTTGCCAAGGGCGTCTGGCTCAGTTGATCGAAGGCGGCGAAGGCTGGAGGGCTTGCCAGAATACGGCCATGGCCGAGCCCCCGGGTGCTCACCAGTCGGGTTCTGCCATCCTGGGCCGCGCGCAGGGAGTCCCGGTGGGGGGCGAAGCGGTCTTCCTCATCGTGAACGATGAGGGCGGCGCCGCTGCGCCGGGCGAGCCGGCCAAGGGGGTCAACCGTGCTGAGCGGGTGCTGGTATTCGTGTTCTATCTCCTTGACCACCGCATCGAACAGCCGGATGGAGTAGCCGGAGCGCGCCACCATGCCGTAGAGCTGGGGCACGTAGTCGAGCACCGGGGAGATGAGCAGCAGCGGCAGCGTATCGATTGCCGGGTGACGGCTGCTGAGGGTGACGGCGCCCCCCATGCTGTGGGTGATGACGCCCTGGACGGGGCCGACCCGCTCGAGGATCTCGTCGAAAGCGCGCACGAAGCGGGGCAGGTGACCCCTGTTCCCTTCGCTCCGGCCGTGGGCGGGGTGATCGTAGGCGAGGGCCGTATAGCCCTGGGCGGCGATGTGGCTCATCAACGGATAGAACTGGCTGGCACTGCCTGACCAGCCGTGCATCAACAGCCAGACCGGCCCCTGCCCGAGCCGGTAGCTCATCAGGGTCCCTTCACTGGTGTGGATGGCCTGCTCGACCAGGCCAGCTGGGGCTGCGACGCCCCGGGTCGCCCGCTGCGGGGTGAGCAGCAGCTTGCTGGCGGTGCGCTTGGCGTGGGTGGGCGCGAGCACGTGATGCAGGCGGGTGCCGAGGCCCAGCAGCAACTTGCTCGGGCTGAAGCGGCGTGTGTTGAAGTAGATCTTGCTGCTCATGGTCATCCTGTGTCTTTTGTGTGCGAACGATCGTGCTTTTTTGCGGGTTTTTAAAAAGAAGAGCCCGTCGGGTCAGCGCCAGCTGGCCAGCAGAGCGGTGACCTCCGGCCAGAAGTGGCGGGCCGGATCCTCGCTGAGCCCCAGGGCATGGAACACCTGATCCCCGAGATAGAGGCCATAAAGGCGATAGACGGCGCGCCAGGGGTCGAGATCGCTGCGCCACTCCCCTCTGGCCTGCCCCTGCACTACCTGGCGTGCCAGGTAGTCGAGCCAGAAACGGACCAGCTCGCGTGCCGCCTGCTGGACCTCACCCTCCTGGGCGGAGGTCCAGGCATCGAGGAACATGCAGCGGCCGGCAAAACTCTGGTTCCAGGCCAGCCAGGCCTGCAACAGGGCGAGCAGTTTCTCCTGCTGGGTGGCGTACCCCTGTTGGCGCACCGGCTGGATCACCCGCTCCCGAAATACCTCGGCGGAATGGGTGAGCACGGCGATTTGAAGGTTGTCGCGGGACTGGAAGTGGGCGAACAGACCGCTTTTTGACATCTCGCAGGCCGTTGCGAGGGAGCCTATGGTGAGGCTCTCCAGCCCCTGCTGGCTCGCCTGCTCGAATGCAGTCTGCAAAATGGTGTCGCGGGTCAGACGTCCCTTGCTCATCCGGCTCTCCTCTCTCTGGGTTGGCAGCATAAAGTACGACCGTGCTAATTGTCGAGCCGCAAATGGTGCAGGGAGGCCGTTTCCGGCTGCCGCGGGGGGCCAGAGAGTCTTCTGGGAGGCGGGTGTGGCTGGCTTGTTACGAGTCAGCCGGGGACGAGCTCAGTCGTCCTTGATGCCCATTTGCTGCAGGGCGATGACTGCCTGGGTGCGGTTCTTGACCCCAAGTTTGCGGAAAATCGCGGTGATATGGGCCTTGATGGTCGCCTCGGAGACGTTGAGCTCCCAGGCGATCTGTTTGTTGAGGCTGCCATCCCGCAACATGATGAGCACCTTGTATTGCTGGGGGGTGAGGCTGGCCAGCTTGGTGGCGAAATCGGGCCCTTCGCTGGGCTCGGGATGGAGGGAGATGCCTTCCGGCACCCAGTTGTCCCCCCCGATCACCGTATTGAGGGCGCTGACCAGCTCTTTCATGGGGACGGACTTGGGAATGAAGCCGAGCGCGCCCAGGCGCAGCACCTGCTGGATGATGGCGGGATCCTCGGAGGCCGAGACCACGACGATGGGGAGATCCGGGTGGTGTCCGCGCAGATAGGCCAGCCCCTCGAAGCCGTTGGCCCCCGGCATCTTGAGATCCAGCAGCAGCAGGTCGACGTCGGGATGTTCATCGAGCAGGTGGCTCAGGCTGTCGATGGAGTCAGCCTCCAGCAATCTGGCGTCGTCGATGGCCATGTGCACCGCTTGATAGAGGGCGCCCCGAAACAGGGGGTGGTCATCTGCGATGACGATGGTAAATTGGCTGTCCATAGCTCACATTGTTGCTAACTGATTGTTTTGAAAAATCAAACTAGCACTGCTACCCAAGTGGGTCAAACCCGCCAGTACGCAAATGTGAGGTGGTCATCGGATGTCGTGCCACGGGGCCGGCGGGATGGCCAGTAAACAACCCATGCAGGAGGCAATCGATGGGATCCCTGGTTTTGACGGTGGGCACGGGCTCCACCTGGGCAATGAGAACGGCGCTGGTGCTGGCCATGAGCGGGCTCAAGTGGCAGGAGCAGGTCTTCGATCTGGAAGATGCCAAGGAGCTGCAACGGCTCAAGCGCACGGCCCCCGCCGGCCTGGTGCCCTGGCTCGACGACGGTGAGCTGCGTATTCACGACTCTCTGGCCATCGCCGAATATCTCCACGAGTGCTGCCCGGAGCGTCACCTTTATCCGGTGGACAAGGCCGAACGGGCCCTGGCCCGCAGCCTGTGCGCCGAGCTGCACGCCGGTTTTCGCCAGATCCGCACCCTGCTGCCTTTCTTCCTGGGGGCGCCCACCCAGAGTGAACCGCCGGTGGAGGTCATCGACGAGCTGGCCCGGTTGCAGACCCTCTGGTCCCAGGCGCGGGGGCGCTTCTATTTCGACGAGGCGAGCATTCTGGATGCCTTCTATGCGGTGATGGCCTATCGGCTGGCAAGCTATGGCATTTCGCTGCCCGGTCAGGCTGGCGCCTATCAGCAGGCCTTGCTGGCCTGGCCCCTGTGGCAGGAAACCCTGCTCAGGGCGAGGTTGCAGTGGCCAAAGGCGGCCCGCCAGTCTGATTGATGCGGGCGTCGGCAAGACAAAAAAGGGGAGCCATCGGCTCCCCTTTTTATTCAGGCCAGGTCGCTATTTCTGCCGACCTGCGAAGACCACGACCACTTTGTCTTCTCCTTTCTCCCGCACGAAGCCGTAGGGGGCATCGGAAATCTTCTTGTGGCTGCCCGCCGCGATGGCAGGGTGGGCGGCACGGAACTGGCCGAGCCGTTGCCAGTGCTTGACCAGCTCCGCCTTCTCGCCACTCGCCAGCTCCTGCCAGTTCATGTCCGAGCGCACGCTCTGATCGAACACGCCGCCATCCTTGGCCAGTCCCCGGCCGGACTCGTCGCCATAGTAGATCTGGATGCCCCCCGGCAGCAGCATGAAGCTGTTGGCCACCCGCCGTTGCAGCGCCACGTCTTGGTAGTCGCCGAAGAAGAGCTTGGTGTCGTGGGAGCTGATGTAGCTCAGCACGTTGAACTCGGGATCCTGGTTGATGCGGCTGGCGTAGCTCGCATAGGTGGGCTCTGCCCCCGCCATGCACTGGGCCTGGGGCAGGGCGAATTCACGCTGGTAGTCGAAGTTGATCAGGGAATCGAAGCCGTGCTGGTACCAGAAGTCCTTGGCGACCCCGTGATCCCACACCTCGCCCACCATGTAGAAGGGAAGGTCATCGAGGGCCTTGCCCGGGTTGGCGGCCTTCCACTCCTTGAGCGCGTCGGTGCCCGCCTGCTTGAGCCTGGCCCAGACCGCGGGCTCCAGGTGCTTGACGGTGTCGGCACGGAAGCCGTCGATGCCGAATCGGCGCACCCAGTCGGTGTGCCAGTCAATGAGGTAATCGCTCACTGTGGCGTTGGGCAGGGCCTTGGCCCTGGTGTCTTTTTTGGCAGCGAGCAGCGGTGGCAGCCCCACCGATCTGGTGGATTCGGTCAGGAAGTCCGGCAGTCCCGCCACCGAGCCGGTGACGTCGTCGGTGCCGGGTTGCGGGTAGCCGGGCAGGCCGGCCCGCACCCAGTCAGGGCCCCACCACTTGTCCCAGTGGGATGACTGGTAGTCGATGAACTGGTTGTAGCCATGCCAGTTGAGGCCGCCGCTCGGGCGCCATTCGTTCCAGCGACTCGGCAGCTTGCCGGTGTTCTGGGTGAGATCGGTGAGCCCCAGATCCTGCAAGTCGGCGAGGGTGGCGTAGCCTGCGTGGTTCATCACCACGTCGAGGATGATCCGCATGCCGCGCTTGTGGGCCTCGTCCACCAGGGTTTTCAGGCTCTCTTCGTCGCCGTAGTTGGGGTCGATTTTGGTGAAGTCGAGCGCCCAGTAGCCGTGGTAGGCGTAGAAGGGGAAGTTCCCCTGTTCGCCACCGCCGATGAAGCCGTGGACCTGTTCCACCATGGGGGTGATCCAGATGGCGTTGATGCCGAGTTGCTTGATGTAGTCGAGCTTCTCGGTCAGCCCCTTGAAGTCACCGCCATGCCAGGTGGCCACTTCGTCCTGACCATCCTTCTGACGACCGAAGCTGTGATCATTGGCGGGATCGCCGTTGTGGAAGCGGTCGGTCAGCAGAAAATAGACGCTCGCCTGATCCCAGCTGAAGGGAGCAGGCTTGGCGGCCTTGACCGGCTCGAGCAGCAGCAGGCCGCCGCTCTCCTTGCTCGGTGTCAGGGTGATCTTGCCGCCCTTGACCACGGCTTCCTGTCCCGAGTAGGCATCCCGCAACCGGGTGCCGTCGGGCCAGACGCCCTTGAGTGATGTCGTGACCGGGCCGCCATCCCAGCTGATGCAGGGCTCTTCCGGGGGCTGGCGTTTGAACTCGCTCTTTTTGGTTGCCCGCAACACCTTGAGGCTGGGGGTATCGGGGTTGAAGGTGAACTCGTAGTCCCCCGCCAGCATCACCCTCAGATTGAAGTCTGTCCCCTTGCTGCACTTGTCCATGGGCTGGGCGGTGCCGAAGGGAAGGGGCTTGGCCTCGGTTGGCCCGAAGCTGGTGCCGCAGCTGTTGCCCGCATCGCTGATGCGGATCTGGTGGCTCCCCTTGTCCAGTCTGTGGGTCAGAGTGACGGTGCCCTTGTCCAGCGTCAGCGCCTCGGCCACCGGTTTGCCATCCACATGGAGATAGACCTCGGGGGCGGCCATCGCCTGACTGATGAACAGCGGTGTGGCGAGCACGGCCAGCCACAGGGGTGATGGGCGAAGAGCGGGGCGCGAAGAGAGACGCATAAGCCATTCCTTGAGCAGAGTGTGAGGAGCAGGGTCCGTTGAGGCACTCATTCTAGGGTGCGCTGGGGCAGGCTTGGACCGGTAAAATACCGATTTGTGACGTCAGTTCAAATGGTTACGTTTTCAAGAATGGAAAAGTGTGAACCGGGTGTCGCGGCCATGAAAAAAGCCGGTCAGTTGACCGGCTTGTAGGCATTCGGGGTGGCGTCACACGGTGAAGAACTTGAAGTTGACGAAGGCCACCGCGATGAAGGAGGCAACCATGCCGCTGATGCAGAGCACCGCGGGGCGGATGGCAGGCCAGCGATGGGCCAGCAGCACGATGGCCAGCAGGGTCGGATAGAGGCCGAACATGTAGCGGGGCATGGCGTTGAGCCCGGTCATCAGGGGGATGGTGCAGCAGATGAACATCAGGGTCGCTTCGGCCCAGCGTTTCTGGCTGAACAGGTAGCCATTCAGACACCAGCCGAAGATCACCATGATGGAGAGATAGGCCTTGCGCCCCCCCAGCTCGAAGCCGCTCAGCCACCAGTCCAGGGGGCTGTCCATATAGCGGCCCCAGGCCACCTGGATGTGCTTGAAGGCCAGGGCATCCCCGGTGAGGTGATAGAGATAGACCATGTAGGAGAAGAGGCCGAGGGGAATGAGCCAGAGGGTGAACACCACCTTGAAGGCCCGCTCGGTGAAGCGGAAGAACTCGCGCCAGCCGTAGGCTTGCAGGGCCAGGATCAGCACCGGGAACACCATCATCACCCCCAGGTTGCGGGTGGCGGAGATGAAGATGCCGAGGAAGGCGACCATGAGCCACTGTTCGCGGTAGGCGAACAGGAACATTCCCAGCATCAAGGCCATGAACATGGGCTCGGTATAGCCGGAGACGAAATAGGCGGAGAAGGGGGAGAAGGCCAGCAGCCAGACCCCGAAGCGGGCGGTGTCGTCCCCCAGCTTGAGCTGGCGCAGCACCAGCAGCATCAGGGGCAAGCTGATGAAGAAGGCGATGTTGGCCACCAGCATCAGGCCGATGAGGCTCTCCATGTCAAACAGGCTGGAGAGACCGCCGGCCAGCATGGGATAGAGGGGCATGAAGGCCCAGTTCGCCGCATTGCCCTTGCTCAACCAGCGTGGATAGAGGTCGTAACCATTCTCGATGATGCGCTGGAACCAGACGCAGTCGAACTGGCAGTAGGCCTGCAGCGGCCCGATGTCGGTGGCGCCATAGAGCTGGACGCCGAAATAGCCCATGCCATAGAGCGCCACCCGGCTCAGCACAAAGGCGGCGACAATCATCAGCCAGTCGCGGCCGCTGATGCGCAGTGACGGGCGATAGGGGAGTGCAGCCCCGGTTGACGGGGCGGTATTGGTCATATCATTCATCAGGCAAAAACCCAGATACGGGAGAGAACGTAGGTGAGCACGGTGACTGTCAGGGTGGCGATCACCACCGGCAACAGGCCGGAAAGACCGGCAAACAGCAGACCGCTCAATATCAGGTTACGCACCGCCAGCGAGAAGAGGGCGACCAGCAAGAACTTGCTGGCGGCACCTTGTTTCTGGAAGGTGATGTAGCGATGGCCGAAGAACGAGAACCAGAACGCCACGGCAAAGGCCAGGGTCGTGACCAGGTGCTCGGAGATGGCCGGCCAGGTATGAAACAGGGCGATGGAGGTACCCAGATCGACGAGGGTGGCCCCCCCGCCGACAAAACCGAAGCGAACCAGCCGCCAGAATTCCTCGCGGGAGATCATTGAGACGCCTGCTCCTGCTGATCATCAGCGGCTTTCGCGGCGGCCTTCTTGCCAGCGCTCTTCTTGCTGGTGGTGGGCACTTCCTGCTTCTGCTCTTCATCCTGCTTGGCGTACTGGCCGTAGACCCCTTCGATGAGGTAGACGGGGCGCTGTTTCACCTCGACGAACATGCGGCCGATGTACTCGCCGATGATGCCCAGCGACAGCAGCTGGATGCCGCCGAGGAACAGCATAACCGACATCAGGGAGGCGTAACCGGGCACGTCGATGCCGAAGAAGAGCACCTGGGTGATGATCTTGAGGATATAGAGGAAGGCGATGAAGGAGACACCGACCCCGATGTAGCTCCACACCCGCAGCGGCCAGCTGGAGAAGCTCATCAGGCCGTCAAGGGCGAAGTTCCACAGCTTCCAGTAGTTGAACTTGGTTTCGCCGGCATGGCGGGCCGGGCGCTCGTAGGGAACGCCGACGGCGCGAAAACCGGCCCAGGCGAACAGCCCCTTCATGAAGCGGTTGCGCTCCGGCAACTGCTTGATGGCCTCGACCACCTTGCGATCGATGAGGCGGAAGTCACCGGCGTTCTCCGGCAGCTTGGTGCTGGTGGAGAGGGCGTTGAAGAAGCGGTAGAAGCCACCGGCGGTCAGGCGTTTCATCGGGGTGTCGGCGCTGCGATCCACCCGGATGCCGTAGACGGTGTCATAGTCGCCGGTCTGCCACAGCTTGACGAACTCCAGAATGAGAGAGGGGGGATCCTGCAGGTCCACGTCCATGGGGACGATGGCGTCGCCCTTGGCCTGGTGCAGGCCGGCGGTCATGGCCGCTTCCTTGCCGAAGTTGCGGGCCAGGTTGACCAGGGTCACACGGGGATCCCGGGCGATGGCCTGCTCGACCACCTCACGGGTGCGGTCACGGCTGCCATCGTTGACGAACACGATTTCAAGCTGGTCTTTGAGCGGGGCCAGTTCGGTATCTATCGCGCTGATGAAGGCGTCTATGCTCTCTTCCTCGTTGTAAACGGGAACGACCAGAGAGAGTCGAAAATCGGCACGGGACATGGGAACTTCCTTATTGAAAGAATTATTTTACGGAACAGATACTTGGGGCATTCCGCTTCACTGAGCCACGGTCAGTCGCACGGACTGGACGTTGAGCGGTGTCGGGGCGGAGAGCGCCAGGAAGTTGGGACGCTTGGGATCGGCGGTCAGGGAGTCGCCCGGCAGGCTGAGGCGGATCTCGTTGATGCCCGCCTTGGCCAGCTTGACCGTGGTGGTGAAATCATGACCCAGCGCCACCTTGAGCAGGGCACCAGCCTGGGGGCTGTTGATCCTGGCCTGGATGGTGAGCTGCTCCGGCTGGGCCTGCTGCTTGGGCAGCACGAAATAGAGACCGCCCTGACCGCTCAGCTCGGTGCCTTGCTCGCTGGGCTTCTTGGCCCAGCCTTCGCTTGAGAGGAAGCGGCTCGGCTTGGTCAGGTTGAGTTCGTTGCCGGGCTGGTAGGTCATGCTGGAGTTGTGCTCCCAGAAACGGGTCTTGCCTTCCAGGTAATAGAGCTTGTAAGCCAGGCTCACGTTGGGGTGAGCGGCCAGATAGAGGGTATAAAGGTAGAAACCGCTCAGTGCCAGGATGGCAGCCAGAAAACCGAACTTTTTGTAGGTCATATTACTCACTCGACGCCCGACAGATTGATAGGCAGATTTCGCGCATATGCTAATCCAATTGCAAAAAAAGCATAGTGGATCACAAAAATATATTTGCTCACATATTAACCCTCAATCACCCTGCTTACCAAGGGGCTTTGGGGTCGTTTGCTTCCTCTTCTTGATTGTGGCTTTTTCGGCGCCAACCTGTCTGCCGCCACCTGGGGCGCATCAGGCAAACGGCTGATATTGTGCTTTGTTGTGGCAGGATCTGTCGCCATTTCACCCGGGCAGAATTAAGATGGCCTGTCCCGTCGTCAAGGATGACCCATGAGACTCTTCTCTCTGTGTGTGCTCTGCTGTCTGCCCCTCCTACCGTTGTGGGCGCAATCGTTCTGCTCCTCCCCCCTTCGCGTCGGTTTCGATGACTGGCCCCCATACCACTATTACCAGCAAGAGGGAGCACGTCGGGAACTGCGTGGATTTGCGGTCGACTACCTCAATGCCGTGTCGAATCGGCTGGGTTGTCGTCTGGTCTATGTGGAGCGTCCCTGGAAGCGGGGGTTGCACGATCTTGAGCGGGGTCGGCTGGACATCGTGATGGAGGCGTATTTTGCTGATGAGAGGGCGCGTTATGCCTGGTTCTCCATCCCCTACAACCCGGGCCGGACATCGCTCTGGGTACGCAAATCCGGTACCGGTGAGGAGTCGGATCTGGCGAGCTGGCTGGCCCACGGGCATCGCCTCGGTGTGACCAGGGACTACTATTACGGCCCGGAAATCACCAAGGTTCTGCAGCGATACCGTAACCAGGTGAGCGAGGTCAACGATGTGCAAAACTATCGCAAGCTGCTGCTTGGGCGGATAGACGGTTTTCTCGGGGATAGTCTGGCCACGCCCTGGGGTCTGAAGAGAGAGGGGCTGTCGGACGCGGTCGTCCCCCACACCATGGCGATCCATGAGACGCCCACCTTTTTCATGTTGAGCAAGAAGACCCTGTCCGGGGAATTCGTAGCGCGGTTCAACGAGGCGATAGTGGCCGTCGGCGACAGCGGGGAGCAGGAACTCATCTGGCGTCGTTACACCTCCGTCCGCTAGCAAAGTCGTCGGCATTCACGCATCATGGGGTCCTGACCGTCGCGCCTGACAGGCCGAAATGAACCGATTTGAGGCAAGCGTGGTAAGAAGCATGGGTAAGAAGTATTGGTTGGCATTGGCGAATCTCATCTGGCTGGGCTGCTGGCCGGCCAGCATGGTTCATGCCAGCACGGAACAGGCGGTAGTGGCCAGTCCCAGCATCCAGCATGACTGGTATCAGAACGAGGTGGCCGAGCAGGCTCGTCATGAGCTTGAACAGCAGTTGCAGGAAGCGGTGCTGGCCCAGCTGCATCCGGATTTCTACCGCCTCTGGCAGCAGTTGCAAAAGACCCCGGCGGATCGGCGCGGTGCCCTCTACGATGAGGCCTTTGGCAAGCTGGCCCGGTTCCAGCAGGCCTGGCGAGGGATGGATCTGGTCGCGCGCGAACAGATGCAGACCCTCAAGCTGGATCTGAACCGCCCCCTGGCCCATGCCCCCCAGGGAGACAATCTGCTGGAGCAGGTCAGGCAACTCAGGCCACAGGTGGCGGAATACGACGCCGTGCGCGAAGAAGTGCGCAAGCTGCTGGCCATGCCCATGGCCAAGCACTGGCCCACCCTCTCCATGCCGACCCTGCGGGCCGGGGAGAGCTCGACCGAGCTCGGCCAGATCCGCTCCATCCTGAACGAACTGGGGGACAGTGCCCCGACTCACCAGGACAGCCTCTACGATCCCGAGACCGAACAGGCCATCAAGCAGTTCCAGCGCCGCCACGGCCTGACCGCCGACGGCATCATCGGCCGTCAGACCCGCAGCTGGCTCAATACCGGCCCCGAGGTGCGCGCCAGCCTGCTGGTACGCAACCTGTGGCGCCGTGATCTGGTGGATCACCTTGCCGGTCGCTATGTGCTGGTCAACATTCCGGACTACCGCCTGAGCGTGGTGGAGTCTGGCAGCGAGGTCTTCACCAGTCGGGTCATCGTCGGCAAGGAGCAGCGGGCCACCCCCATCCTTGCCAGCGAGATCCGCTCCATCGTGCTGAACCCGGCCTGGCACGTGCCGCGCTCCATCCTGAGCAAGGACATTCTGCCCAAGCTCGGGCGCGATCCTGCCTACCTGGATCGCGAACAGTTCGAGGTGATCGACGGCGAGGGCAATCCGGTGCAGTTCAGCGAAGATGGTTGGCACCATGCGCTGGCCTCGGGTTTCCCTTACCGGTTGCGGCAAAAGCCGGGGGATCACAATGCCCTGGGTCGCTACAAGTTCTATCTGCCCAACAACGATGCCATCTATCTCCACTCCACCCCGCGCAAGGCGCTGTTCGAGCAGGGGGCCCGTGCTTTCAGCTCGGGTTGCATCCGGGTGGAACACGCCGACGATCTGGCGGAGTTGCTGCTGGCGGACTCCCGCTATCAGCCGGACAAGGTGGCCAGCATCCTGAAAGAGACCCAGACCAAGTGGCTGCCCCTGAGCAACCCTATCCCGGTGTTTACCGTCTACTGGAGCAGCTGGATTGATGAAGAGGGACGTCAGCAACTGCGCAACGATATCTACGGATTCGACAGAGTCAGCTATCAAAGCCGCTTGCTGTGATCCTTGCCACAGAGTGAAAAGCCCGGCCCGTGCCGGGCTTTTTCATGGGTGAATGGGGTTTGACAGCGCTTTTTCTGGCAGGTAGTTTCGGCCCTTGTATCAAATTCATTCACCTGTGTGACTTCACCATGAGATGGACGGACAACGGATGCTGGGACAAGAGATAAGCCGACGCCGTCTGCTGCTGGGGGCGGGTTGCTTGATGGGGACCAGCCTGCTGTCGTTCCCTGCGCTGGCGAGCCGCAGCACTTCGGGACGGGAACTGAGTTTCTTCAACCTCAATACCGGCGAGCGGGTACGCGCCAGTTATTGGGAAGATGGCCACTATCTGAGCGACGGGCTGGCGGAGCTCAACCATATTTTCCGTGACTACCGTCGCAACGAAGTGTTCAACATCGACAGAAAGCTGTTCGATCAGCTCTTTCTGCTGCAACACAAGTTGGGACGCCACGGCGAAATCCAGCTCATCTCGGGTTATCGCTCCCCGGCCACCAATCAGCAGAAGCGGCGCAAGAGTCGCGGCGTCGCCAAGCACAGCTACCACACCCTGGGGCAGGCGGTTGACGTGCGCATCCCCGGCGTGCAGCTGGCGCACCTGCGCAAGGCCGCCCTGAACCTCAAGGTGGGCGGTGTGGGTTATTACCCTTCCGACAACTTCGTGCACCTGGACACAGGCCCCGTTCGCAGCTGGTGAGTCGGGATTTCCTCAAGGGTTGAGTGCCGATTGTGTCTTTTTGCCGCTGGCATTGAGGGGGACCAAGCTGCTAGGCTCTGGACTCCAGCCAGAGGAGAGAAAGATGAAGCAGATTGTGATCGGGGGGCTCATCGCCCTGTTGTTGACTGGTTGCGGCAAGCTCAACCGCGAGAGCTACGACAAGCTGAAAGTCGGGATGAGCTATGCCGAAGCGAGTGCCATCCTCGGCAAGGCCGAGCGTTGCGACGATGCTCTCGGCACCACGAGCTGTGTCTGGGGAGGGGAAGGCAAGAACATCAAGGTGCGTTTCATCGCCGACAAGGCGACCTTCTTCAGCTCGGAAGGGATCAACTGACCCTTTCCTCCCTTGCCGATGCCCAACAAAAAAGCGCCGTATGGCGCTTTTTTGTTGCTCGTTATCCGTGCGATATGGCCAGGAACTGGCGCGATCAATGGGTGGCGTACTGATAGTTGAAGGTGGGCAGTCCCCACTTGAAGCGTACCGCCAGGAGCCGCAGCACGAAGCCGATGCCGATGGCACCGAAAGCGGCCCAGTCGTTGGGCAGCCCATGGTGCAGCGCAAAGCAGTAGAGCGCGGCGGTGATCAGCGAGACGGCGGCATAGAGCTCGCGCTTGAACACCAGCGGGATGCGCTGGCACAGCAAGTCCCGCAGCACCCCCCCGAACACGCCGGTCACCACGGCCATGATGCAGGCGATGCCGGCCCCGTGACCCATCTCGAGCGCCCGGGCAGCCCCGAAGATGGAGAAGACCACGAGCCCCAGGGCATCGAGCGCCAGGAACAGCTTGCCAAGGTAGCGCATCAGCGGGGCCGAGATGACCCCGGCCATGGCGGCGCCCGCCACCAGCAGCACGTATTCGGGGTGCTCGACCCAGAGCAGGGGATAGTGGCCCAGCAGCACATCCCGAATGGTACCGCCACCGATGGCCGTCGCCGAGGCGATGATCACGACGCCAAACAGATCCATCCGTCGCCGACCCGCTGCCAGCGCGCCAGTCATCCCTTCGGCCACCAGGCCGAGCAAGAAGAGTGCATGTAACATGAGATATCCCAGGGTGCGAGAAAGGCCCGCATCCTAACAACCCTGCGCTGGGGCGACAAGCTATCTTGGTTATGCATTAGATTAAGTAATGAAAAGGGGGCTTTCGCCCCCTCTTTTGATCATGATGACGCGGTTCAGCGTCCAAGTTGCTCGCTGCGGTATTGGTCTACCCACATGGCGGTGGCGCCACAGATGGCCACCGGCATCACGAAGAGATTCACCACCGGGATGGCGGAGAAGAGGGTCACCAGGGCGCCGAAGCTCAGGCACTTTCCACGACGTTGCTTGAGGGCGTCGCGCATGGTGATGAAGCCGATCTTGTGGTTGTCGAACGGATAATCGACATACTGGATCGCCATCATCCAGGCGCTGAGCAGGAACCAGAGCACGGGTGCCAGGGTCTGGCCCACTACCGGGATCAGGAAGAGGATCAGGCAGCCGATGGCCTTGGGCAGATAGTATTTCAGCTTGGTCCATTCGCGGCCGAAAGTACGGGGCACATCTTTCACCACATCCAGCATGCCGGTGTCATTCATGGCTTCACCGGTGAGGATCTGTTCCACCTTCTCTGCCAGCAGGCCGTTGAAAGGGGCGGCTATCCAGTTGGCCACCGAGCTGAAGATGAAGGAGAAGACCACCAGTATGGTGATGAGGGCTATGGGCCAGAGCAGGTAATCAAGCCAGGAGAGCCAGCTCGGGATCTGCTGGTGCAGCCAGGCGAACAGACCGTCCAGTTGTAGCAACAGGGCGTAGAAGGCACCGGCAAAGAGCACGAAGTTGACCAGCAGGGGGATCAGCACGAAGGTGCGGATGCCGGGCTGGCGGATGAGTGAGAAGCCGCGCAGGAAGTAGTCTGCACCGCTGACCGAATCTTTGACCATGTGGGGTGATTGGCTCATGTGAGCTCCATCAGTGAATGGGGAAAGTGCCAGCATATTACAAACAAGCCTTTGATTTGGTAAAGTCGCCTGCCCGCCTCCTCTTTATTTCGTTACCCACATAGGCCGCCATGCGTCTGAAATTGATCAAACTCGCCGGTTTCAAGTCGTTTGTCGAGCCGACCCGCATCGAACTCAACGCCGACATGACCGCCGTGGTGGGCCCCAACGGCTGCGGCAAATCCAACGTCATCGACGCCGTGCGCTGGGTGCTGGGGGAGAGCTCCGCCCGCCATCTGCGCGGCGAGAACATGACCGACGTCATCTTCAACGGCTCCATCAATCGCAGCGCCCATGGCCGCGCCTCGGTGGAGCTGGTGTTCGACAATCCCCACAACCGGGTACCCGGCGAGTTCGGCCGCTTTACCGAGATCTCGGTGCGCCGCGAAGTGCTGCGCGACGGTTCCAATCACTACCAGATCAACGGCCAGAAGTGCCGCCGCAAGGACGTGACCGACCTCTTCCTCGGCACCGGCCTTGGGCCCCGCAGTTACGCCATCATCGAACAGGGCACCGTCAGCCGGCTGGTGGAGTCCCGCCCCGCCGATCTCAAGCTGTTCATGGAAGAGGCCGCCGGGGTCTCCCGCTACAAGGAGCGGCGCCGCGAGACCGAGCAGCGCATCCGCCATACCCAGGAGAACCTGGAACGCCTTGGCGATATCCGTGGCGAACTGGGCTCACGCCTCGAGCATCTCAAGGCCCAGGCCGAGACCGCCGAGCGCTACAAGCAGCTCAAGAGCCGTTCGCGCGCTGCCCGGGCCGAGCTGATCGGCTCGGAACTGTGGGCGCTGGAGACGCGTCTTGGCGAAGCCAAGACCGAACTGGCCCAGACCGAGCAGGCGCTGGCGGCACTCGATGCCAAGCGCACTGCAGACGAAGGACGCCACGTCACCCTGTCGGTGGCCCGCCAGGAGGCGCAGGCCGAGCAGGCCAGCCGCCAGCAACAGATTTTTCTCGGCGGGCAGGCCATCGCCCGCCTCGAGCAGCAGCAATTGCACCAGAACGAACTTGGCCGCGACTGGCAGGCGAGGCGGCAGGCCCTCGGCGAGCGTATCGACGGCCTCAAGGCCCAGCTGGCCGGCCAGCTGGAGCAACTGGCCGACAGCACGTTGCAGGGGGAGGTAGCGTCGGCGCGCCTCGAGCAGTGTGAGCAGTTGCTTACCGACCAGCACAGCGTGCGTGCGGCAGCGGGCGATCGGCTCGAGCAGGCGCGCCAGCGTCAGCAGCAGTGGCAGCAGCAGCTGGGCCAGTTGCAGGGGCGGCTCAACCAGACCCGCGCCGAGGTGAACGGCCTGCAGGAGCTGCAGGCCAAGACCCGGCTTGCCCGCCTCAAGCTGGAAGACGAACAGGCCGGGCCCCTTGGCGGGGAGGGGGAGAACCTGCAACCGGCCCTCGATGCCCTGGCGGCGGAACTCTCGCTCTCCCGCGCCCGCCATGAGGAAGCCGATGCGGCGTGGCAGGCCGGCGTGTCGCGCCATGAAGCACTCAAGGCAGAGCAGGGTCGCCAGCAGGGCCTGCTGCGCGAGCTGGAGGCGCGCCTCGCCACCCTGGATCAGATCCTGGGGGAGCAGATGGCGGGCGCGACCCTGGCGGATCGGTTGCAGGTTCCCCCCGAGTGGGCCCGGGGGCTGGACAAGGTGCTCGGCCGCTGGCTCACCGCAATCCCGGCGGACGAGTGCAACCTGGCGCAACCCGGACTCTGGATTGGCCCGGCCCAGCCAGCCAGGGCCGGTACCCTGGCGGCGCAACTGGGGGGCGAGCACATTCCGGCTTTCCTCAATGCCATCTGGCTGGCAGAGAGCAGGGAGGAGGCGCTGTCCCGCCTGCACAGCCTATCTGCCGGTGAGTCGCTGCTCACTCCCGCCGGCGACTGGTTCGGCCCCAACTGGGCGGATCTGGGGGAAGGCATGGCCCTGGGTACGCTGGCGCTGCTCGGCGAGCGTGAGCGGCTGCACACCGAGCTGGCCGCGGGTCGGGAGGCGCTGCACAGACTCGACGAGCAGCTTGTCGCCGCCGATGCTGCGCGGGCCCAGCTGCACAGCGCCCATGAGCTGGCTCAGTGCACCCTGCGCGAGCAGGAGCTGCGGTGGCAGCAACTGCGCGAAGCCTGGAGTCTGCGCGAGGGGCAGCGCCAGGAGCGCTTGCAGCGCCTGGGCCAGCTGGGGGAAGAGCTGGCCCGGCTCGACAAGGAGCAGGCTGAGGAGGCGCAGCGGCTGGCGTCGGCCGGGGAGCGGCTTGAGCAGGATGAAGCGGCCCTTGGCGAGCTGCAGGAGCAGGGGGAGGTACTCGCCGAGGCGCTGCTGCTCGCCCAGGAGCAGGTGAGCGGGGCGGAGCGGGCGCTGGAAGAGGTGCGCCTTCGCCGGGAGCAGCAGCAGGCGGCCTGCCAGCGGTTGCAACTGGAGCAGCAGAACCAGCGCCAGCTCATCACGCTGCGCGAGCAGGAGCTGGCCCGTCTCGGCCTGGAGCTGGCGGAACTCAAGGAGCCAGGGGCCGCTCCGAGTCAGGATCTGTCGCCCCTGCTGGTCGAACAGCGCAATCTTGAGGCGCAGCAACTGGCCTGTCACCAGCGGCTCGCGGAGCTGGATCGTCAGCTGACCGAGCTGGAGCAGGCCAGAAGCTCCGATCACAAGCAGCTGGTGAAAATTCAGGAGAAGCTGGCGACTCTGCGGCTCGAGCGCGAGCGCAACCTGACGCGCAGGCAGGGACTGCACGAGCAGTTCGAAGAGCTGGGCGTGCGCCTGGTGGACCTCGATCAGGCGGTGCTGATTGCCGCTGATCGCGGCAAGCTGCGCCAGGAGATCCAGACGCTGGAGGCGCAGGTGGAGGCGCTTGGCGCCATCAACCTGGCGGCACTGGAAGAGTATGAGGAGGCGAAAACCCGTTCAAGCTACCTGGAAAATCAGTGCCAGGATCTGGAGCAGGCCCTCGATACCTTGAGCCAAGCCATTAAAAGAATTGATAAAGAAACACAAATACGCTTCCGCGACACTTTCGATAAGGTCAATGAAGATTTAAAATCCCTGTTCCCAAAAGTGTTCGGGGGGGGCAGTGCCTGGCTTGAGCTGACCTCGGATGATCTTTTGGAGGCCGGAGTGAGCATCATGGCAAGACCTCCGGGCAAGAAGAATGCTACCATTGCCCTGCTTTCCGGGGGGGAGAAGGCGCTAACCGCCCTTGCGCTGGTTTTCGCCATCTTCAGACTCAATCCAGCACCATTTTGTCTGCTGGATGAGGTGGATGCACCGCTCGATGAAGTGAACGTCGGTCGCTTCTGTTCTCTTGTCAAAGAGATGTCGAGCACAGTACAGTTCGTTTACATCAGTCATAATAAGGTCTCCATGGAGATGGCCGAGCAGCTGGTTGGCGTCACGATGCAAGAGCCCGGGGTTTCGCGCATAGTGTCGGTCGATATCGGTGAAGCCGTCGCTTTGGCTGAGCAAAACTAGAAAGAGAAGCAGCTAATGCAGGAATTGCGTTACATCTTGGTTGCCCTGGGCGGTATTGCCATCGCGGCATTGCTCATTCACGGGTTGTGGAGCAACAGAAAGAATCGTCAGGCACCGATCAAGGAGAAACCCCTGGGTCGGATGGAGTCCAAGTCCCGTGAGCGTGACAACGACGCCTTCGACAGCGATGGCATCGGTCAGGTGCGTGTGGTGAGCGGTGGCCGTCGTGCCGAGCCCAAACTGCGCAGCGACGAGGCCCGTCAGCCCGAACCCCGCCGTGTCGCCCCCGTTCCCGCCTTCGATGATGAAGATGACGACGCCGATCTGCCGCCTCCCGTGGTGCGCAAGCCTGCCGCTCGCCCTGTCCCCCCTCAGCCTGTGTATGAGGAAGAAGAGGACTATGAAGAGCCGGTTGCCGCCCCTGTTGAAGAGGCCCCTGCCGCGCCGGTGCGCAAACCTGCACAGGTGATCCGCCGTACGCCGGTACACCGTTCCCGTCCGCAGCGCGAGCCCATGATGCAGCCGCTGGACGAAGAGCCGCTGGTGGAGCCGGCCTATGCCCAGGCGCCGACCTTCGGTGCACGCGAGCCGGCACCGGTTGCCCAGCAGGCTCCCCGCTACGCCCAGCCGGCTTATGAAGAGCCCGCTTACGATGACGAGCCAGCCTATGAAGAGCCTGTTCACGCAGCCGAGCCAGAACCCGCTCCGGCCCCGGTCGAGAAGATCTGGCAGGATGTCTATGTCATCAACCTGATGGCCCGTCCCGGCCACGATCTGCAAGGGGCGACCCTGCTCTCTTCCCTGCTGGCGCTGGGCTTCAAGTTTGGCGAGATGGACATCTTCCACCGTCACGAAGATCTGGGCGGCAAGGGGGAGGTGCTCTTCTCCATGATCAACATGGTCAAGCCGGGTACCTTCAACCCCTATCGCATGGAGCAGTTCAGCACCCCGGGTGTGTCCCTCTTCATGCAACTGCCCCTTCGCAGCAATGCCGCCTTCGCCTTCGAGCACATGTTGCAGGCTGCGGATCAGCTGGCGAGCGATCTCGATGCCATGCTGACCGACGCCTCGCGCAGTCCCCTCAGCGACGACGACATCGCCCGCTACCGTCACGAGCTGGCGGCCTACGAGGCCAGCCGCGACTGATGCGCCATGGGGCTTGAACAATGAAAAGTGCGGTACCCCGGTGCCGCATTTTTGTTTCTGCCCCAGACTGAATGTTCCATCACACTTCGAGACTTTTTCATGAGCGATATCCTCTCCCGCCACCGTCAACTGTGTGAGCTGCTGACCGAGTACGGCCATCAGTACTATGTGCTGGACAACCCCACGGTGCCGGACGCCGAATACGATCGCCTGATGCGCGAGCTGATTGCGCTGGAGGCCGAGCATCCCGAGCTGAAAACCCCGGCCTCGCCGAGCGTGCGGGTGGGAGGCCAGCCGCTGACCGCCTTCAAGCAGGTACGCCACGAGATCCCCATGCTGAGTCTGGACAACGTCTTCAGCAGCGAGGAGTTGCAGGCGTTCGAGCAACGCATGGGTGATCGCCTCAAGCGGGAGGTGACTTTCACCTTCTGTTGCGAACCCAAGCTCGACGGTCTGGCGGTGAGCCTTCTCTACGTGGATGGCCAGCTGGTGCAGGCCGCCACTCGCGGGGACGGTACCACGGGGGAGGAGATCACCGAGAACGTGCGCACCATCAAGGCCATTCCCCTGACCCTGCGCGGCCAGGGGTGGCCTGCGCGGCTGGAGGTGCGTGGGGAGGTCTTCATGCCCAAGGCGGGGTTCGAGGCGATGAACCGCGATGCGCTGGCGGCGGGGGAGAAGGTGTTCGTCAACCCGCGCAACGCCGCTGCCGGCAGCCTGCGCCAGCTCGATTCACGCATCACCGCCAGCCGCCCCCTCAGCTTCTATGCCTACGGCGTGGGAGTCGGTGGCGACGAGCTGGGGGATTCCCACTTCGGTCGCCTCAATCAGCTCAAGGCCTGGGGTCTGCCGCTCAGCCCCGAGGTGAAGCTGAAAGAGGGTGCCGCCGGCTGCCAGGCGTTTCACGATGATATCCTGGCGCGTCGCGGGGATCTCCCCTACGAGATCGACGGCGTGGTCTACAAGGTGGATGACATCGCCCTGCAAGGGGAGCTCGGTTTCGTTGCCCGCGCGCCGCGCTGGGCTACCGCCCACAAGTTCCCGGCAGAAGAGGAGATGACGGCGCTTGAGAACGTCGAGTTCCAGGTGGGCCGCACCGGTGCCATCACCCCGGTGGCCAAGCTCAAGCCGGTGTTTGTCGGCGGCGTCACCGTGTCCAACGCCACCTTGCATAATGCGGACGAGATCGCGCGCCTTGGCGTGATGATCGGCGACACCGTGATCGTGCGCCGGGCCGGGGACGTGATCCCCCAGGTCGTGGCTGTGGTGGAGGCGCAGCGCCCGGCGGATGCCCGCGCGATCCTCTTCCCGACCGAGTGCCCGGTGTGCGGCTCGGCGGTGGAGCGGCTGGAAGGGGAGGCCGTGGCCCGCTGTTCCGGCGGTCTCTTCTGCGAGGCCCAGCGGGCGGCCGCCATCAAGCACTTCGCGGCGCGTCGCGCCATGGATGTGGATGGCCTTGGCGACAAGATAGTGGAGCAGCTGGTGGACAAGGGGCTGGTGAAGACCCCGGCGGACCTGTTCAGTCTCAACGCCATCCAGCTGGCCGGGCTCGATCGGATGGGGCAAAAATCGG
This sequence comes from Aeromonas sp. s4, assembly GCF_040907855.1. Lineage (NCBI taxonomy): Bacteria > Pseudomonadati > Pseudomonadota > Gammaproteobacteria > Aeromonadales > Aeromonadaceae > Aeromonas > Aeromonas sp. s4. The sequence goes on along the minus strand of NZ_JBFOCP010000019.1, from coordinate 157,297 downwards.
CCCTCAATCTGGTGGCGGCCATCGATGCCGCCCGCAGCACCACCCTGCCCCGCTTCCTGTTTGCCCTGGGGATCCGCGAAGTAGGGGAGGCGACCGCCTTGAACCTTGCCAACCACTTCCTTACCCTGGATGCCCTGCGCGCCGCCTCGGTGGAGCAGTTGCTGGAAGTGGCCGACGTGGGGGACATAGTGGCCAAGCACGTCTACTACTTCCTGCGTCAGCCCCACAACATCGAGGTGCTGGAGGCCCTGCTGGCCGCCGGCATCCACTGGCCGGCCATCGAGAAGAAGGAGGCAAGCGATCAACCTTTTGCCGGCAAGACCTTCGTGCTGACTGGCACCCTCACCGCTTTGTCCCGCAACGACGCCAAAGCGGCGCTGCAGGCCCTGGGGGCCAAGGTGGCGGGCTCGGTGTCGGCCAAGACCGACGTGCTGGTAGCGGGGGAGGCGGCAGGCTCCAAGCTCGCCAAGGCCCAGGAGCTGGGGATCACCATCTGGACCGAGGCCGAGTTGCAGGCGGCCATTCAGCCCTGAGAATGCACGTTTGAGCAGACAAACCCGGCCCACTGGCCGGGTTTGTCGTTGGTGGGCTCACTCGACGTAGCTCACCTTGTCCTGCCAGGCATCGGGAGCCGTCAGGTGCCAGCGTGCCAGTTCGCTCTTGCTGAACAGATATTCCCCGCGGGATGCGGCGCGGGGGGAGAGGGCGCCGGGCGCCGTGCCTAAGAGGATGGCATTGGCCAGTTCGGCGGCTCTCTCTCCCTGGCTGTGGCCGTCGAGCACCAGACCGCCGATGGCGGCTCCCCTGCCCACCGCAAAGGCCCAGAAGCAGAACAGTGGCACCGGACTGTTGGCGCTGGTCCATGCCAGTACCTGTTGCTCGCTTACATGCTGGCCCTGAGCGTCGGTGAGAGTGTGGTAGAGGCCGAGGAAGAGCGCCTGATAGCCGTTTTCCCGGCTGGCGAGCACTGCCTCCTGCCAGCGTCCGTAGTCGGTGAACTGGCGGCTGCTGACCCGGGTCTGACCGATCGTCAGCTCGCCTCGCCCCTTGAACTCGTGGGCGACGGCGGTGCGGGACACCTCGCTTTCGTCAAACAGCACCAGGGCACGCTCCAGCCCTCCCATCAACTGACTCATCTCGCTGATGCTGCGCTTGAGCAGAGGGCGTTCCAGGACGCCGGTGATCAGGGGGTGGCCGACCAGCCCCTTGGGGCGCGGATTCTCGTTCATCCCGAGAAACACCACGGGCGTTCCCCGGGCGGCGATGGGTCGGGCGAGGGCGTTGATGGCGTTGTCATCCCCCAGGATCACCAGCGCTGGCTGGTGGGTCCGGTAGGCGGCCATTCCCTTGGCGAGCAGTTCGTCACGGGTCTGGCCGGGCTGGCGCTTGGTGTCCAGATAGAGATAGCCGAGGTGATGCGCCTGCTTGAGGTGTTTCTCTAGGCCGGCACTGTAGCTCTGATCCCACTGGTTGCTCTGGTGATAACTGCTGATCACCAGGATCTCGGCGGCCAGCAGCGGGAGGGAGAGGAGGGAGAGCAGGAGCAAGACCTTGGTCACGTGTGTTTTCCGCAAGGGACAGACTGTTCCCCAGTATGTGCTCTCCCGCTCTCTGGCGCCTCGGTCAATTGTTGTCGGAAGGCGTGCCCCTCTCTTTTTATCCCTTGCCGGGCGGGAGCCCGCATCCCGTCTGGGGTGAGCAAAAAGAGCGCCTTTTGGCACTGGTCGTGAACTGCCCCACTCCTTCCAAAACCTGTTCTGGATCAAGAAACAGGGTACCGCTTTGGTGCCTAATATACCCCACATATAGGGGTAAGCATAAAAAAAACACCCATATATAGTGTCATAAAGCTGTGCATAAGTGGTCGCCCTCTCAGTGTCAGCCCAGGTGTTTCAAGCCTTGGCTGACCTTGTTTGCGCCGGGGACGGGCGTGGAGAAGGGGACTCAACGAGGGTGAGCCGAGGGTGGCCACCAGGTCTTTCAATACGGGGAAAATCGATGAAACCGGTAGTGATCAAACGCGATGGATGTCGTGCACCATTCAATGGCCAACTGATCCGCGATGCGGTCAGCCGGGCTGCGGCCGCGGTCAATCAGGCCAGTCCGGCGCTGGCCGAGCGCATTGCCGCCGCCGTCAGCCAGGAGCTGGAGGGGCGAGGGGAGGTAGACATCCACGAGATCCAGAACCGGGTCGAGAACCACCTGATGGCCTCCGACGACAAGGCCATCGCCCGTGCCTACATCGAATACCGTCACGACCGTGATCAGGCTCGCGAGGCCCGGGGTCGCCTGGCCCAGGAGATCCGCGGCCTGGTGGAGCAGACCAACGCGGCCCTGCTCAACGAGAACGCCAACAAGGACTCCAAGGTGATCCCGACCCAGCGTGACCTGCTGGCGGGCATCGTCGCCAAGCATTACGCCATCAGTCACATGCTGCCCCGTGACGTGGTGCAGGCCCACGAGAGCGGCGACCTGCACTTCCACGATCTCGACTACTCCCCCTTCTTCCCCATGTTCAACTGCATGCTGATCGATCTGCAGGGGATGCTGACCCACGGCTTCAAGATGGGCAACGCGGAGATAGACACCCCAAAATCCATCAGCACCGCCACCGCGGTGACCGCCCAGATCATCGCCCAGGTGGCGAGCCATATCTATGGCGGCACCACCATCAACCGCATCGACGAAGTGCTGGCACCCTATGTGACCATCAGCTGGCACAAGCACCGGGAGGTGGCCGAGGAGTGGGGGATCAGGGACGTGGATGCCTACGCCATGGCCCGCACCGAGAAGGAGTGCCACGACGCCTTCCAGTCCCTCGAATATGAGGTCAATACCCTGCACACCGCCAACGGTCAGACGCCGTTCGTCACCTTCGGCTTTGGCCTGGGGGATAGCTGGGAATCGCGCCTCATCCAGCGCGCCATCCTTGGCAACCGCATCGCCGGCCTTGGCAAGAACAGGAAGACTGCCGTCTTCCCGAAACTGGTGTTCGCCATCAAGGATGGCCTGAACCACAAGCAGGGGGATCCCAACTACGACATCAAGCAGCTGGCGCTGGAGTGCGCCTCCAAGCGGATGTACCCGGACATCCTCAACCACGACCAGGTGGTCAAGGTCACAGGCTCCTTCAAGACCCCCATGGGGTGCCGCTCCTTCCTCGGTGCCTACGAAGAGAATGGCGAGCTGGTCCACGAGGGGCGCAACAACTTAGGTGTCGTGAGCCTCAATCTGCCGCGCATTGCCCTGAAATCCCGCGATGAAGCCGACTTCTGGGACAAACTGGATGCCGCCCTGCGGGTGGCCAAGACAGCGCTCATGTACCGCATCAAGCGCCTGGACGGGGTCAAGGCCCGGGTCGCTCCCATCCTCTACATGGAGGGGGCCTGCGGGGTGCGCCTCAAGGCTGATGACAACATCAGCGAGATCTTCAAACATGGCCGCGCCTCCATTTCGCTGGGTTACATCGGGGTACACGAGACCATCAACGCCCTCTATGGCACAGACGTCCACCTGTTCGACAGCGAGACCCTGCGCCAGAAGGCCATCGCCATCATCGCGCGGCTCAAGGCGGCCACCGACGAGTGGAAGGAGGAGACCGGCTACGGCTTCAGCCTCTACTCCACCCCGAGCGAGAACCTCTGCACCCGTTTCTGCCGCATCGACGCCAAGGAGTTTGGCGTGGTGGCCGGGGTGACCGACAAGGGCTACTACACCAACAGCTTCCACCTGGACGTGGAGAAGCAGGTGAACCCCTACGACAAGCTGGACTTCGAGGCGCCCTATCCGCCCATCGCCAGCGGCGGCTTCATCTGCTACGGCGAGTACCCCAACATCCAGCACAACCTGGAGGCGTTGGAGAACGTCTGGGACTACAGCTATGACAAGGTGCCCTACTACGGCACCAACACCCCCATCGACGAGTGCTACGACTGCGGCTTCACCGGCGAGTTCGAGTGCACCTCCAAGGGCTTCACCTGCCCGCGCTGCGGCAACCATGACCCCGCCAAGGTGTCGGTGACCCGCCGCGTCTGCGGCTATCTCGGCAGCCCGGATGCGCGCCCCTTCAACGCGGGCAAGCAGGAAGAGGTCAAACGCCGCGTCAAGCATATGTAAGCGAGCAGACCCCACCCCAGCCCTCCCCTTGGCAGGGGGGGCAAAGAAGCTCCTCCCCCTTTCGAAGGGGGAGGTTGGGAGGGGGTTGGCCGTTAACCCAGAGAACTCGAATGCACTACCACCAGTACTACCCGGTCGATGTGATCAACGGCCCCGGCACCCGCGCCACCCTGTTCGTGTCGGGTTGCGAGCACCAGTGCCCCGGTTGCTACAACCAGAGCACCTGGCGGCTCGATGGGGGCAAGCCGTTCGATGAGGCGATGAGCGATCGCATCATTCACGATCTCAACGACAGCCGCATCAAGCGGCGCGGACTGTCGCTCTCCGGCGGCGATCCGCTCCACCCCGCCAACGTGCCGCATGTGCTGGCGCTGGTGAAGCGGGTGCGGGCCGAGTGCCCCGGCAAGGACATCTGGTGCTGGACCGGCTATCTGCTGGCCGATCTCAGCCCGGCCCAGCGGGAGCTGGTGGCCTTGCTGGACGTGCTGGTGGATGGCAGGTTCGAGAAGGCCCTGGCGGATCCCGGTCTGCTCTGGCGTGGCAGCAGCAACCAGATGGTTCACGACCTCAACGCCTGGCGGAAAGGAGGAGAGCGGATCCCCTGTCTGGTTTGCAGTTGAGGCCTTGGGTGTTTATGGTTAGGCCAACCCCAAGCGCTGTTTACACGAGGAATCCCGATGAACAATCTGCTCAAGATCCTGCTGGCCATCTTTCTCCCCCCGGTCTGCGCCTTTATCCAGGTAGGCTTCAGCCTCCATTTCCTCATCAACATAGTGCTGACCCTGCTGGGCGGTCTGCCCGGCATGGTTCATGCCCTCTGGCTGGTGGTAAGCGACAAGCGCGCCTGAGCCGTGAGAGATCACAAGGCCAGCCCTCCGGGGTTGGCTTTTTTTTGCCTGCCAGATGGGGGCTTCCCGGATGAGCCCCTTTGCCTGACACTGGCGCGTCGCTCATGGAATCGAGCGATACAACGAAGAGGGAATGTCAGTGCGTGTGAAAGGGTTGTTTCTGTGGGCCGCCCTGGCCCTGCTCGGGGGCTGTGCCAGCCCCACCGCCAAGCTGAATCAGCCTCCGGTGGATGTCACCTGGGAAACGCTGCCCGAATACTGGGTGCTGGTGGGGGATGCCATCAGTTTTAACCCGGTCGGGGGGCTGCCGGCGAAGAGGCCGGTCAAGGGGTATGTGACCCTTCGCTACCTCATCGATTCCAATGGCACGCTGTTCAGCCCAGAGGTACTGGCGTCCCAGCCTCCCGGCGTGCTGGATCTCATCGCCATCTCCGGGCTGGCGCAGCTGCGCTACCGGCCATCGGAGCAGAATCAGCAAGCCATTCCGGCTCGGGTTGTGGCCCGATTTGAAGTGGAAGTGAAATGACAAACACCCCGGCCAGGCCGGGGTGTTTCGTGTGGGCTGTGTGCCATGACGGCGCGGATCACTGCTCCTTGCAGTCGTTGTAGCGGCTCTGCCACTCCCCGGCGTCATCACGCATCTCGACGAACCCCTCCTTGCCCTTGTTCCACCAGACCACCTCGTGATCGTCGGTATAGCGGGCGCCGGAGGCGGAAACCGCCTGGGGCAGGGTGTAATCCTTGCCATCGGGGAGGGAGAGCTTGACGAAGTTAAGGCTTTCGTCCGAGAGGGAGAAGTAGCGAACCTGCACTTTCTGGTTCTGTTCACACAGATAGGTGACGGGATCGCCGCCGGTCACTCCCAGCTTGCCGCTGCCCAGATCGCAGCCGCCGAGCAGGGTGATGGCGCCCGCCCCCAGTAGAAAGAGCTTGGCGTGTTTCATGTTTGATCCTCACAACGGTGTCATATGGCCTTGAGCCTAACAGGATGAGGCACAACTGCAACCTCGTGGCGGGAGCCCTGCGTCGGGATGCGTCCGTCTCCCTCTGGTCCGTGGGGCAGGCAAAAAAACGCCCCGGCAGGCAAGCGGGGCGAAAGGGAGCCATCCAATGGCTGCAGAAAAGGGTCAGTGGCCGAACCGTGTCGCCTCGAAGCGATTGAGCAGCCGGTGGATGAGGTAGCAGGCGAGCAGGGTGACGACGATGGCAAAGAGGATGCTGCTCACCCGATAGAGGGCGCTGAACACCAGGTCGTTGCCCGGGGTCAGGTACTGGCCGAACAGGATGCCGAGGGTGGTGAGGGCTCCGAAGCCGACTCCGGAGCCGCTCGCCTCCTTCACATGGGCATAGCTGAACAGCATGGCACCGAGCCAGAGCACCGGGGTCACCAGCAGCAGCAAGCCGGACCAGTCATAGAGAACCAGTTGCCCCAGGATGCCGAAACTCACCCCCAGCAGGGTGCCCATGGCCCGCTTGCGGGCATAGTCCAGGGCGCCGTTCCAGTGCATGGGGAAGAGCAGCAGCAGGGTGGTGGCCTGGGCGGACATGGAGTCGCGCAGATCGAAGATCTGGAACACCAGGAACGAGAGGGTCGCGATGGACGCTCCCAGCAGGGCTTCGTGGCGCATCCGGTGCGGCGCCTTGGGGGAGGGGGCCGGCCTGGGGCGCTCCTCCACGTCCGGAATGAGGGCCGTCATCAGATAGGCGATGAGCACCGACAGGACGCTGGCCCAGAGATTGCTGAAGATGAGGTCGTTCAGATCAATCCCGGGGTAGCTGGCAAAGTGCAGCATGATGCTGAGGCTGAGCACCCCGTTGGCACCGAACAGGAACAGGCTGCCCCGGGACATGGCGGCGAAACGGTAGAGGAAGAGCAAAAAGACCAGGGGGGTCATGAGCCCCGGGTGGCCGCCAAACAGGCCGCCGAGCAGTCCCACTTCCAGACCGCACATGGCGGCGGAGGCGATGAGCTGGCGGGCGGCGTGACCGTTCATCACCGGCACCAGGCCGAGCAGCAGCACCGGGGTGACGGTGAAGAAGACCCCGTTGCTCCAGCCGAAGATCTTGCACAGCACAAACCCCAGGGTACAGCCAAAGGCGATGCGCAGACACTGGCGCAGTTCGTTGGGGGTGAGGGGTCTGTGCCACAGGTTCATGGTCGTCATCTCAATAGATGTAGTGCAGCAGGCTGAGCAGACGGATCTGGCCGCGGGCCAGCAGCCCGGTCAGGGTGTTGTCCGGCAGCAACTGCACCGTGGCGCGGGCCCCGGCCGGCAGGTGGGCGGGCAGTTGCTCCAGGGTCAGGTGCAGGCGCAGGCGCTGGGCATCGCGCACCCAGCGATCGGACTCGATGGGGTTCGCAAGCTGGCCGTTGGCGTCAAACTGGCCGGCGCTGACCCCGGCATCCAGGCTGGCGACGCGGGCCGGATAGAGGCGACCGGGCTCGCCGTCGAAGGCGACGAGGGCCTGACTGCCGGCGCTGACGTGGCGCAGGCTCTTCTCGCGAAAATCGGCGATCACGTCCACCTGCTCGGAGACCAGGGCCAGCAGGGGGGAGCCCGCATTGGCCACGCTGCCAGGCTTGAGTTGCAGGTTGGTGATGATGCCGTCCTGGCTCGCATGAACCCGGCTGTAGGCGAGGTTGAGCTCGGCCTGGGCGAGGCGGTTGCGGGCCTGGCGCAGCAGCAGGTTGTCTTCCCCTGGCAAGCCGCGGTTGACGCGGGCCTGCTCTACCCGGGCCTGGCTGCCGAGCAGGTTGGCACGGGCGGTGCGGGCGGCGCTGTCGGCGTCATCTTTCTGCTGTTCAGAGACCATGTGACGGCGGTAGAGGGCGTCGATGCGCGCCGCTTCCCGCTGTTTCTGGTCGGCCTGGGTGCGCAGCGAGCTGTACTCCGCCTCGTAGGCGGTCAGGGTCGCGTCCAGTTGGCGGTTCTGCTGCCTGGCCTGATCCAGGGCGAGCCTGGCCTGGTCCACGGCGAGCTGGAAGGGTTCCGGGTCGAGGGCGAACAGCAGATCCCCCTGCTTGACGTGCTGGTTGTTGGCGACGGCGACTTCGACCACCTTGCCGCTGACCTGGGGGGCCATCCGGGTGACGACTCGGGTGGCCATGGCCTGGGGGGTCAGGGGCATCTTGATGTCGGCCAGCAGAAAGTAGCCAAACACCAGGACGAAGCAGACGATGGCCCACTTTATCCAGCGCTTGAATTGTTGATCCGGTGTCATCTTATTCTCTCTCTTCATGCTGTGCGGCTATCTTGCCAAGGGCGTTGGCGGAGATGCGGTGCACAATGTCTTCAAACTGGGCCAGCTCCTGCTGGCTGATGCCGGTGAGCAGCTCCCGGCGCACGGCGATGATGCGGCCCTCGATCTGATCGAGCAGCGCCTTGCCCGCCGGGGTCAGGGTGACGATGCGGGCCCGCTTGTCCTGGCTGCAGCAGTGGCGCTCGATCAGCCCCTGATCCTCGAGCTGACCCAGGGTCCGCATCAGGGAGGGGAGCTCTATCTCCAGGGCCTCGGCCAGGGTCTTCTGGCTGAGGTGGCCGCCGAGGCGGCTGAGTTTCCACAGGGCGGTCCAGCGGGGATGGGTGAGCCCCAGAGGTGCCAGCTCGAGATCGGCCACGGTGCGCCAGAGTCGGTGCAATCGCCCCAGCTGCTCGGCGAGGGAGAGTTCTCGCAACATCTCCAGATCCTTTTTCATGACGGGCACCTCAATTACTTAGCTTGCGAAGCATTATATTTATTTCGCAGGCTAAGTAAATAGTGTGATACAGCTCACGTTCAGGTTTTTTGCCCGGGCCGTGGTGTTTAAGTTTTTATATGGCTTTGCGGGCCAGCTAACCGACAACGGCCGGGGGAGGCGCTAGAGTGGCCACCTTTGAGGTGCGCCAGGCTGGCCATTGACCCGGCCGGGGGACACCCTCACCCTGGGCTTCCCCGTCCGCTGCAAGGTTGAACGATGAAACTGCGCCACCAGCTAGTCACCCTCTCGCTTGGCTTGTCACTGCTGCTGATCCTGATCCTGGGCTGTCTGCTCGCCCTCTTCATGCGCCACTTGCTGGAGAACAACCTGAAGGAGAAGGGGAGCGATCTGGCCCGGGTGCTGGCGGCGGACAGCCGGGTGGTCCAGGCCCTGGAGAAGGGGAGCGATCCCGGGCTGCGGGATTATGTGCAGGGGATCTGCAGCCGCACCGATGCCGCCTACATGGTGGTGACCGACGAACATGCCAGGCGCCTGAGCCACCCCTCCCCCGAGCTGGTGGGCCAGACCTTCCGGGGGGAGGACATCTGGCCTGCGCTCCAGTCGCGCGAGAGCTACTGCTCCCGGGACGTGGGCACCCTGGGTCCCGCCATCCGCTGCTTCGCTCCCGTGGTGGGGCCCGATGGCCAGGCCATCGGTGCGGTGGCGGTGGGTTATCTGATGCGCACCGTGGAGGGCACCTATCAGGAGCGGATCGCCCTGCTGGTCGGCGCCATCGCAGCGGTGCTGGGGTGCGGCCTGCTGCTGGCGCTCTGGGTGCAGCACCTGCTGCGCCGCACCCTGCTGGATCTGGAACCGGAAACCATCGCCAATCGCTTCGCCCAGCAGGATCTGGTGCTGGAGGGGATCTCGGAGGGGATAGTGGCCCTGGACAACCAGCACAGGATCACCATGCTCAACAGCGCCGCCTTCTATCAGTTGCGACTGCCCGGCACCGGGCGCCACGCCCTGCTGGGCCGCTCCCTGGCGGAGCTGGCCCCCGGCCTCGTGCCCACGTTGCAGCAAGGGGGAGCGGTCAGGTTCACCGTGCAGGGGGATGACTTCGTCGGCCACTGGCAGGAGCTCAGCGGTCGCGAGCCGGGGCGCATGCTCATCTTCAGCCGGCCAGACGGCACCGGCAGCCTGGGCATGCAGGTGACCCACCTGCGCCAGTACGGCGAGATGCTGCGCATCCAGACCCATGAATTCGCCAACAAGCTCAGCAGCCTCTCCGGCCTGCTCCAGCTCGGCCACGTGGATCAGGCGGTAGACCTCATCCAGCAGGAGAACGAAGCCTGCCAGAACATGTTGCAGGATCTGCTGCGGGTCATCGAGAACAAGCCGGTGGCCGGGCTCATCCTCGGCAAGTTCAGCCGGGCGCGGGAGCTGGGGGTGGAGCTGGTGCTGGATGCGGGGTCGGCCCTCGGGGAGTATCCGGCCGAGGTGTCGGCGGATCTCATCACCTGCATCGGCAACCTGCTGGACAACGGCATTCGCGCCGCCTGGGGGAACCGCGAGCACGCCGCTCCCAGGGTGCTGCTCTCCCTCGATGATCTGGGGCGGCGGCTGGTGATCGAGGTGGAGGACAGTGGCGAGGGGGTGGACGAGGCGCTGGCGGATCACCTGTTCGACTACGGTGTCAGCCGCCAGACCGGGGATCACGGGGTCGGCCTCTTCCTAGTCAAGAAGACGGTGGCCAGGCGGGGGGGCGTGATAGAATGGCGCCGCACCGCCGAGCAGACGACCCTGTTCGGTATCTATTTGAATAAAAACCAATTGGTGTAAGTCATGAAGCCAATCTTCACGCTGATTATCGAGGATGACGAGCGGATAGGCGCCATGTTGGGGGAGCTGGTCTCCTCCACGGCCGGGTTCTCCCTGATGGGGCGGGCCGGCACCCTGGCCGAGGCGGATCGCCTGATGGCGGGGAGCGAGCCCCGCTTGCTGATGGTCGACATCTCCCTGCCCGATGGCTCGGGCCTGGAGTGGGTGAGCCGGCTGCGCAGCCACAACCGGGAGGTGATGGTGATGATGGTGACCGCCTCCTGCGACGTGGAGACCATACAGCAGGCCCTCAACCTGGGCGTGCAGGACTACGTCATCAAGCCGCTGCGGCTGTTTCGCATCCAGCAGAGCCTGGAGGAGATCCTGGTCCTGCATCGCCGCCTGTGCGAGCCGGGGGAGCTGGCCCAGAGCGACCTGGACCGCCTGATGGGCAAGGCGCGCAACCAGGGGCGGGAGGCGCGGGAAACCCCCAAGGGGATCGACGCCATCACCCTGCGCCAGGTGCTGGATCTGCTGGCGGGGGAGCCGGACAACACCTTCTCCACCGACACCGTGGCCCTGCGCCTCTCCCTGAGTCGCACCACGGCCCGCCGCTACCTGGAGTTTCTGGAGTCAGAAGATCGGCTGGACGTGGAGCTCAACTACGGCCAGCGTGGCCGCCCGGAGCGGCGTTACCACTGGCGCCGGGAGTCGTGACCCCGCCGCGGGCACAACGCCGAAGAGGCCGCGCACACCATGCTGCGCAGGCCGCGCAGATAAAAGGGAGCCTTTGAGCTCCCTTTTGTTTTGCCCCGATGCGACCCGGCCCTTCTATCTGGGATCGCCCGAGAAGGGGTGCAGGGCGGTGCGGGCGCGCTCGAACAGGGCGATGAGATGATCCGCCACGGCTCTCACCCGCCGGGAGTGGGCGAGATCGCTGTGGAGCACCAGCCAGATGGGCTGATCCACTCCGAGCTCCGGCAGCAGGCAGACCAGATCCGTCTGGCGGGCCAGGTAGTGGGGCAGCACCGCGAGCCCGAGGCCGGCTTTGGCGGCGGCGAGCTGGGCCGCCAGGGTGCCGGTCTCCACCCGGCAGGGGCGGCCGCGCAGCATGCGGGTCATCCATCTGGCGGCGGGCAGGTGGCTCTGGGTTTCGTTCCAGCCGATGAAGTCATCCTGATCGAAGCTGGCGGCATCCACCCCGGGGCTGCGGGCATCCAGGTAGGCGCCGGTCCCGTAGAGGCCAAAGCCCAGGGTGCCCAGGCGCCGCAGGGTGAGGTTGCCGGCATCGGGCTTGACCATGCGCACCGCGAGATCGGCATCGCGCCTGTGCAGGTTCACCGTCTGCACCCCGGTGACCAGCTCCACCCTCAGCTCGGGGTGCTGGGCAAAGAGCGTCGGCAGGGAGGGGATGATCAGGGGATTGGCCAGGTTCTCGGCAGTGGCGAGGCGCACGGTGCCGGCCACCTGTCCCTGCAACTGTCCCGCCTCGCCCAAGGCCAGCCCCGCATGTTCCAGCGCTTCGGCTCGCTCAAGCAGGGCCTCCCCGTCGTCGGTCAGGCGATAACCCTGCTGGTGGCGGCTGAACAGGGGCAGGCCGAGGGCCGCCTCCAGCCTGTCCAGGCGCCGGGAGACGGTGGCCACTCCCATGCGCAGGGCGTGGGCGGCACCGCTCAGGGTGCCGCTGCGGGCGATGGCCAGGAAGACGCGGGCGTCGTCCCAGAGCAGGGGATCGTGCATGGTGTTTCCATAATCGGAAGATAGGTTGCCAGTTATCTCTATATCTCATTCATTTTCGGAAGACCATACTCCCCTGCAACTTGTCAGGGAGAAAATGCGATGCAACGACGAACACTGGGAGCCAACCTGCAGGTCTCTGCCCTGGGGCTGGGCTGCATGGGGATGAGCGAATTCTACGGGCCGCGGGACGATGAGACGTCCTTGCGGGTGCTGGCGGAGGCGGTGGAGCGGGGCATCGACCTGCTCGACACCGCCGACATGTACGGCCCCCACCACAACGAGGCGCTGATCGGGCGTTTTCTCGCGACCCGGCGGGGGCAGGTGAAGGTCGCCACCAAGTTTGGCATCGTGCGCCAGCACGGGGAGTACAGGCGTACCCTCGACAACAGCGCCCGCTATGCACGCCAGAGCTGCGAGGGTTCCCTGCGCCGCCTCGGCATCGAGCAGATCGATCTCTACTATGTGCACCGCCTCGATCCGGCCCATCCCGTCGAGGAGACCATGGCCGGGCTGGCGCAGCTGGTACAGGAGGGCAAGATAGCCCGCATCGGTCTGTGCGAGGTGAGCGAGGCCACCCTGAGGCGCGCCCATGCCGTGCACCCGGTGGCGGCGGTGCAGACCGAATACTCCCTCTGGACGCGGGAGGTGGAGGCGGCGGTGCTGCCCGCCTGCCGGGAGCTGGGGATTGGTCTGGTGGCCTACTCCCCCCTGGGGCGCGGGTTTCTGACCGGGCGTTACCAGCAGGAGGCGGTGTTCGAGGAGGGGGATTTTCGGGCCGGTCTGCCGCGCTTTCAGGGGGAGAACCTCGCCACCAACCGCACCCTGGTGCAGGCGGTCATGGCCCTGGCGCAGCAGAAGGGATGCTCGGCGGCGCAGATAGCCCTGGCCTGGCTGCTGGCGCAATGGGAGGGGATAGTGCCCATCCCCGGCACCCGGCGTCTGACCCATCTGGCGGATAACCTCGGCGCCCTCTCGGTGCGCCTCTCCCCAGCAGAACTCGGGGCCCTGGGACAGGCCATCCGGACCCTGCCGGTGGCGGGGGAGCGCTATACCGCCGAGGGGATGAAGGGGGTGAACGCATGAGCGGCTCGCACACGGATCGCCGTGAACGGGCGTTCGCGCTGCTGGCCCGGCTCGATCCCCAGGCGCCCACGCGGGTCGCCGCCAGCCTGGATGCCCTGTCACCCGAGCTTGCCGAGCTGGTGCTGGGGTTTGCCTTTGCCGATGTGCTCGCCCGTCCCGGCATCGATCTCTGCACCCGCGAGATGCTCACGGTGGCGACCCTGATGGGAATGGGCACGGCGCCCGGACAGCTCGAGTTCCATATCCGGGCCGCCCTCAATGTGGGGGTCAGCCGGGAGACCATCATCGAGATCCTGCTCCAGGTCGCCGTCTATGCCGGAGTGCCCGCCTGCATGAATGGCATCAGTGCGGCCCGCAGCGCCTTCGCCGCCCATGACAAGGGGCGGGGGGGCAGGGATTAAGGAGGAGACGCCACCCTGACGAAAAGGTCAGGTGTGCCCTGACGAGGGCAGCAAGAAGGGAGCCGAGGCTCCCTTCTTTCATGGTGCTGGCCGGCTCAAGCACCTTCCGGCAGAGGACGGCGTACCCTCGGCTTGAGCTGGGAGAGCATGACCCCGGTCAGGATGAGGCCGCCCCCCAGCAGGTGATAGCCGTGGATGGGCTCCCCCAGGGTGATGACGGCGATGAGGGCCGTGCACAGGGGCATCAGGTTCATGAAGACCGAAGTGCGCTCCGCCCCCAGGGTGGCGAGGCCGCGCATCCAGCAGTAGGCGGCGAAGATGGAGGAGGCGAGGCCGGCGAACAGCACCATACTCCAGCCCTGGGCGGGAATGGCCAGGGAGTCGGCAGAGAGGGCCACCGGGATGAGCAGCAGCACCGCCAGCAGGATCTGCAGGTAGAGGTTGAGCCAGGGGCCGAACGGCAGTTGCCAGCGGCGGATCAGCAGGCCATAGAGGGCATAGCTGGCCGCCCCCAGCAGCATCATGCCGTCGCCGGGGTTGATGCCGCTGTGCAGCAGTGCCAGGGGATTGCCCTGACCCAGCAGCCAGAGCACCCCGAACAGGGAGAGGCTCATGCCGAGCAGCGCCTGCTTGCCCGGCTTCTGGCCAAAGCAGCAGGCCCCGATGAGCAGGGTGAGCAGGGGCAGCAGGGAGCCGATGACCCCCATGTTGGTGGCCGAGGTGCTGTGGGCGGCGTAGTAGGCGAGGCACTGGTAGAGCACCATGCCGAGCAGGGAGAGCACCAGCAGCTTGCCGAGCCAGGGGCGGATGTCGGCCCGGCGGCGCCAGAGCTGCGGCAGGCAGAAGGGGGAGAGCGCGAGGGCGGCGATCACCCAGCGATAGAAGGAGATGGCAGCGGGATCCAGCACGCCGGCGGCGGCCTTGGAGACCACGGTATTGGCGGCCCAGATCAGGATGGCGAGCAGGGGGAAGAGAAAAGGCATAGGCACTCCTTGGTACGATGGGGAGAGTCTAGCCTTGTCTTGAACGAGGTAAGTAGCGTAAATAAGACATGTCATAACCGCTTTGGGACAATCTGCATGGGCACCCTCACCCTGGCCGAGCAGGATCGCCTGCTGGCCGACCCCAACCCCCTCTACTTTCGCTACAGCCAGATCCAGGGGGGCAACGCCTGCGCCGAGCACGCCCACCCCTGGGGTCAGCTCAGCCTCATCAGCCTGGGGGTCATGGTGGTGGAGGTGGGGGGAGAGCGGCTGGTGGCGCCTCCGGACTACCTCATCTGGGTGCCGGCGGACCTGCCCCACACCGCCTTCAACGAGCAGACCCTGGATTACACCTCCATCTACGTGAGCCACGCCCTGGCCCCGCGTCTGCCACGGGAACCCCAGCTGCTGGCCCTCACCCCCTTGCTGCGGGCCCTGCTGGAGGACTTCACCCAGCGCCGGGTCGGGCACATGGAGGATGAGTGGGATGCCCGCCAGGGTGAACTCTTCATCGAGAAGCTGGCCCGCACCCGTTGCCAGCCGAGCTACCTGCCCCAGAGCCGGGATCGCCTGCTGGCACCCTTGCTGGCGGCATTGCAGGCGGCGCCGGAGGACAACCGCACGCTGGTGGAGTGGGCCAGGGCGCTGCACACCACGGAGCGCACCCTGGCGCGGCGTTGCCAGAAGGAGCTTGGCATGAGCCTGGGCCAGTGGCGCACCCGGCTGCGGCTGGTGAAGGCGCTGGACTGGCTGCGGGGCGAGATGCCGGTGCAGGAGATCGCCTGGCGTCTCGGTTATGCCTCCACCTCGGCCTTCATCGCCATGTTCCAGCGCGAACAGGGCTGCGCCCCCCAGCGCTATCGCCAGCAGCTGGGCCAACCCGTGGCCTGAACCGCATGAAAAAGGGCGCCTGCAGGCGCCCTTGTGGATCATGGGATGGGCTTAGAAGAAGCCGAGGGGGTTGATGTCGTGGCTCACCAGCAGGTTCTTGGTGTTCTGGTAGTGGTCCAGCATCATCTTGTGGGTCTCGCGACCGATCCCCGACTTCTTGTAGCCGCCAAAGGCCGCATGGGCCGGGTAGGCGTGGTAGCAGTTGACCCAGACCCGGCCGGCCTGGATGCCGCGCCCCATGCGCCAGGCCAGATTGCTGTCCCGGGTCCACAGGCCCGCCCCCAGCCCGTACTGGGTGTCGTTGGCAATGGCCAGGGCATCCGCCTCGTCCTTGAAGGTGGTGACCCCGAGCGCCGGCCCGAAGATCTCCTCCTGGAACACCCGCATCTTGTTCTGGCCCGAGAAGATGGTGGGCTGGATGTAGAAGCCCCCCTCCAGCCCGCTCACCTTGGCCGGGCCGCCGCCCAGCAGCATCTTGGCCCCTTCGCCGCGGCCGATCTCCATGTAGCTCAGGATCTTGTCGAACTGCTCGCGGGACGCCTGGGCCCCCACCTGGGTCGTGGTGTCGAGGGGGTTGCCCTGCACGATGGTGCGGGCGCGGGCCAGCACCCGGTCCATGAAGTCGTCATAGATGTTGGCCTGCACCAGGGCGCGGGAGGGGCAGGTACACACCTCGCCCTGGTTGAAGAAGGTCATCAGCATCCCTTCCACCGCCTTGTCGATGTAGCTGCTCTCGTGCTGCATCACGTCGGCGAAGTAGATGTTGGGGGACTTGCCACCGAGCTCCACGGTGGAGGGGATCAGCTTGTCGGCGGCGCAGCGCAGGATATGGGCGCCCACCTCGGTGGAGCCGGTAAACGCCAGCTTCTGGATCCGGTTGCTGGTGGCGAGCGCCTGGCCCGCCTCGGCGCCGAAGCCGTTGACCACGTTGACCACGCCGGGGGGCAGGATGTCCTTGATGAGATCCATCATCAGCATGATGGTGACCGGGGTCTGCTCGGCGGGCTTGAGCACGCTGCAACAGCCGGCCGCCAGTACCGGGGCCAGCTTCCAGGCGGCCATCAGCAGGGGGAAGTTCCACGGGATGATCTGGCCGACCACCCCGATGGGCTCCTTGAAGTGGTAGCTGACGGTGTTCTGGTCCAGCTCGGCGGCGGAGCCCTCCTGAGCGCGGATGCAGCCGGCAAAGTAGCGGAAGTGATCCACCACCAGGGGCAGGTCGGCGGCCAGGGTCTCGCGCACCGCCTTGCCGTTCTCCCAGGTCTCTGCGACGGCGAGCACTTCAATGTTCTGTTCGATGCGATCGGCGATGCGCAGCAGCAGGTTGCTGCGCTCGGTGACGCTGGTCTTGCTCCAGCTGGCGAACGCCTTGTGGGCCGCGTCCAGGGCGAGCTCGATGTCGGCTGCGTCGGAGCGGGCCACCTCGCAGAACACCCGGCCATCTACCGGCGAGATGTTCTCGAAATAGCGGCCGGCGCGCGGCGCCACCCAGTCGCCACCGATGAAGTTGTCATAACGGGATTTGAAGCTGACCAGGGCACCTGCCTGACCGGGAGCGGTATAAATCATCTCATCATCCTTATGTGTGTGTGGTCCTGACCGGCCTGGCGGGCAGTCCGGTTGCTTCCTGTCAT
Organism: Aeromonas sp. s4; assembly: GCF_040907855.1. Lineage (NCBI taxonomy): Bacteria > Pseudomonadati > Pseudomonadota > Gammaproteobacteria > Aeromonadales > Aeromonadaceae > Aeromonas > Aeromonas sp. s4. Next base: position 140,101 of record NZ_JBFOCP010000019.1, on the reverse strand, counting down.
CGCAAGGGGCGTGCCAGCGGGCGGCGCTCTACACAAAAAGGTTGCAAAAACGTTATCAAACGGGGTGCCAAGGGGTATCTTGGTTAACCAGTGCCCCCCAGGGCGGCCCCCGAACTGTGCCGTTTCTGAACATCGGGTGTGACACTGTGCCGTTTGTGAACAGGAGACGTAATGAAGGCGCTCCCCCAAGGCGGCCCTATTCGCGAGTGTGTAGAAGGAGGTGTGATGAGCGAGTTGCCTCAATCCGGTGCCAGCCCAATCCAGCGCTCCTGGGAGCGCTGCCTGCATCAGGGGCTGAGCCGCCAGCAGAGCGCCGAGCTGGACTTGCTGCCCCAGGGGGAGCTGTCGGCTCGCCAGGAGCAGCACAGGACGCTCATCGCCTGCTTCCAGCGCTTCGTGCTGCCGCTCTTTGGCCAGTTGCTGGCGGGCAGACCCTGTCGTCTGCTGCTGTGTGACGGCGAGGGTGCCATCCTCGCGGTGAGCGGAGACGACCGGTTTGCCCGCCATGCCGAGCGCATTTTTTTGCGCAGCGGCGCCCGCTGGGGGGAGGCGAGCAAGGGCACCAACGCCATCGGCACCGCGCTGGCCGAGCAGAGCGAGGTGCAGGTGCTGGGGGCGCAGCACTTCTTCGCCCAGCACAGTTTTCTCAGTTGCAGCGCCTGTCCCCTGCTCGGGCCTGACGGGCAACTGCTCGGCGTGCTCGACATCTCCACCGATGCGGCCCACCACGGCGGCGACATGCTGGGCACCGTGCGTCTCCTGGCCATGACCCTGGAAAACGCCCTGCTGGCCCGCCAGCCGGGCTGGCTGGTGGATCTCGATCCCCAGAGTCTCTGGTCTGCCCGCCTGCTGCTGGGGGAAGGGGGCGAGCTGCTCGGGGCCAACCGGGCCGGTCGGCTCTGGCTCGGCCAGCACCCCTTCGACGGTCAGCAGTTGCTGCGCGAGCGCCGCGGCCTGCGGCTGGTGCCGGAGGCGGGGGAGCGCGCCGCCAGGCTCCCCCTGCCGAGCGCGGTTGAGGAGGGGGGATCGCAGGCGCAGCAGGTGCCGCTCAAGATGCTGGAGCGGGGCATCTCATTGCTCATCGAGGGGGAGACCGGCAGCGGCAAGGAGCACCTGGTGCGCACCCTGCACGCCAGCTCGAGCCGTCGGGAGCGGCCTCTGGTGTGCGTCAACTGCGGCGCCTTGCCGGCGGAGCTGGTGGAGGCCGAGCTGTTCGGCTATGTGGGGGGGGCCTTCAGCGGTGCCCGCAGCCAGGGCAGCCAGGGCTATCTGCGCGCCGCCCACGGCGGCATCCTGATGCTGGATGAAATTGGCGAGCTGCCGCTCCAGGCCCAGACCCGGCTGCTGCGGGTGTTGCAGGAGCGCGTCGTCACCCCGGTGGGCAGCCACAGACCCGAGGCGGTGGATTTCTGGCTGGTCAGCGCCAGCCATCGGGATCTGGCGGCCATGGTGGCGGCCGGCACCTTTCGCGAAGATCTCTACTACCGCATCTGCGGCTGGCGCCAGCAACTGGCACCCCTGCGGGCCTGGTCGGTGCCCGAGCGTCAGGGGCTGATCCTGAACCTGCTCGCCCAGATGGACCCGGCGCTACAACTGAGCCGGGAGGCGGAGCAGCGGTTGCTGGCCCACCCTCTGCCCGGCAACGTACGCCAGCTCAAACAGGCGCTGGAGGTGGCCTGTGTGCTGGCAGAGGGGCAGGGCTGGATTGAACCTGCCCATCTGCATCTGCCCGCCGTGGCGGGGGGAACGAGCTCACCTTTGGGAGGGAGTACCCTGCGCGAACAGAGCCGGCAGCGGGTGCAGCAGACCCTGGCAGAGTGCGGCGGCAACGTGAGCGAGGCGGCGCGCCGTCTTGGCATCAGTCGCACTACCCTCTATCGGGCACTGCGGGAGGAGGGGTGAAGGGTGTCGCGCCATCCAGCGCTTGTGTAGACTGCGGTGGCAAGGACATTTTTTCGTTATGTTTCCATCGCAGGGAGTGCGCAATGATCCATCTTACGACCGACGAGGCCCCCCGCCTCTCTCCCGGCTGCTGGCCGATGCCGCTTGCGCCCCATGGGGCCCGTGCCGGTTAGTCGGCACCCGTCTGCGCCCGGTGCGGCGCGTGTAATAACCTTGGATCTGGATCAGCGCGGTCCGGCGTTTCAAGGTGTAGGGTAAAAGCCCTTTTTCAGGTGTGATGCCGATGATCCCTTCCTATTCCCGCATGACGACGCTGTTGTTCTGGTGCCTGCTGGCGGCGAGCCTGCTGGCCATGGTGTTATTCGAATTCGGACCCGAGCGGCGGCTCGACATCCTGAGCCAGGCCGGTTTGTCCGTGCGTGCCCAGGATGACAGGGCCCACAAGGGCTCCTCCGTCGCCACCCTGAGTCAGGGGGGCGACAGACCCGCCATCCAGTGCACCCTGCGAAGCCAATATGCCTATCCTTTCTGCGAGCTGGTTCTGACCCTGACCAACCCCGAGCGGGGGCTGGATCTTTCCGGCTTCACCGGGGTGCGGGTGAGGCTGGATGTAGAAGGGCAGGGGGTACAGGCCTGGCGCCTTTATCTGCGCAACTACGATCCCGTCTACTCGACGCGGGAAGACGAGAGTTCCCACAAGTTCAACGAAGTGCTCTTCACCGCTAGGGATTTTGGTCGTGAGCAGGATGTCCCCCTGAATGTCTTTGCCCCCAGCTCCTGGTGGGTGCAGCAGTACGACATTCCGCTGGTCCAGCAGGGGCCGGATCTGCACCATGTCTACGCCATCGAGATCGCCTCCGATGACAAGATGCTGCCGGGGGAGTACCGGTTGCGGCTCGAGCGGCTGGAGTTCTATGGCCGCTGGTGCAAGCCGGGGGACTTCTATCGCTATCTGCTGCTGGGGTGGCTTGCCTACGGCGTGCTGCTCTTCCTGGTCCAGAATCTGATGTTTGGCGATCGGCTGCGCAAGGCCAGGGAGGCGCGCCTCGCGGCTGAAGCCCTGAGTGCGAGCCTGTGCGAGCAGAACCGGCGCACCGAGGAGGAGGCCCGCTACGATCCCCTGACCGGGGCCCTCAACCGGCTCGGCGGCGAAAAGCTGCTCGGGGAGCTCGGCGAGATGCCGCTCTCCTTCATCTATATCGACATCGATCACTTCAAGGGGGTCAACGACGGTCACGGTCACCCGGTGGGGGACGAGGTGCTCAAGCACATGGTGAGCGAGCTGCTGCGCCATTGTGACAGCCTGTGCCGACTGGTGCGCTGGGGCGGGGAGGAGTTCGTGCTGGTCTGCCTCCATTACGACGAGGGACGGGCCGCCGCCCTGGCGGAGCGGCTGAGAGGGGCGCTGGAGGGGTACAGGCACTGGCCGCTGGGGCTCGGGATCACCGCCTCCTTCGGGGTGGCCGAGCGGCGCAAGGATAGCCTGGAGCAGGCGCTCAAGCGGGCCGACGAGGCGCTCTATCAGGCCAAGCAGAATGGTCGCAACCGGGTGGAGGTGGCGCCCGACTGATCCGGCGCTGGAGCCCATGGCCGGGCGGGGCTATCATGCGCCCCATCATTTATCTGAGGAGAGATGCCATGGCACAACACATTGGCGCCCTGACGCTGCTGGTGGCGGATTACGACGAGGCCATCGCCTTCTTCACCCGGGGAATGGGCTTCGAGCTATTGGAAGACACCCCCCTCGACGAGCCGGGCAAACCGGGCAAACGCTGGGTGCGGGTCGCTCCCAAGGGTGCTCCCGGCTCCGCCCTGCTGCTGGCCCGCGCGGCCAACGAGGAGCAGCGCGCCGCCATCGGTCGCCAGGGGGGCGGTCGGGTCTTCCTGTTCCTTGAGACCGACGACTTCTGGGGCGATTACGAGCGGATGCAGGCCTATGGCGTTCATTTTTGTGAACAGCCGCGCCTCGAACCCTACGGCACCGTGGTGGTGTTCGAGGACATCAGTGGCAATCGCTGGGACCTGCTGCAACTCGCTGCTGCCAACTGAATCTGAAAACGTTTATCATCCCGCCCGTCATAAAGTCATAAAAGTGTCACAGAAAGTTCTAATAATTGGCGCACCCATCTTCACAGAGGAGAGAGAAGGGATATGGCTAAGCGAATTCTGGTGGTCGAGGACGAGGCACCGATCCGCGAAATGCTCTGCTTCGTGCTTGAGCAGAAGGGATATGAAACAGTAGAAGCAGAAGATTACGCCGATGGACTGGCAAAGGTGCGCGAACCCTACCCCGAACTCATCGTGCTGGACTGGATGATGCCAGGTGGCAGCGGTATCCAGTTCCTCAAGCAGCTCAAGCAGGATGAGATGACTCGCCAGATCCCGGTGGTGATGCTGACCGCCCGGGGCGAGGAAGAGGACAAGGTGCGCGGGCTCGAGGCCGGTGCCGACGACTACATCACCAAGCCCTTCTCCCCCAAGGAGCTCACCGCCCGCCTGCACGCCGTGATGCGCCGTGTCTCTCCCACCTCGGTGGACGAGGTGATCGAGGTGCAGGGGCTAAAGCTGGATCCCGTTTCCCACCGGGTCAGTGCCGAGGAGAAGGCCCTCGACATGGGGCCGACCGAATTCAAGCTGCTGCACTTCTTCATGACCCACCCCGAGCGGGTCTACAGCCGCGAACAGTTGCTCAACAACGTCTGGGGTACCAACGTGTATGTCGAGGACAGGACGGTGGACGTGCACATTCGCCGCCTGCGCAAGGCCATCGAAGAGACGGGGCACGACAGATTGATCCAGACGGTGCGCGGGGCCGGCTACCGCTTCTCGACCCGTCTCTAGGTCAGGGCCAGTGCCGCCAGCCCCTGCCGGCGGGCATTGGACCCGGCTCTTTGCTGTCTCTAGGAGATCTTAATGTTGCAACCTTACGCCTGGCGGCGACAGTTGTGGCGAATGGCGTTCTTCTACAGCCCCTTCGTCTTGGTAGGTTGGTTAATCGATCATCTCGTTCTCTGCCTGCTGGTGGCCACTGTGCTGCACCTGGTCTGGCACTACCGCTTCCAGAAGCGGCTGTCGGACTGGCTGTGGCACGATCGCAGCCTGGTGCCGCCCCACGGCAGCGGCAGCTGGGAGCACATCTTCAACGGCATCTACAAGTTGCAGCAGCGTCACCGGGCCCGGCGCCGGGAGCTGGCGGGCCTCATCCGCCGCTTTCGGGAAGGGGCGGAGGCGCTGCCCGATGCGGCCGTGGTGTTTCGCACCGACGGCAGCATCCTCTGGTGCAACCGGCTGGCGGAGCAACTGCTCGGCTTTCGCTGGCCCGAGGATGCCGGCCAGCACATCGGCAATCTGATCCGTCACCCCGCCTTCGTCGCCTATCTGGGCAAGGGGCAGTATGACGAGCCGTTCGAGATGCACTCCCCCATCAACGAGGAGAAGTTCCTCGAATTTCGCATCATGCCCTATGCGGAGGACCAGGCCATGCTGGTGGTGCGGGATGTGACCCGGCTGCGCAGCCTGGAGAAGACGCGCAAGCACTTCGTCTCCAACGTTTCTCACGAGCTGCGCACCCCCCTCACCGTGCTCAAGGGGTATCTGGAGATGACCGAGGAGCCGCCGCCCCCCGCCATGTGGGCCAAGGCGCACAAGGTGATGATGGAGCAGACGATCCGCATGGACAATCTGGTCAACCAGCTGCTCACCCTGTCGCGCATCGAGGCGGCGCCCACCGTGGATCTCTCCCATCTGGTGGACATGCCCGCCATGCTGGGGCTGCTGGAACAGGAGGCGCGGGCGCTCTCCGGCGAGCGGGCTCACGAGATCGTCTTCATGGTCCAGCCCAATCTGCTGGTGCGCGGGGATCAGGATCAACTGCGCAGCGCCGTCTCCAACCTGGTCTACAACGCCATCCACTACACCCCGGCGGGGCGCAAGATCACCGTGGAGTGGCGCAAGCAGGGGAGCATGGCGCTGTTTGCGGTCCAGGATGAGGGGGAGGGGATCCCCCCCGAGCATCTGGCGCGGCTCACCGAGCGGTTCTATCGGGTCGACAAGGCCCGCTCGCGCCACACCGGAGGGTCCGGGCTCGGCCTTGCCATCGTCAAGCATGCCCTGAGTCATCACGATGCCCATCTCGATATCGAGAGCCGGGTCGGTGCGGGCAGCCGCTTCAGCTTTCTCATTCCCGCCCGCATGGTGCTGGTGAAATAATATTTTGTGTCAATGTGTTAGCAACGAGAGAAGGGCTGCATCGCAGCCCTTTTTTCATCCGGGCCACTTCCGGCCCATGTCATCAAAGTGTCATATAAATTCCATAAATTTGTCACTGCCAGGCCAGATACTGGCGCCGTCTTAAAGAACGGACCTTCTGTAACACTGGAGAAGGAGTGGTGCTGGCCCGCGGATCATTGCGATCGGGTGTCAACCACGTTTAGACGTCAACCTGACGATTGCCTTCTGCAACCTTGGACTTGGAGAGATTGGATGAAACTCAACAAACTGGCTGGTGTCATCGGATTCACCGCAGCAACCCTGTTTTCTGTCAGCGCTCTGGCTGCCGGTGTGGATAAAGACCTGCCGGAATACACACCGACCAGCGGCATCTCGGGCAACCTGTCCTCTGTCGGCTCGGACACCCTGGCCAACATGATGACCCTGTGGGCCGAAGAATTTAAGCGCATGTATCCCAACGTCAACGTGCAGATCCAGGCCGCCGGTTCTTCCACCGCACCGACTGCCCTGACCGAGGGCGTCGCCCAGTTTGGCCCCATGAGCCGCGCCATGAAGGCCGGTGAAGAGGAGGCATTCGAGAAGCGCTACGGCTACAAGCCGACCGCCATCCGCGTCGCCGTCGATGCCCTGGCCGTGTTCGTCAACAAGGACAACCCCATCAAGGGGCTGACCATGTCGCAGATCGATGCCATCTTCTCCAGCACCCTCAAGTGCGGCGAAGCCAAGGCGGCCACCAAGTGGTCTGATCTGGGTCTGGACGGCAGCTGGTCCGGCAAGGATCTGCAACTGTTCGGTCGCAACTCCGTGTCCGGTACCTACGGTTACTTCAAGGAACACGCCCTGTGCAACGGTGACTTCAAGAGCGGCGTGAACGAGCAGCCGGGCTCCGCCTCCGTGGTACAGTCCGTCTCCTCCTCCCTGAACGGCATCGGCTACTCCGGTATCGGCTACGTCACCTCCGGCGTACGCGCCGTTCCGCTCTCCAAGGATGGCAAGACCTTCATCGAGGCGAACTCCGACAACGCCATCACCGGCAAGTACCCGCTGTCGCGCTTCCTGTACGTCTACGTGAACAAGCATCCGAACAAGCCGCTCTCCCCGATGGAGCAGGAGTTTGTGAAGATGATGCTCTCCAAGGCGGGCCAGACCATCGTTGCCAAGGACGGCTATGTGCCGGTCCCGGCCAAGGTGGTTCAGGCCGACCTGAAGAAGCTGGGCATCATGTAACAGAACATGCCCTTGCAGAAAAACGAGCCCCATGCGGGCTCGTTTTCATTGGTGCGCCCCAGGATCTTTTTGGTCGCAGGGCGCAGCGCCCGGCTTGCGCCGGGCGGCGGCATTTCCGAGAATAGGGCAACTTCACGGCAAAGGACCCTCTCATGCGCGCATCTTCCCTCTCCAGACTGGCCCTGACGGCCTTGTGCAGCGCCCTGCTGGCCGGCTGCGCCCAGTCGCCGACCGGTCGCAACCAGATGCTGCTCTTCTCCCCCCAGCAGATGAACCAGCTGGGGGCCGACTCCTTCACCCAGATGAAGCAGCAGGAGAAGGTGAGCACGGATGCCAGGATGAATGCCTATGTGGGCTGCGTGGCCAAGGCGGTGACCGCCCAGGTGCCTGCCAGCTATGGCATCACCAGCTGGGAGGTGGTGGTGTTCGACTCCAAGGAGATCAACGCCTTCGCCCTGCCCGGCGGCAAGATAGGCGTTTACAGCGGCCTGCTGAAAGTCGCCAAGAATCAGGACCAGCTCGCCACCGTCATCGGTCACGAGCTGACCCACGTGCTGGCCCAGCACTCCAACGAGCGTCTCTCCCGGGATCAGCTGACCGGTATCGGGCTGGCGGTGGCTGACGCCGCCATCGGCAGCAGCGACAGCCTCGGGGGCGCTGCCACCATGGCCGCCCTGGGCCTCGGGGTCCAGGTGGGGATAGCCCTGCCTTATGGCAGAACCCAGGAGAGCGAGGCGGACCGGCTCGGCCTCGAGCTGATGGCCCGCGCCGGGTTCAACCCGGCCGAAGCCGTCACCCTGTGGCAGAACATGAGCGCCGCCTCCGGTGGCAAGGCACCGCCCCAGCTGCTCTCCACCCACCCCAGCGACCAGAGCCGGATCGCCAACCTGCAGGCCCAGCAGGCCGAAGTGCAGCCCCTGTACCAGCAGGCGAAAGCATCAGGGCTGGTTCCCCAGTGCAAGGCGTAAGCCTGCGCCTGGCGCGTCCCGCCGATGCCGCCGCCATGACGGTGATGCAGCGGGCGAGCTGGCTGGCGGCCTACGGGGAGGTGCTGGGGGCCGACATGCTGGCCCAGCTGGCGGTGACCGAACATCTGCAGATCTGGCAGCGCCGGCTGGCGGAAGTGGGCCCAAGGCCCATGCTGCTGTGCCAGGACGAAGTGGTCATCGGCCTGCTCTACTGGCAGCCGGAGACGACGGGGGAGTACCCCACCGCCTGGATCCGCGCCTTTTACCTGCACCCTGACCATTGGCGCCAGGGCCACGGCAAGCGGCTGTGGCAGGCGGTGGCGGTGCAGATGCGCCGGGCCGGTTGCGAGTGCGTCAGGCTCTGGCTGCTGGATGGCAATCACATCGGCGAGGGATTCTACCTGCGCCGCGGCTTCATGTTCGACGGTCAGGAGCGCACCCTGATGAGCCTCGGACAACCTTGCCAACAACGACAAATGTTCCGTTTGCTTTGAGCTGGCTCCCGTTTTTCGCCCCCGGTCACTTTATTTTTTTTGCGAATTAATACAATGTGCCCCATCTGGACAGACTGAGGTGGCCGGGTCCACCGCAAGGGAGTGTGGCATGTACTACGGATTTGACATTGGCGGCACCAAGATTGCCTTCGCGGTGTATGACGACGCCCTGACCCTCTGCCATGAAGAGCGGGTGAGCACGCCGGGCAACGACTACCCGGCGCTGCAGCAGCTTGTGCGCGAGCGGGTCGAGGCGGCGGATGCGCGCTTCGGGGTGAAAGGGGCCGTCGGCATCGGGTTTCCGGGGATCCTCAATCGCCTCGACGGGAGCATAGTGGCGGCCAACCTGCCCGCCATCCATGGCCGCCATCTGGGGGCGGATCTGGCCGAACTGCTGGGCCGACCGGTCAAGGTCGACAATGACGCCAACTGTTTCCTCTTGTCGGAAGTGCATCAGGGGGCCGCAGACGGTGCTGGCAGCGCCCTCGGCGTCACCATAGGCACCGGCATCGGCGGCGCCGTCTACCTGGCGGGCAAGCTCATCCAGGGGCGCAACTGGCTGGCGGGGGAGATAGGTCACTACCCGCTGCCCGCCACCATCCTGATGAAATACCCGGATTTGCCCCGTCCCCGCTGTGGCTGCGGGCGCCTGGTCTGTTTCGAAACCTATGCGTCGGGCACGGGCCTGGAGCGGCTATACCACCATGTTCATGGGGAACGGGTGAACGGCCACCAGATCGTCGCCCGTGCCGATGCCCGTGAGGCGGCGGCCCTCTCGACCATCGACTGCTGGCTCGAGATCATCGCCGCTGGCCTCGCCACCGCCATCTCGGTGATTGATCCCGATGTGGTGGTGCTGGGGGGCGGCCTGAGCGCCCTGCCAGCCCTCTATGAGGAGCTGCCCAAACGTCTGCCCGGCCACCTGCTGCCCGGTGTCGCCCTGCCGGCGATCCGCGAGGCCCGATTCGGTGGTGCCGGCGGTGTGCGCGGTGCAGCCCTGCTCAATCTGTGAGATCGGACAGAGGGTCTGATCTCCCCGAACAAGGAGTCATCATGACCCGTCTTGAAATCTGTATCGACAACCTCGAATCCCTGTTCACCGCCCAGGCGGCCGGCGCCGATCGCATCGAGCTCTGCTCTGCGCTGGGGCTGGGTGGCCTAAGTCCCTCCTATGGTTTCATGCAGCAGGTGGCGCGCCACGCCACCATCCCCGTCTACACCATGATCCGGCCCCGTGCCGGGGATTTCTGTTTTGGCGAGGGGGAGTTCGACATCATGCTGCAGGATATCGCCGCCGCACGTGCTGCCGGCCTGCAAGGGGTGGTGGTCGGTCTGCTGGATGAAGATGGACGGGTACCCGAAGGCAAGCTCCGGCAACTGGTCGAGGCGGCGGGGCCGCTCGGCGTCACCTTCCACCGGGCCATCGATCTCTCCTCCGACTGGCGGCTGGATCTCGAGACGATCGTCGCAGCGGGTTGCGAGCGCATTCTGAGCTCCGGCCATGCGCCGACCGCGCTGGCGGGGCTCGAAACCCTGCAGGCCATGCACCAGGCGCTGGCGGGACGGGCCAGCCTGATGCCGGGGGCAGGGGTCAACGCCGACAACGTGCGCACCATCATCGAATTCACCGGCGTCAATGAAGTACACATGTCCGGCATGGGCTGGCGTGGCGGCATGGTGCCCCATGGTGTGAACATGGGCACCTCGGACGATGGCCGGGTCAACATCACCGACGGCGCCAAGGTCGCAGCGGTGCGGGCGTTGCTGGACAGGGCCTGATACAGGCCGTGCGGCGCCATGGTGCCTCTCTCTGTGACGTCAACATGGGTACCTCGGACGATGGCCGGGTCAATATCACCGACGGCGCCAAGGTCGCGGCGGTGCGGGCACTGCTGGACAGGGCCTGATACGGCTTGAATGTGAGCAGGGGTGATGGTGCTGTTTTTTCCTCCCTTCTCCCCTTGCGGGAGAGGGGGCGGGGATGAGGGGGCCGATGTGAAGCGTCTCCCACCGGCGGGCAATTGAGGGGCATCTTGGCAGCATGGTGCGAAAAAGTCTGTTATCATCCCGACTCTTTTACCATCAGGACCCGGAGCAACCTCTCAATGTCCCAATACGACTCTATCGAACAGAAGGCCAGCTACGGCATCGGCCGCAACATGGGCGACCAACTGGCTCAGCAAGCCTTCGCCGGTCTGGATATCCCGGCCCTGCAACAAGGTCTGGCAGATGCCCTGAACGGCCTGGAGTTCGCGGTCAGCCGTGACGATATCAACGATGCCTTCCAGGTGATCACCGCCCGCATGCAGGAAGAGCAGGAAGCTGCCGCCAAGGCCGCTGCCGCCGAAGGCGAAGCCTTCCTGGCCGACAACGCCAAGCGCGCCGAAGTGAAGACCACCGACTCCGGTCTGCAATATGAAGTCATGGTCGAAGGCAATGGCGCCGTGCCGGTTGCCGGTCAGTCCGTGCGCGTGCACTACCACGGTACCTTCACCCACGGTGGCGTGTTCGACAGCTCCGTTGCTCGCGGCCAACCGGCCGAGTTCCCGGTGACCGGCGTGATCGCCGGTTGGGTGGAAGCGCTGCAGATGATGCCGGTTGGCTCCAAGTGGAAGCTCTACATTCCGCAGGATCTGGCCTACGGTGCCCGTGGCGCAGGCTCCATCCCGCCGTACTCCGCTCTGGTATTCGAAGTGGAGCTGCTGGACATCCTGTGATCCGGCTGGCGTGATGCAAACGGCGACCCTGGGGTCGCCGTTTGTTTTTGGACCGCCCAAACGGGCCATGTGCCTTCGGCGGGGATTTGGATATAGTCAGAGCGTCGTCCATTCCAGCCATGTGAGGGAGACACGCCATGGCAGCCATCATCGAGGTCGTCGATCTCGTCAAGCACTTCCCCGGCGTCAAGGCGGTGGACGGGCTCAGCTTTGCCATTCCCGCCGGCAGCTGTTTCGGCCTGCTCGGCCCGAACGGGGCGGGCAAGACCACGACCATAGAGCTGCTGGAGGGGATCCTCACCCCGGACAGCGGCCAGATCCTGTTTCACGGCGCCCCGCGCGGCCCGGATTATCGCTCCCGCATCGGCATCCAGTTCCAGCACACGGCGCTGCAGGATTTCCTGACGGTGCGCGATACCCTGCGCCTGTTCGCCAGCCTCTACCCCAATCCCTTGCCACGGGAGCTGCTCATCGATCTGTGCGCCTTGGGCGAGTTCATCGACAGGGACAGTCGCAAGCTCTCGGGGGGCCAGCGTCAGCGCCTGCTGCTGGCCCTGGCCCTGCTCGGGGATCCCGAACTGCTGTTTCTGGATGAGCCCACCACAGGACTGGATCCCCAGGCGCGCCACCACTTCTGGCAGCGAATAGAGGCGATCAAGGCCCAGGGCAAGACGGTGGTGCTCACCACCCACTACATGGACGAAGCGCAGCAACTGTGCGATTTGATTGCCATCGTCGATCACGGCCACCTGCTCAGTCTGGATACGCCGGCTGCCTTGCTGGCGCAACACTTCGACGGCGTGCTGGTGCGTCTTGGGGGGCACCCGGCCCTGGCTGGGCTCGGCTATCCCCTGCGTCCGGTCGGCGATCAGGTGGAGCTCTGTTGCCCCGACGTGGCGACCCTGTTGCCAGCCTTGCTGGATCTTGGTGTGCCGCTCACCGGCATGCAGGTGCGCTCCCCCAATCTGGAAGATCTCTTCCTGAACCTGACCGGTCACAGCCTGCGGAGCGGCGCATGAGAGGGATGACCGAGTTCTGTCTGACCGTGGCCCCCGTGCTGCGGTACGCCTTGCCGACATGCAATCCCGGGAGTGGACGATGAAGGGATCCCTCAAGCGCATCGGGGCGCTCTTCTATGCCCGCACCCTCGAGTTCGTACGCGATCGCGCGGCCCTGGTGTGGAACCTGCTTTTCCCGCTCCTGCTGGTCATCGGTTTCTCCCTCATCTTCTCCGGCCCGCCCAAACCGCTGGTACAGATCGGGGTGGTGGGGGAACTGCCCGCAACCTATGCCCCGCTGCGCGCCGTGCCGCTGCTCAAGATCATCCCCTATGACGAGGTGTCGAGAGGTCAGCTCAAGGTCCGTCACCATCAGCTGGACCTGCTGCTCTCACCCGCCGGGGGGCGTTACTGGATAAACCCGGACGCTCCTCAGGGGGCCATGGCCGAGTATCTGCTGCGCCAGGCGGTCCAGGTGCCCTTGCAAAGAGAGACCCTGAGCGGGCGCGCCATCCGCTACGGCGACTGGCTGCTGCCCGGGGTGATCGGCATGAACCTGATGTTCTCCGGCCTGTTCGGGGTCGGGTTTGTCATCGTGCGTTATCGCAAGAACGGGGTGCTGAAACGGCTGCGAGCCACGCCGCTCGGCGCGCTGGAGTTTCTCTTCGCCCAGTTGCTGTCACGGGTGCTGATCACCCTGGTGGTGAGCCTGCTGGTCTTCTGCGCGGCCTACTGGCTGCTGGATGTGCCCCTCATCGGGTCGGGGTGGCTGCTGCTGGTGATCGCCCTGGCGGGAGGAACGGCCATGGCCTCCCTTGGCCTGCTCATCGCCGCTCGCCTGCAGAACGAGGAGCTGGCGAGCGGTTTGCTCAATCTCATCAGCTTGCCCATGATGTTTTTATCCGGTGTCTGGTTCTCGCTGGAAGGCGCGCCCGCCTGGCTGCATCAGCTTGCGGCCAGGCTTCCCCTCAGCCAGATCATCGAAGCAGCCCGCGCCGTGATGCTGGAAGGGGCGGGATGGCAGGAGGTGGCAGGCCCTCTGGGTCAGGTCATGGTGTTCGCCCTGGTGTGCATCTCGCTGGGCGCCATGCTGTTCAAATGGAGTGCAAAATGAAACCTGTTCTGTGGTTGTTGCTGGTGGCGGCCTTGCCTGTGCAGGCAGGTACCCTGCGTTGCAAGAACGCCTTGCTGACCGAGGGAGACACCACGGCAGAGCTGCTGGTTCGCTGCGGCCAGCCGATGCTCAAGGAAGATCTCACCCGCTTCGAGGAGAACGGCTTCGGGGCGAGAGTGACGGTCAAGTATGCCGAGCGCTGGACCTACAACTTCGGCAAGCGGGAATTCATGCAGTTTGTCACCGTCGAAAACGGCGTCATCACCGACATTGCGGATGGTCCACGGGGAGGATGACCTCCTGGTTTTCTGAAGCCCAGCCTGCGGGAGATGAGGTCGCCATTTTCCCGCCTTTTACCTCTTTTTCTGTTGCTTTTCCCTGCCTGTTATCGCCATTTTTCCATATGGAGTCATGCTGCCTCACTCTGGTGCTTTTGGCATAAAACTGAATCTGATGAGTCAGTTGTCAGCAGAAATGGCTGCCCCAATGCGGTGCGGCCGATTTATTTTCGAAAAATAATCCTCATGCCATGAAGGGTTTTAAGCAGCAGGCTATTTGGCAAATAAGGGTCTACTTTTGATTCTGAGAGTGCATATTCCCCCGTTTAGATATTTTGTTCTGTTGCACCATGGTTGGGCCGGATTGCACCGATTGACAGGTTTTTCTGCGGCTGGATAAGCTGCCAAAAAGCAGGGAAACGATGGCATCTCGCTAGATTTTGATGCCTGTTCGAATCAAACCACAGGGAAGAGTGACATGAAGCAGATACACAAGGCAGGTATGGTGATGGCGCTGTCGCTGATGGCAGCCAATGCGTGGGCGGACGGTACGCTGGATGCCGTCAAGAAGAAGGGATTCGTGCAGTGCGGGGTCGGTGACGGCCTGCCCGGGTTCTCCAACCCGGATGCCAAGGGAACCTGGACCGGGCTCGACGTGGACGTGTGCCGCGCCGTGGCCGCCGCGGTACTGGGGGACGCCAGCAAGGTCAAGTATGTCTCCCTCACCGCCAAGGAGCGCTTTACTGCCCTGCAGTCCGGGGAAGTGGATCTGCTCTCGCGCAACACCACCTGGACCCTGACCCGGGATGGGTCGCTGGGCCTCACGTTCGCCGGGGTGAACTACTACGACGGGCAGGGGTTCCTGGTCAAGCAGTCCCTCGGGGTAAAAAGCGCCAAGGAGCTTGACGGTGCCGCCGTCTGTATCCAGTCCGGTACCACTACCGAGCTCAACCTGGCCGACTATTTCCGCGCCAATGGCGGCATGAAGTACACCCCAGTGGTGTTCGATACCTCGGATCAGACCGTCAAGGGCTTCGAAGCTGGCCGCTGTGACGTGCTGACCTCGGATCAGTCCCAGCTCTATGCCCTCAAGATCAAGCTCACCAAGCCAGAGGAAGCCGTGGTGCTGCCGGAGGTCATCTCCAAGGAGCCGCTGGGCCCAGCTGTGCGTCAGGGTGACGATCAGTGGTTCAAGGTGGTGCGCTGGAGTCTCAACGCCATGCTCAATGCCGAGGAGGCCGGAGTCACCTCTGCCAACGTGGACGAGATGCTCAAGTCCACCAACCCTGACATCCGTCGTCTGCTGGGGCTGGAAGAGCCCAAAGGGACTGTGCTGGGGCTGGATGACAAATGGGCCTACAACATCGTCAAACAGGTCGGCAACTACGGTGAATCCTTCGATCGCAACGTCGGTGCCGGCTCCCCCCTCAAGATTGATCGCGGCATCAATGCCCTCTGGAACAAGGGCGGTCTGATGTACGCGCCACCCATCCGCTGAGTCGACAGTCACCGGGGGGCCTGGCCCCCCATGTTATCCCTGGCTTTGTCGGAGTCATCCTCATGGCGTTACACGCATCAAACCATAGGAAAGAACAGGGCCGCTGGTGGTATGACGCCAAGGTGCGGGCGCTGTTCTTCCAGTGCCTGGCCATCGCGGCGGTTATCGGGTTTCTGTTCTACATCGTCAACAATGCCCTGACCAATCTGGCCACCCGTGGTATCACCACAGGCTTTGATTTTCTGGGCAACACGGCCGGTTTCGGCATCTTGCAGAGCCTCATCCCCTACGACGAGACCTATACCTTTGGTCGCACCTTCGTGGTGGGCCTGCTCAACACCCTGCTGGTCTCCGTGCTCGGCATCCTGTTTGCCACCCTGCTCGGGTTCGCACTCGGGATCGCGCGCCTGTCGCGCAACTGGCTGGTGGCCAAGATAGCGGCCGTCTACATAGAGACGTTTCGCAACATCCCGCTGCTGCTGCAGATCTTCTTCTGGTACTTCTCGGTGCTGCGTACCCTGCCTTCCCCGCGTCAGAGCGTGGATATAGGCGGGCTCGCCTTCCTCAACGTGCGGGGCTTCTATCTGCCCAAGCCCCTGTTCGAAGAGGGATTCGGGTACGTGCTCTGGGCACTGGTGCTGGCGGTGCTGCTGAGCTGGGTGCTGGGCCGCTGGGCTCGCCGCCGTCAGGCCCTGACCGGCAGGATCTTCCCGTTCTGGCGCTGTGTGGCCGCCCTGGTCATGCTGCTCCCGGGGATCACCTTCCTGCTGGCGGGCAGCCCGCTCAGCTGGAGCGTGCCTGCGCTGCAGGGGTTCAACTTCCGGGGCGGGCTGACGGTGCTGCCGGAGCTCGCGGCCCTCTTGCTGGCGCTCACCATCTATACGGCGGCCTTCATCGCCGAGATAGTGCGATCCGGCATCCTGGCCATCAGCAAGGGGCAGACGGAGGCGGCTTCCGCCCTCGGGCTCTCGCCCACCAAGACGCTGCGGCTGGTGATCATTCCCCAGGCCATGCGGGTCATCATTCCTCCCTTGACCAGCCAGTATCTGAACCTCACCAAGAACTCCTCCCTGGCGACCGCCATCGGCTATCCGGACCTGGTCTCGGTGTTCATGGGGACGACTCTCAACCAGACAGGGCAGGCCATCGAGGTCATCGCCATGACCATGGGGGTCTATCTCGTCATCAGTATCACCACCTCGGTGCTGATGAACATCTACAACCGCAGAATGACGCTGGTTGAGCGCTAGGGAGCTGTCATGTTCGTGAATGAATTGCAGGAGGCGCTGCCGCCTCCCAACCACCGTCGGGGGCCGCTCGCCTGGATCAAGCAGAACCTTTTCCCCAACTGGTGGAACGGCCTGCTGACCCTGGTGCTGGCCTATCTGTTGCTGCCACTCATCTGGTCTGCACTGGACTGGGCGCTGTTCTCGGCCACCTGGCAGGGGAGCAGCCGCGAGGCCTGCGTCCAGGGCGGTGCCTGCTGGATCTTCATCGAGAGCCGGCTGGGGCAGTATCTCTATGGCTTCTACCCGGCTGATCAGTACTGGCGCATCAACCTGACCTTCGCCGGTCTGGCGGCGCTGCTGGCCCTGCTCATCTGGCCAAAGACCCCGCGCAAGGGGTGGCTGGCGCTCTTCACCCTGCTGGTGTTCCCTGTCATCGCCTTCTTCCTCATCCATGGGGGAGCGGGGCTGGAGGTGGTGGAAACGAACCGCTGGGGCGGGCTGATGCTCACCCTGGTGCTGGCGGTGGTGGGCATAGTGGTCGCACTGCCGTTCGGCATCCTGCTGGCACTGGGGCGTCGCTCCCACATGCCGGTCATCTCCAGCCTCTGTACCGTCTACATCGAGTTCTGGCGGGCGGTGCCGCTCATTACTGTGCTCTTCATGGCGTCCGTCATGCTGCCACTGTTCATGAGTACCGAGGTGGAGCTCGACAAGCTGCTGCGGGCGCTCATCGGCATCATCCTGTTCCAGGCGGCCTATGTGGCCGAGGTGGTGAGAGGGGGGCTGCAGGCGATCCCCAAGGGGCAATATGAGGCGGGGGATGCCCTGGGGCTCTCCTACTGGAAGGTGATGGGCCTCATCATCATGCCCCAGGCCCTCAAGATCACCATTCCTTCCCTGGTGAACACCTTTATTTCCCTGTTCAAGGACACCAGCCTGGTGCTGATCATCGGGCTGTTCGATCTGCTGGCCATCTCCAAGGTGGCCCTGGCGGATCCGGCCTGGCTGGGGTATTCCACCGAAGCTTATGTCTTTATCGCCATGATCTTCTGGATGTTCTGTTTTGGCATGTCCCGCTACTCCATCTATCTGGAGCGCAAACTCAACACGGGCCACAAGCATTAGGAGTCGTTCTGATATGAAAACGGACGCAGTTGTCGAACTGAAAGAGGTCAACAAGTGGTACGGTGAGTTTCACGTGCTGCGCAACATCAACCTGCAGGTGGGCAGAGGGGAGAAGATCGTCATCTGCGGACCATCGGGGTCGGGCAAGTCCACCATGATCCGCTGCATCAACCGGCTGGAAGAGCACCAGAGCGGAGACATCCTGGTCAAGGGCACGGCCCTGACCTCGGATCTCAAGAACATCGAGACGGTGCGCCGGGAGGTGGGCATGGTGTTCCAGCACTTCAACCTCTTCCCCCATCTGACCGTGCTGGAGAACTGTTGCCTGGCGCCCATCTGGGTCAAGCAGTTGCCGCGCAAGGAGGCCGAGGAGATCGCCATGAACTTCCTGCGCCGGGTGCGGATCCCCGAACAGGCGCTCAAGTATCCGGGGCAGCTCTCCGGTGGCCAGCAGCAGCGGGTCGCCATCGCCCGCAGTCTGTGCATGAATCCCCAGGTCATGCTGTTTGACGAGCCGACGTCTGCGCTGGATCCCGAGATGGTGCGGGAGGTGCTGGATGTGATGGTGGAGCTGGCCCACGAGGGGATGACCATGCTCTGCGTCACCCACGAGATGGGGTTTGCCAAGCAGGTGGCGGACAGGGTGATCTTCATGGACCGGGGGCAAATCATCGAAGAGAACGTGCCGGATCAGTTCTTTGACAACCCCCAGTCCGATCGGACCAAGCTCTTCCTCTCCCAGATCCTGCAGCACTGAGGCAGGGCACAACCTTCAGAAAAACAGCCCGCACGCTCGAATGAGCGGCGGGCAAATGTGTACATGGAAGTCGACGACAGACAGAAAGGAGTATGTCAGCCCGGCAACAGGGTGGTGGTGCGCAGATCGCGCACGGCCAGGTTGATCTGCCGGGCCAGGCTCAGCGCCTGATGGCAGCTCAACGGCTTCACATCGATGATCCCCCCTTGAAACTCAAACCGCCCCAGTGCTTCAACCATGAAACTTCCATGATGGAAGCTCTTGATATAGCGAGCAATTCGACGGGGAGACCACTGCTTGAACACCTTCATGGCAAGAGACCCTGTTGTTTGGACAGGGCACACTATGCCGACGGACCGTGACACTGATGTGACACTTGATAAAGATTTGTATGAATCTGTCTTGTGATCGACTGGCGTGCAGCCCCGGCGTTGAAAAAGTAGTGAGAGTCCGGGTCCGGGGCCCGATATACTGCGGCCATTGCAGACATGACAAAGGTGCCGCACGTGGAGTGGGTGGACATAGTAGACGAGCAGGACAGGGTGATCGGGGTGGCCGAGCGCGCCAGGGTGCGTCAGGAAAACCTGCGCCATCGTGCCAGCTACATCCTGGTGCTGGATGAGGTTGAGCGCATCCTGGTGCAGCGGCGCACCCCGAGCAAGGATTTTTGCCCCGGCATGCTGGATGCCTGCGCCGGTGGCGTGGTGACCACGGGGGAGGCCATGGCCCTTTCCGCCCGGCGTGAGCTGGCCGAGGAGCTGGGGATCCGCGACGTGCCCCTGCAGGATTACGGCACCTTCTATGCCGAAGGGGAGGCGAGCGGCAGCCGCTACCGGGTCTGGGGCGGCCTGTTCAGTTGTCACTATCAGGGGCCGCTGCAACTGCAGGCCGAAGAGGTGAGCGAGGTGCACTGGATGAGCCTGGGCGAGATAGCCGATCGGGCGGACGAGTTCACGCCTGACTCCCTGCTCGCCATCGCCACCTGGCAGGCAAGGCGCCTGCCATCAGGCCAGAAATAGGGGCGACAGGCGTTCGCTCCCCGATCGCTTTGTTGCTGCTCGATGGACCCCTTCGCCTTCTGGTGGAATGGGGTAGACTGGGCCTCTTTGAACCACAGAAGGATGCGTCATCATGATCACGGTCGGTCAATCCCTGCCCGTAGGGGAATTTACCTTTATCACCGCCGAGGGCAAGCAGGTGAAGGATACCCGGGCCCTGTTTGCCGACAAGCGGGTGGTACTCTTTGCGGTGCCCGGCGCCTTCACCCCCACCTGCTCCAACGCCCACCTGCCGGGCTACGTGGTGCTGGCCGATCAGTTCAGGGCCAAGGGGGTGGAACTGTGCTGTCTGTCGGTCAACGACGCCTTCGTGATGAAGGCGTGGCAGGAGGCACAGAACGCCGCTGACATCACCATGCTGGCGGACGGCGACGGCAGCTGGACCCGGGCACTGGGTCTTGCCAAGGAGACCGGGGCCTTCGGCGGCGTGCGGGCCCAGCGTTTTGCCCTCATCGCCAACGATGGTGTGGTGGAGCGGCTCTTCGTGGAGGCGCCGGGCAAGTTCGAGGTGTCGGATGCCCAGAGCCTGCTGGCGGCGCTGTGAAAGATTAATCGGTGTTTGATTACACCTTGAAATAGCAAGCGGCCCCGTTACACTGAGGCCGCGTTTGGATGGAGCCAGGCAACTTGCCTGGCTCTCGTGTTTGCCGTGGATGAGATAGAACAATATGACCCTGGCTTTTGTTGCCCTGATTGCCGGACTGGCGTTGCTGGTCTGGAGTGCCGACAAGTTCGTGGACGGCGCCGCCGCCACCGCCCGTTACGCCGGTATGCCGCCGCTGCTGATCGGCATGGTGATCATCGGTTTTGGTACCTCGGCCCCCGAGATGGTGGTCTCCGCGCTGGCGGCCTCCCAGGGCAATCCCGGGCTCGCGCTCGGCAATGCCTATGGCTCCAACATCACCAATATTGCCCTGATCCTGGGTCTGACCGCCCTGATCAGCCCCATTGCCGTCGCCTCCCAGGTGGTGCGCAAGGAGATCCCCATCCTGCTCGGCATCACCCTGCTCTCCGGCGCCCTGCTCATCGATGGCAATCTGGGCCGGATGGATGCCGCCATTCTGGGGGCCGTGTTCGCAGTGCTGATGGGCTGGTCCATCTGGGCCGGCATGAACGGCAAGGGGGATGCGCTGGATACGGATACCGAGGAGGACATCGTCTCCGAGGGCATGTCTCTCAAGAGCGCCATCCTCTGGCTCATCGTCGGCCTGGTGCTGCTGATCGGGGCTTCCCGTCTGCTGGTGTGGGGGGCGGTGACCATCGCCCAGGGCTTTGGCATCAGCGATCTGGTGATTGGCCTGACCATAGTCGCGGTGGGGACCTCCCTGCCGGAGCTGGCATCGTCCCTCATCGCCATCCGCAAGAACGAGCACGATCTGGCCCTTGGCAACGTGCTGGGTTCCAACCTGTTCAACACCCTGGCCGTGGTGGGCATCGCCGCCGGCATCCACCCGCTCGAGGTGGCGCCCGAAGTGCTTTCCCGCGACTGGAGCATCATGATGGGGCTGACCCTGTTGCTGCTGATGATGTGTCTGGGCCGCAAGGGGCAGGGGCGCATCAACCGGCTGGAGGGGGGCGTGCTGCTCGCCTGCTTCGTCGCCTACACCGGCTGGCTGCTGACGAGCCAGTTCATCTAGTCTGATGATGAAATGAAAGAGGGGACGCCGCGGCGTCCCCTCTTTTTTGTGCGCGGGTCCTAGTCTCAGGCCACGGCAACCAGCTTCTGCTTCTGGGCGCTGTCCAGGATCAGGATGCTCGCCTTGGGGAAGAAGTTGAAGGTGGACGCGGAGGCCCAGGTGTAGGCCCCCATCACCCGACCCACCACCAGCTCGCCGATCTCGAGATCCGGCAGCATGATGCTGTCGCGGATGACGTCCACGCTGTCGCAGGTGGGGCCGGAGAGCACCGCATTGTGCAGTTCGCCGTGGGCATAGGGCGTGCTCACCGGGTAGGTGACGTGGTCGTAGAGCTGGCCGTTGTAGCTGCCGTAGAGGCCGTCATCCAGGTAGTACCAGATCTTGTCGCCGCGGTGGGCCTTGCCCATCACGCTGGAGACCGAGGTCATGGCCGGCGCGCTGATGAAGCGGCCCGGCTCGGCAATCTTCTGTACCGTGGCGGGCAGCTTGGCCAGGGCCTCGCGGATCGGGGCGCAGAAACCGTCGATGTCGAACTCGCCGCCGTCATAGTCCACCGGGAAGCCGCCGCCGATGTCCAGCACCCAGGGCTTGAGCCCGAGCTCCCAGGCCTGCTCCATGATCTCGCGGCAGGCATCGATGGCCTGCACGTGGCGACGGGCGTGGGGCACCTGGGAGCCGACGTGGAACGACAGCCCCATCACCTTGATCCCCTTGGCCTGGGCCAGTTGCAGCAACGGCAGTGCCTGCTCCGGGGTGCAGCCGAACTTCTTGGAAAGATCGACCTTGGTCTCGGGGTTCGGGAAGCTGACCCGCAGCAGCAGTTTCACTTCATCCTTGTAGGGCAGGAACTTTTCCAGCTCCAGCGGGTTGTCATAGACAAACACGGTGCAGCCGAATTCCAGGGCATAACGGATGTCGCTGTCACGCTTGATGGGATGGGTATGGATGCAGCGTCCCGGGCGAACCCCTTGGCTGCGCACCAGATCCACTTCGCCATTGGTGGCCAGATCGAAACAGGCCCCCTCTTCCTTCAAGACAGAGACCACCGCCTCGTGGGGCAGGGGCTTGAGTGCATAATGCAAGCGCACATCGGGCAGGGCGGCCGCCAGGGCCCGATACTGTTTGCGGACGGCTGCCTTGTCGAGCAGCAGCAGGGGGGAGCCGAATTGTTCAACCAACTGACGGTAATCTTGTGCGACCAGGGTCTCGTTCATTCTCTTTTGATAGTCCTTAGGGGGCGTGATATGCCCAAGCCATATGCGATTGAACCGGCGACGGCCGGCTCAGGCGAGCGGTCCGGAGGGACCCACCAGGCACATTGCATAACTCCCTTGCAAAGTGCTTAGTTATGCGCGGGATTATCGGCTTATTGAGTTTGTGTGCAAGCATTTTGATTGGATATGTCGTCAAGTTTTTCTGGTCGAGACGAAACAGGCTCTTGATACGGGGAGCGATCAGGGCCGTGATGGGGAGCACCTCCGAAGGGAGCTTGATAAGCTGTTGATAGTTAACGAACTAATAACATCAGACCCGGGGGTTGCGGCCAGGTAAAAAGGGGGCGCCGGGGCCAGGGAGTGCGAGACAGCTCACATTTTTTGGATTACCATGCCCGCTTCCTGATCCAAACTAGTTCGGATGAAGGTAGCAGGAGAGCGATGGGCAACCATCCACCGAAGAAGTGAATCTTTCAGGTACCGGGCAACCGGTGTGGACTGCTACTGGACGATACTCTGGAGAGACCCGTTGAATCGGGCGCCGAAGGAGCAAGGTACCGTGATTGCATCGCAATCTGGCGCCGGAAACTCTCAGGCAAAAGGACAGAGGGGATGGGATGGTTGTACCTGGGCTTGGCCCGCATCCGATCGCCTCTGGCCGATCGCGACACCTATGGGAAGATCATCCTTCTCCTCCTTAATCGTTGTTTTTTAAGGAGGATGCATGTCATCAATTCAATCGGCGCTCGCCGCCATCGATAGCTTTATCTGGGGTCCCCCCCTGCTGATCCTGCTGGTCGGGACCGGTATCTATCTCACCCTGCGTCTGGGTCTGCTTCAGATCGTGCGTTTGCCGCTGGCCCTCAAGCTGGTCTTTGGCCGCGATCAGGGGCAGGGCAAGCAAGGGGATGTCTCCAGCTTTGGTGCCCTGTGCACCGCCCTCTCCGCCACCATCGGCACCGGCAACATCGTCGGGGTTGCCACCGCCATCAAGCTCGGCGGCCCCGGCGCCCTGTTCTGGATGTGGATGGCCGCCCTGTTCGGCATGGCCACCAAGTATGCCGAGTGCCTGCTGGCGGTCAAATATCGCCAGCAGGACGCCAACGGCCAGATGGCGGGTGGCCCCATGTACTATCTGGAGAAGGGGCTCGGCTCCAGGCCGCTCGCCAAGCTGTTTGCCCTGTTCGGCATCGGCGTCGCCTTCTTCGGCATCGGTACCTTCCCCCAGGTCAACGCCATCAGTGATGCCATGAGCCTCTCCTTCTCGGTACCCCGTGAAGTGACCGCCGTGGTGCTGACCCTGATCGTGGCGCTGGTGACCCTGGGGGGTATCCAGTCCATCTCCAGCGTGTCGAGCAAGGTGGTGCCCTTCATGGCCATCTTCTACATCGTCGCCTGTGCCGGGGTGCTGGTGAACAATGCAGGCGCCCTGCCCGATGCGGTCATGCTGGTGATCGGGAGCGCCTTCACCGGCCATGCGGCCACCGGCGGTTTCGTCGGCGCCGGCATTATGCTGGCGATCCAGTCCGGGGTGGCGCGCGGGGTCTTCTCCAACGAGTCGGGCCTGGGTTCGGCCCCCATCGCGGCGGCGGCGGCCAAGACCGATTCCTGCGTGGAGCAGGGGCTGGTCTCCATGACCGGCACCTTCATCGACACCCTCATCATCTGCACCATGACCGGCCTGACGCTGGTGGTGACCGGGGTGTGGAGCGGCGATGCAAGCGGTGCGGCCATGACCAGTCTGGCCTTTGCCCAGGGGCTGGATGCCCATGTGGGCCAGTATCTGGTGAGCATCGGCCTTTTGTTCTTCGCCTTTACCACCATCCTTGGCTGGAACTACTACGGCGAGCGCTGCACCGAGTACCTGTTCGGGGTGAAGGCGATCAAACCCTACCGCCTCATCTATCTGGTGCTGGTGGCGAGCGGTGCCTTCCTCCATCTGGACCTGATCTGGCTCTTGGCCGACATCGTCAACGGCCTGATGGCGGTGCCCAACCTCATCGGCCTCATCGGCCTGCGCCACGTGGTGATTGCCGAGACCCGCGCCTACTTTAGCCGGGACCGGGATACGGAGTCCGAGCCCGAGCCGCAGACGGCCTGATGAGAAGCGGGCCTGCGGGAAGTCCTGTCACCGGGCTCCTGTCCATGGTGTCAACCGGGATCCGGGCTGGGATGGCAAAACCCGGGGCTTGATCCCGGCTCCTCTGACAATATCTGTGCGAAATACGCAAAAGCCACGACGCTCATCGTGGCTTTTTTGTATTTTACGCAATGAATGGCGGCGCTTGTTGCCCCCAGGGGGTCAGGGGGAGGGAATATCTCCGGTGAGCCGCTGCGCCAGCGCACTGCTCACCCGGCTCACCAGGGCCGCCTCCTCCCCCTGCCAGCCAATGGCGTGGGCCAGGGTGGTGGAGGTGCCCGGAGCAAAGCGCAGCTCGCCCCCGGCCAGTTCGTAGAAGCGGCTCGCCATCCGGGTGCCCTCGTCCACATCCCCCGCCACCAGCAGCATGGCCTGAGCCAGCACGGCGCCGTCGTGATCCCGGCCCGGCGCCAGCCAGCGCTGGGCGGTGCCGGTCACCTTGCGCCCTCCGATCACCAGGTTGTACTGGCCGTCGCAAAACGAGCCGGGCACGAAGTCGTAGCTGCCCGCAAGACCGTGTTCCTCCAGCAGGGCGAGCAGGGGCGCCCCCAGCAGCCGGTAGTAGTGGGCCAGATCCGTGGTGGTGCGGGGCAGCATGAGGGAGAGGTTGAGGATGCCGGCGCCGTGGGGCACGGCGGTGCCGCCGCTGTCGCGCACGAACACCGGCCAGCCCTCGGCGGCAAGCTGCTCGCAGGCGGCCTGGTAGCGGGGCAAACGGGTATCCTTGCGGGTGACGATGAGGCATTGGGGGCCCTGCCAGAGGAGGGCCCTGGGCTCGCCGTCACCGGCGCACTCCCGCAGCCAGCGCTGCTCCTCGGCCAGGATCTGGTCGGGTGTCTGGTGGGCGGGCGGCGGGGGCAGCAGGGTATAAGGCATGAAAGGCATCCTTTGGCAGAGGCTGCCAAGCACAGTACGCGCGGGGGCAAACAAGGTAAAGCCCCGCATGGCGGGGCTTTGGTGCAAGGATGGCGGAGTGTCAGGCCTGTGCGGCGGCGCGCCTGGGCAGCAGCAGATTGAGCAGGATGGCGGTGAGGCCGCCGGTGGCGACGCCGTAGGAGAGCACGCTCCTGGCCAGCTCCGGCAGGTGTTGCAGCACCTCGGGCACCTGGGCCACTCCGAGGCCCATGGCGAGCGACACCGCCAGGATCATCAGGGCGCGGCGGTCCAGCTCCTCCCGGGAGATGATGCGCACCCCGGCGGCGGCGATGGTGCCGAACATGACGATGGTAGCGCCGCCGAGCACGGGTTCAGGTATTTGTTGCACCAGGCTCGCCACCGCCGGGAACAGGCCGAGCAGGGCCAGCATGGCGGCGATGAAGAGGCCGACATGGCGGCTGGCCACCCCGGTCAGCTGGATGACGCCGTTGTTCTGGGCGAAGGTGGACATGGGGAAGGTGGAGAAGACCGCCGCCAGCATGGAGTTGGCGCCATCGGCCAGCACGCCCCCCTTGATCCGCGCCATGTAGACCGGCCCTTCCAGCGGCTCGCCGGAGATGTCGGAGGTGGCGGTCATGTCGCCGATGGCCTCGAGCGCCGTCACCACGAAGATGATGGCGAGCGGCACGAACAACTGCCAGTCAAAGCCGAGCCCGTAGTGGAGCGGAACAGGCACCATCAGCAGCGGGCCGTCGAAGGTGGGGACTGCCACCTTGCCCAGCAGCAGCGCCACCGCATAGCCCGCCAGCATGGCGATCATGATGGCGGAGAGGCGCAACCAGGGGTTGCGACTGCGCTGCATCAGCACGATGAGGCCGAGCACCAGCAGGGAGAGAAAGAGGTTGGTGTGGCTGGCGAAGCTGCCGTCCGCCAGGGCGCCGTAGCCGCCCCCCATGCTGATGAGCCCTACCTTGATGAGGGTCAGGCCGATGAGCAATACCACGATGCCGGTCACCAGCGGGGTGATGATCCGTTTGACCAGGTGCAGGAAGCGGCTCATGACGACGATGGTGAGGGCCGCTGCCAGCATGGTGCCGAACAGGGTGCCCAGCAGATCGTCGGTGGGCATGGCCGCCTGCTTGAGGGCGAGGCCGGAGGCGATGATGGGACCGAGGAAGTTGAAGCTGGTGCCCTGTACCGAGAGCAGGCCGGAACCGAGGGGGCCGAAACGGCGGGTCTGGATGAAGGAGGCGATGCCGGACATGACCAGGGACATGGAGACGATGTAGCGGGTGTCGTCGGCGGGGAGGCCGAGGGCATTGGCGATGATGAGGGGCGGGGTGATGATGGCGACAAACATGGCGAGCATATGCTGCAGGGCGGCGAACAGGGTCTGGGGCAGGGGGGGGACATCCTCGATGCCGTAGACCAGTTCGCTGTGGGCTCGCCTGGGGGGATGGGCCTCTCGGATGGCGCTTGGGGCGGCAGCCTGTTCCATAAATACCTCGAATGTGTGGGGGGATGGGAGAAAATTGGGCGCTATTTTAGTGATTGGTATCGCGCTTTCCAGCGCTAATTGAGCGCAAACTCGTTTATTTCTCGATGGGTTGAAACGTTTTCCTGTGGCGATTAAGATCCGCCGGTTTGTGTGAGACCGATCCCTCACAAAGGGGAGGGAGGCTGATGCATCAGGATGGGGACGGTGTAGAATGAGCCCTCGGTTCGAAGATGGAGACTCTGGATGCTGAAGCTGTCGGAGTTCTGGAGTGCCCGCGCCCACTCCGAAGATTTTACCCTGACCCGGATGGGCTTCATGACGGTGCGGCTGCGGCTGCTCACCTGTCTGCTGATGGCGGGGCTCCCGAGCTGGGCCCTGGTGGACTGGCTGACCCTGCCAGCCATCCAGTTCGAGGCGCTGTTCCAGGTCAGGATCTTCTGCCTGCTGGCCCTCTCGCCCCTCATCCCCCTCTCCTATCTCATCCACTTCAAGCGCGAGCGCATGAAGCTGGCGCTGGGCTACCTGATGGCGGTGATGATGCTCTTCTCCCTCATCTGCCTGCACAGCTTCGGCGCGGATCAGGAGATGCAGGCGGGCTACATGGCCTTCCCCTATCTGCTCATCAGCCTGTTCGCCATCTTCCCCATTCCCCTCTCCCTCAGCCTGCAACTGGCGGGGGGCATTCTGGCCACCATGCTGGCGGGCAACTGGTTGCTGGTGGGCCAGCCTCTTTGGAGCGTGCAGACCCTCAACCAGGTCTGGCTGCTGGGGCTCTTTGCCATCGCCAGCGCCTGGGTGCAGTGCGGCCAGCTCAACATGCTGCTGCAACTCTATCGGGAATCCACCACGGACGAGCTGACCGGCATGATGAACCGCCGCCTGCTGATGAAGCAGCTCGAGAAGGCGAGGGCCGCCATGATCCGCAAACAGGCTCCCTTCGCGGTGCTGCTGCTGGATCTGGACCGCTTCAAGCGCATCAACGACACCTTCGGCCATCTGGCGGGGGATGCGGTGCTCAAGGAGGTGGCGGCCACCCTGTCGGAACAACTGGAGCCCGGCATGGTGCTCGGGCGTTACGGCGGGGAGGAGTTTGCCATCCTGTTGCCCGGTTGCACGGATCTGGCACAAGCCAAGCGGGTGGCGGAGCGGCTGCGGGTCGCGGTGGAAGCGAGGTTGGTGAAAAGCCCCACCTCCGACGAACTGCTGGAGGTGACGGTGAGCATCGGTCTGACCCTGGCCCAGCGTGGCGAGGGGGTGGAGGATCTGCTCAACCGGGCGGACGAGTGCCTCTACATGGCCAAGATGGCGGGTCGCAACTGCGTGGTGGCCGAGGCAGGGAAACCCGCGGGCGATGCAGGGCGCACAAAAACGGATGCCGCCTGAGGGCGGCATCCGGTGATGACGGGGCTGGCGTCAGGCCAGGGTGTATTTGCCGGAGAGCTGCTGGGCCAGCAGCTTGAACATGTTGAACACCGCCATGGTCTTGCCGGTCGGGGTGCCGTCCTCTGCCAGGAAGAACTCCCCCTTGAACACCAGAATGTCCCCCTTCTGCTCCACCGAGTCGGCGCGCATGCCGTGGATGAAGTCCTCGTGTTCACGAATGATCTTGTTGGCCATCTCCAGCAGGGCAGTCTCGGTGATCCGCTCTTTTTGTGGTTGCATGCTCGTCTCCTTAAACGACTACTGGGCAGGGGCACAAGGGTCGGCATGGCCGGCGCACCCCGCCTCTGATTGAAGAGGGGGCCAGCATACTGCAAAGCGGGATTTTCTGTCATTGATATGACCCCGCATTTTCCCGCTTTGCGCTCTTCCCTTATCCCAGCACCAGATTGCGCAGCCAGCGCCGCTGGCGAATGCGGCGCTGCACCAGCAGCACCTTGGAGAGCTCTTCCAGCAGGACCACGGCCACCACCCAGGAGAGGGGCCAGCCCAGCAGGCTGACCGCCACCCAGGCCAGCGGCAGGCCGATGCACCACATGCCGACGATGTCGATGAAGATGCTGTAGTTGACGTCCCCCCCCGAGCGCAGCACCCCGACGATCCCCACCATGTTGAATACCTTGAGCAGCATGCCCAGACACATGATGGCGAGCACCTGGCCGGCCTCAGTCATCAGCTCGCCCGGCAGGTTGCCGACCCATTGCAGCAGGCTGCCCTGCATCAGCCAGACGGCGGTCCCCACCAGCAGGGCGCCGACGGGGGCCAGCAGCAGGAAGAGCTGGGAGTGCTGCCAGGCCTCGTCATACTCCTCTGCCCCGAGCCGGTGACCGAGCAGGGTGGAGCAGGCCACCGCCAGCCCGAAGAAGAGGGAGATGAGGATGCTCTCCAGCGTGCCGAGGGTGGTCATGATGGCCAGAGCGTCGGTGCCGAGGTGCGCGTAGAGGAAGCCGTAGAGCAGCATGCCGAAGGCCCAGAGCCCGTCGTGCAGCAACAGCGGCAGGGCGATCAGGGTGAAGCGCACCACCTCCTTGCGCCTGAAGGCGGCGAGCCAGTCTTGCTTACGCGGGATGAGGCGGGGCTCGGCACGCCACACATAGGCAAGCAGCAGCGCGGTCTGGAGCAGACGCGAAAGGGTGGTGCCCCAGGCGGAGCCGGCTACACCCATGGCCTCGGCGCCGAAATGGCCGAAGATGAGGGCATAGTTGAGGATGACGTTGGCGATGATGGCGATGATGCCGATGCGGGTCGGCGCCGCGGCATTGCCCACCGAGCGCAGGGCCGACTCCAGGGGCACCACCACGGCGGTGCAGAGGATGGTGGCGCCGGTGATCATCAGGAACTCGTCGGCCAGCTCGCGCAGCGCGGGCTCCTGGCTGGCAAACCCGAGCACGCTGCCCGGTGAGAACACATAGACGAGGGCAAAGGGCAGGCTCACCGCCAGGGCGCCCACCAGGGCCAGGGCCAGGGAGCGGCGCACCCCGGCCATCTCGCCACGGCCGAAATATTGTGCCGCCAACACCGAGACTCCGCCCGAGAGCCCCGCTATCACCAGCAGATTGAAGAAGAAGACCCGGTTGCCCAAGCCGACCGCCGCCACAGCCGTGGTGCCGAGCTGGCTCACCATCATGATGTCGATGAGGCCGAGCAGGGAGAACATCATGGATTGCAGCGAAACCGGCAGGGCCAGTCGCCACAGTCGCGTCATGAACTCGCGATCGGTGGTTTGTTTTAAAATCGCTTGCCAATAATTCATTTATGTTAACCGGGTTGGTAAAAATCAGGGTTTGTCGTGGGTATGATAGGGGTGATATCGGGAGGCTTCACTGTGAGCCTCTCTCGGCTTTCTTGTGCAAAACTATCCTGTTGAGGTGCTATGCCATTTATCAGCGAGTGTCTGGAAATCGCCCCGGCCTGCGAAGAGCGGATGCTGGGACGCGAAGGGCTGCCCCTGCTTGGGGAGGCGGGCGTCTTCCTGACCGGCCTCTCGACGATACGGGAGCACTACCTTATCCGCCGCAACCGACCGGAGTTTCACATCCTGATGGTGAGCCATGACGAGGGGGGCGCCCTGCTCACCGATGGCGGGGAGCAGCCCATCCCGGCGGGAGCCCTGGTCTTTCTCCCGGCCGCCGTGCCGGGGGGCCTCAGGCTGGTGGGGGAAGCCTGGCATACCAGCTGGATCCTGCTGGACGACGTGCCGCGCTGGCAGCATCTGCACCGGCTTGGCCATCGCATCTGGCAGGGGGAGGAGGGGGAGCAGCTCTACCACCTGCTCAGCCTGATGCAGGGGGAGGGAATACGTTCGCCGCTCCAGCCCCAGCTGCTGAGCCTGCTGCTGGCGCTCTTGGAGCGGACCCTGCAGGGGGAGGTGCGCGGCACGCCGGAGTTGCGGCTACAGGCGCTGTTTCGGCGGGTGGAGGCACGTCTGGACGAGCCCTGGAGCGTGGCCCTGCTGGCCGACCAGATGGCCTGCTCGGTGCCCCATCTGCACCGGCTCTGCCAGCAGGTGTTCGGCATGGGCCCCATGGCCTGGCTCACCGGACTTCGCATGAACAAGGCGCGCCAGTTGCTGCTCTACACCAACTGGCCGCTGGCCGAGCTGGCGGCCCGGGTCGGATACAGCGACGGCGCCAACTTTGCCAACCGTTTTCGCCGCCTGACGGGTCAGACTCCGGGGGCCTTTCGTCGACTGGGTCGCAAACCTTTCGCAAGGGAGGTGCAAACCCTTTGAAATTGTTGGCTCAAGCCCATAGGATCGACGGGCCACACAGTCAAGGTACAGATCCATGTTTGAAGATAATAATCAGAAACGTCCCCTCTACATTCCCTACGCAGGTCCAGCCCTGCTGGAGACGCCGTTGCTCAACAAGGGCAGCGCTTTCACCAGCGAAGAACGCAGCAGCTTCAATCTGGAGGGTCTGCTGCCCCAGAACATCGAAACCATCGAAGAGCAGGCAGAGCGTGCCTATCGCCAGTTCATGGCGTTTGGCAACGACATGGACAAGCACATCTATTTGCGCAACATCCAGGATACCAACGAAACGCTCTTCTACCGCCTGCTGAACAACCACCTCACCGAAATGCTGCCGGTCATCTACACCCCGACGGTCGGCAAGGCGTGCGAGGAGTTCTCCAACATCTATCGTCGTGCCCGCGGCCTCTTCATCTCCTATCCGGACAAGGACAGGATCGATGACATGCTGCAAAATGCCACCAAGCAGAACGTCAAGGTGATCGTGGTCACCGACGGCGAACGCATCCTGGGCCTCGGGGATCAGGGCATCGGCGGCATGGGCATTCCCATCGGCAAGCTCTCCCTCTACACCGCCTGTGGCGGCATCTCCCCGGCCTACTGCCTGCCGGTGGTGCTGGATGTGGGCACCAACAACCAGCAGTTGCTGAACGACCCCTTCTACATGGGGTGGCGCCATCCGCGCATCTCCGGCGAAGAGTACGACGAGTTCGTTGATGCCTTCATCCAGGCGGTCAAGCGCCGCTGGCCGGACATCCTGCTGCAGTTCGAGGATTTCGCCCAGGGCAATGCCACCCCGCTGCTCAACCGCTACAAGGATGAGCTGTGCTGCTTCAACGATGACATTCAGGGGACCGCCGCGGTGACCCTGGGCAGCCTCATCGCCGCCTGCAAGGCCTCCGGTGCCAAGCTCTCCGAGAAGCGGGTCGCCTTCCTCGGGGCGGGCAGTGCCGGGTGCGGCATCGCCGAGCAGATCGTGGCGCAGATGAAGGCCGAAGGGCTGACCGACGCCGAGGCGCGGGGCCGGGTCTTCATGGTGGACCGATTCGGTCTCATCACAGACAAGATCCCCAACCAGCTCGACTTCCAGCGCAAGCTCTCCCAGCCGGTCGAGCGGATCAAGGAGTGGCCGGTGGGGGACAACATCTCCCTGCTGGAGGTGATGGAGCACGGTCGCCCGGACATCCTGATCGGGGTCTCCGGCCAGCCCGGCCTCTTCACCGAAGAGGTGGTCAAGACCATGCACAAGCACTGTGCCCGTCCCATCATCTTCCCGCTCTCCAACCCCACTTCCCGGGTGGAAGCCACCCCGGCGGATCTCATTCGCTGGACCGACGGCCAGGTGCTGGTCGCCACCGGCAGCCCGTTCGCACCGGTGGAGTACAAGGGCAAGCGCTACGTCATCGCCCAGTGCAACAACTCCTTCATCTTCCCGGGTATCGGCCTTGGGGTGATCGCCTCCGGTGCCAACCGGGTGACCGATGCCATGCTGATGTCGGCCAGCCGTGCCCTGGCGGATTGTTCACCCCTGGTGAAGGGGGAAGAGGGCTCCTTGCTGCCGGATCTGGCGGACATCCATCAGGTCTCCCGCTACATCGCCAAGATGGTGGCCAAGACCGCCATGTTGCAGGGCAAGGCGGTGCAGACCCCCGATGATGTGATCGATCAGGCCATCGAGGCGAACTTCTGGCGCCCCGAGTACCGCCGCTATCGTCGTACTTCCTTCTGATCCCAAGGGGACAGACACGCAGAAGGGATGCCTCGGCATCCCTTTTTTGTGCACGGCTGTGAAGGAAGAGGAGGTTATTGTGCCGGTTGCTCGGCGGGGGCGGGCTCGGCGGGATTGCTGACACCGGTGACCCGGATTTCGACCCGGCGATCCGGGGCCAGGCAGTCGATGAGGGCAGCCCTGGCCTTGATGGCATCACACTGGGTGCCGGTGACCGGGTTGCTCTCGCCGTTGCCCTGAATGCTCACCTTGTCTGCGGGCAGCCCCTTGCCAATCAGGAAGTTGGCGACCGTGCTTGCACGGGCCTCCGACAGTGCCTGGTTGTTGGCATCCGAGCCGATGCGGTCGGTGTAGCCCATCACCATGGCGTTGCCATCCTTGGGTTTGACGTCGACGATCTGCTGGTAGAGGGCGTCGAGTGCCTGCATCCCCTCCGGTTTGAGCTCCGCCTTGCCAAAGGCAAACAGCACATCCGAACTCAGGTTGAAGGTCTGATCCACCGGCTCGGGAGCCGGGGGCGGCGGTGCCACGACCAGAGGCGCGGCCACCGGCACTGCGGCGACGGTGCGATTGGGGTGAAGCACCAGCTCGATGGTGGCGGTACTGATGTCGCTGACCCAGCGTTTGGTACCGCTGCCCACCTTGTCGTTGTCAGGATCGTCCCCGACTCGCACCATGTAGCGGTAGCGGGTCTGGATGTCTACCCAGTCGCTCAGTCTGGCGGTCAGGCCCAGACCCGCCAGGGGAGCCAGGTTGTCATCTCCCCCGTTGACGGAGTCGACGTGATAGAGATAACCGCCCCCTTCGGCAAAGACAGAGAAGATGTCCCCGAGCGGCAAACGGCCAATGACCGACAGGGTGGCCCCCTTGCTGTTGAAGTCCTGGCCGGCGATATCCCAGTCACCGGTGGAGAGGTAACCGAGTTCGGTCCCCAGGTTCTCGTTGTAGTTGTAGCCGACAAAGGCGTTGATGGCGGTTGCGTCCTTGCCGACGTCCTTGCTGAAATCATCGATGTCATGGGCAAAGGCCCAGCCACCCCCAGCCCCCACATACCAGTCGTGAACAGGTGCCGCCTGGGCGGCACTCGTCGCCAATGCCAATGCAATCCACACAGGTTTCAGTCTTATGTTCATCGCGTATCCTCGTCGATGTTGGGTGTTATAGGGCTCCCAGCCCTTTGCTATGTATAGCCAACATTATGTATAGGCGATGTGAGCGCTTTAACCATTTAAGTGACGCATCTGTATGGAGAATCGGTGGGGCAGGCAGGTGGGCGGCCCGCGTTGGTGGTGCCGTGCGGGCATTAAAAAAGGGGCCGGAATGGCCCCTTTTTGCAACAGGTGGTCAACCTCTTATTGCTGCACTTCCTGTACGCCGGTGACGCGGACTTCGACGCGGCGATCCGGTGCCAGGCAGGCGATCAGCTGAGCCTTGGCCTTGATGCCGTCACACTGGGTACCGGTGACCGGGTTGGCTTCACCACGACCTTCGATGGATACCTTGCCAGCCGGCAGACCCTTGCCAACCAGGAAGTCGGCCACGGTGCGGGCACGGGCTTCAGACAGCTTCAGGTTGTAGGCATCGGAGCCGATGCGGTCGGTGTAACCCACCACCACGGCGCTGCCATCTTTCGGCTGGACGTCGACGATCTGCTGATACAGGGTGTTGAGCGCAGCAGCCCCTTCCGGCTTCAGGGTGGATTTGCCAAAGGCAAACAGCACGTCCGAGCTCAGGGAGAAGTTCTTGTCGACCATGACGGGCTCGGGAACCGGCTCGGGAGCCGGTGCCGGGGCCGGTGCCACATAGGTGGTGCGGTTCGGGTGCATCACCAGTTCCAGGGTGGCGACGCTCATGTCGGTTTTCCAGGTCTTCTGATCGTCACCCAGATCCCACATGTAGCGGTAGCGGGCCTGCAGGTCGATAAGGTCGGAGAGCTTGGCAGTCAGACCCAGACCCGCCAGCGGCGAGGTGCCGTTGTCGCTCTGGCCGTTGCCGTTGACGTGGTTGAAGTAGGCACCCCCTTCGGCGAAGACGGAGAAGATGTCATTCATGGGCAGGCGTGCGATACCGGACAGGGTGGCACCCTGGGTCTTGAAGTCGACGCCATCGACGCCAGCCTTGCCGGCATAGAGATAGCCGAGCTCGGCGGCAAAGTTCTCGGTGAAGTTGTAACCGCCGAACAGGGAGAGCGCGGTGGCGTCCTTGTCAGCATCCTGGCCGAAGGTATCCAGGTCGTGGCCATAGGCCCAACCTGCACCCATACCCGTGTACCAGTCGTCGGCCGCCTGAGCGGTGGTGGTTCCCATGGCTGCAATGGCCAGAGCAATCAGGGTTGGTGCCATTTTCATTTTCATCGTTTTATCCTCGTTGAGTTGCCGTGCTATGGGCGTACTGCGCACTCTTTGTTATACCGGTCGCAGATGACACTTCATGTGCGACACCGTGAGCGGATCACGGACGGCTTGAATAAAAAATGGATGGAAACCTGGATTCTCATGAAGCTGTTTCTCCATGGACAACTAACCGGGCACTGAGCACTTTTAATAGTTCATCCAATGTCTTACAAGCGTTGCTACTGTATTCTTTTGAATCAGCGTGATCAAGTTTCTGCACAGATATGCAGCGCCGACACCGGTGTCGCGGGGCCGCAATACGGGGGCAAAGGGGAGAAAAGGTGAGACAGAGAGTGTCGCTGGGGGGAGGAGAGAGACAGCAAAAGGGGATGCCGTGGCATCCCCTTTTTTACGTTACCTGAGCGAAGTCAGATTACTTTTGAACTTCTTGTACGCCGGATACGCGAACTTCTACGCGACGGTCCGGAGCCAGGCAGGAGATCAGCTGAGCCTTGGCCTTGACGCCGTCACACTTGGTGCCGGTGACCGGGTTGGCTTCGCCGCGACCTTCGATGGCAACCTTGCTGGCAGCCATACCCTTGCTGACCAGGAAGTTGGCAACGGTGCGGGCACGAGCTTCAGACAGCTTCTGGTTGTAAGCGTCGGAACCGATACGGTCGGTGTAACCAACAACAACGGCGTTGCCGTCTTTCGGCTGGAACTCAACGATTTGCTGGTACAGAGCGTTCAGGGCTTGCACACCTTCGGCCTTCAGGCTGTCTTTGCCAAAGGCGAACAGCACGTCGGAGTTCAGGGCGAAGTTCTTCTCAACGATTTGCGGAGCCGGGGCCGGTGCTTCTTCAACAACCGGGGCCGGAGCAGGCGCTACGTAGGAAGTACGGAACGGGTGGTAAACGGCTTCCAGGGTCGCAACGCTCTGGTTGGACTTGTAGCGTACGTTGTCGGCGTGCAGGTCAGCCACGTCCCACATGTAGCGGTAGCGAGCTTGCAGATCCAGCGCGTCGTTGACCTTGTAGGTCACACCGGCACCGGCCAGCGGGGATACTTTGGTATCGCTGGTACCCAGACCGTCGGTGTGGCCCCAGTAGGCGCCAGCTTCACCGAACAGGGAGAAATCGTTGCCCAGCGGCAGACGAGCGATACCAGACAGGGTGGCACCCTGGCTCTCGTAACGGTTGCCGTCGGTGTTGCCACGGCCGGTGTACTGGTAGCCCAGCTCGGAACCGAAGTATTCGTTGAAGTTGTAACCAACGAAGGCATTGGCAGCAGCCGCATCTTCTTCGCCAACGTTCACGCCTTCGATCTTGTTCAGACCGTTGAAGTGAGTTGCACCAACACCGGCGCCGAAGTAGATGTCGTCAGCGGCGTGAGCTGCAGTTGCACCCATGGTGGCCATAGCGATGGCGATCAGGGAAGGAGCCATTTTCATCATAAAATAATCCTCGTTGAGATGGCACGTTGTTCACGTGCTTCGCACTTTGTAATTTATGTAAGCTGCTGGCTCTGTCGACCAACGACGTTGGTGCGAACAGGGATCCTAGATCCATCCAGGAGGCACGTATCTGGGTGCACAAGTGTGCGGGTTGCACTGTCGACAATGCATACTCCGCCACGAACAGCCGACGTCATTCCGATGACGTGGCGCACTTTATGCCCATTTCAAAACATGATCAAGCTCACAGATAAGGGATGGGGCAAATTGTGTCGTAGGGATAACTGGCTGTTTCTTGGGATTTATTAGTGATCCAAGTAGGCGCGATGCAGTTTCTTCTCAAGCTTCATATAAGCCTCAGCCCAAGCGTGCCGCGGGGTGGCGTCACCCGCCCTGACCGAGAGGACAGCAAGATAGTCCGCCTCAGTTGCTTCGCACAGCAAGGGTGTGAAACTGAGCAAGAAGTGACGGGCGAGGTAGGGATCGAGAGGCCAGATGTTGAGGATGGCCCGCGCCACGGGCTGGACGGCGGTGGAGCAGATGAAGTGCCGATGACCTGCTTCCAGCCATTGGGCCATCTCGGCGAGGCTTTCTTCCGGCACGATGCCGCCATCGCCTTTCTCCCTGGCCAGCGTCATCGTGTGACCATTGCCCAGTGCCAGGGTGCCGTTTTCTGCCACGACGCCGTCGTGGCTGCGCAGGGGAAGCGTCGCCTGGCCTTCAAGATAGAGGCTGCAGCTGTCCGGGAGGGCCGCCAGCACGGTGGTGGCGTCCCCCTGCATGGCCATGGGCAGCCAGAACGCTTCGGCCCGGGTCTGCATACCCTGGGCGAGCTGACGGGGGAGGGAGTCCGGGTCGGAATGAAGACGGGAAATGATGCCGGGAAATGCCATGTTGATGACTCTCTTGGAAATAACCGGCGAATTATACGAGGGATGGCCGGGCAACAAGAAAGGTTTCTTTTCGAGACTGTTTACCTGAGGCGACGCAGCGATTACCATCCCCGAGGTTTGTGAAGGGTTGTCGTCGAAAGACGCTGATTATAGATAGAGGCTCGACCATAACGAGTCCGTTCAAAACTGATACACTTGACTACGAGTCGTCGCGAAAAATAAAGGTGGAGTCAATCCGCCGAACGGAGTATGGAACACATGAATTCAAATATCGTAACTGTTGGCAAGAAGATCCGTCAGATCCGCGAAGCGGTAGGCCTGAGCCGTCCCAAGTTTGCCGATCTGCTGGGCGTCCCCCCAACCACCCTGAAGAATTATGAACTGGGTTACCGTGAAGTCGGAGGCGCCTTCCTGGTTGCCCTGGCCCACCACCCCGATCTGCACAAGTTCACCCTCTGGCTGCTGGCTGACAAGAAAGTCGCCGAAATCGGCCAGATCGGTCCGGACGATATTGCCAAGGCTTGATTCAGTTCAACCTTGATAAAAATGCCGCCCTCGAGGCGGCATTTTTTATTTATCAAAATGGATGATTATTTAATTAAATAATGCGTTGTGTGCGGTCAACGGCGATTTTCACTAAATCATCTTGTCGGGCTGGATTAATCCACGGAACACTCCGACCCTTTTAATTCAGGCGGTGATCCACACAGCGAGACAACGATGAGCCAATCCATTACCAAAGCCAGAGATGGGTTTACCAGCACCTTTGGCGTGCTGGCCGCGACCCTGGGGTCTGCCGTCGGGCTCGGGAATATCTGGAAGTTTCCCTATCTGACCGGTGAGAACGGTGGCGCCGGTTTTCTGCTGGTCTATGTCATCGCCACCCTGCTGGTGGGATTGCCGGTGATGATCTCCGAGATCATGCTGGGGCGCGAGGCCAGGACGGATGCGGTCAGCGGGCTCATCAAGCTGGCTCCGAAGGGGCAACCCTGGTGGCTGATCGCCGCCATGGGGGTGAGCGCGGCCTTCCTCATCATGTCGTTCTACTCCGAGGTGGCGGCCTGGGTATTTGCCTACATCTTCAAGGCGGCCAGCGGCGAGATCCTATCCACCGATCCCGCCGTCACGGGTGCTGCCTTCAATTCACTCATCACGGATCCCTTGCAGAGTCTGCTCTGGCAGTGGCTGGTGCTGGCCCTGATGGGGGGGATCTTGCTGATGGGAGTCTCCAGGGGGATCGAAGCGGTCACCAAGCGGTTGATGCCACTGCTCTTCATCCTGCTGCTGGTGATAGGCGTGCGCAGCCTGACTCTGCCCGGAGCGAGCGAAGGACTGCATTTCCTGTTCTCGCCGGATTTCTCCAAGGTGACCGCAGGCGTCGTGCTGACGGCCATGGGGCTGGCGTTCTTCAAGCTCTCCATCGGGATGGGCTGCATGATGACCTATGGCAGCTATTTTCGCGATGATCAGCACATCCCTCTCACCACGGTACGGGTGATGTGCGCGGATCTCTTCGTCTCCATGCTGGCGGGGATCGCCATCTTCCCGGCGGTGTTTGCCTTTGGCTTCGAGCCGAGCGCAGGCCCCTCCCTGCTGTTCATCACCATACCCGCGGTGTTTGCCAGCATCCCGTTTGGACACCTCTTCATGGTGCTCTTCTTCGTGCTCTCCGCCATCGCAGCCACCGGGGCCATGCTCTCCATCCTGGAGGTGCCGGTCTCGGTGCTCTCCGAGCGCTTTCACATGAGCCGCACAAGGGCGACCCTGATCAACCTGCTGGTGCTGGGGGCGGTCGGCTCGACCTGTGCGCTCTCGAGCAGCACGCTGGCGGATGTGCAGGTTGGCGGGAAAACCTTCTTCGATCTGTTCGACTTCGTCTCTTCCAACGTGCTGATGCCCCTTGGCGGCATCTTCCTCTGCCTCTTTGTGGGCTGGGTATGGGGATTCGAGCGGATGACGACGGCGCTGACCAATGGGGGCAAGCTGGCGTTGCCCATCCTCAGGCCCCTGTTTTTCATCATCCGCTATGTGTCGCCGCTGCTGATCCTGGTGGTGATGCTCAAGGGGCTGGGGCTGTTCTGAGCCGCGTAACCCGAAACAAAAAAGCGCCTATTGGCGCTCTTTTTGTCTTTTACCCCGATATGCCTTCATATCAGGCAGAGTCGTGACAGCTCCTCCTTGAGCTGCTCCAGGTTGCGTTCGACACAGGCTTCCCCCTCGTTGATGGCGTCGCTCGCGCGGTGGAAATCCATGATGGAGAGGTTGCCAAGGCGCGGGCAGAGCTGGATCTCGGGGGGATCCCCGGCCATCCGGGCACGGGTGATGCGCTCCTGCATGATGTTGATGGAGCCCGTCATCACCCCCCACATGCCGGGGGTACTGGGTTCGCGTTCGCCCCGGTTCAACCACTGGCTGAGCAGCCCCCCCTGCACAGGCTCGTCCGGTTCGTCGGTCCAGGGCTGGTGCATGTCGGTGTTGAGGTTGACGGCGATCACCACCTCGGCTCCCATGGCGCGGGCCAGGGAGATGGGGACCGGGTTGACCACGGCCCCGTCCACCAGCCAGCGATCCTCCACCCGGGTCGGGGTGAGGAGGCCGGGCATACCGCAGGAGGCGCGCACACACTGGCGAAGCGGCCCTTCCTGCAACCAGATCTCGCGACCGGTATCGAGTTCGGTCGCGACGCAGGCAAAGGGCAGCGGCAGGCTTTCGATGGCGGGATCCCCCAGATGGCCGGCGGCGATGCCAAATACCTTGTCACCGCGAAACAGGCCGCCGGAGAGGGCAGGATCGAGCAGTCCCATCACCTGCAGGCGGCTGAAGCCGCGCACCCAGCTCTCCAGCTTGTCAAGTTCACCAGCGGCATAGGCGGCGCCGACAAAGCTGCCGATGGAGCAGCCAGCCACCAGATCCGGCTTGACGCCCAGTCGCTCCAGGGCACGGATGATGCCGATGTGGGCCCATCCTCGGGCCGCACCGCTACCCAGGGCCAATCCCAGACGGGGTTTTCGTGACACAGTTGCGTCTCCTGACATGAAGTGGGAGTCCAGCTTACTCCGGCTTCTCCTGTCCGTCATCCCGCCACGCTTCGCTGCGATTGCGGCCGTTGGCCTTGGCCTGATAGAGGGCGATATCGGCGCGGCGGATCACCTCCTGCAAGGAGATAGCCGGTGATTGACGACAGTGGCCCAGGCTGACGGTCACCTTCAGCTCGGCCGCGATGGCGCTCCAGGGATGCTCTGCTATGCACAGGCGAAGCCGCTCGGCCAAGGGGGCCAGAGGGATCGCTTCATCGGTGACAAGCAGCAGGAACTCCTCGCCGCCCCAGCGGATCAGGTGGCACTCCCGTGTCAGCAGGGATTGGCAGAGCTGCACCAGACGGATGAGGACCTGATCGCCCACCCCGTGGCCGAAACGGTCGTTGACCTGTTTGAAGTGATCGCAGTCAAACATGATGGCGCCGATACGTTGGCGGCCTGCCAGGGCCTGGCGGTGTTCGAAGGCATCGAAGTAGTGGCGGTTGAAGGCGCCGGTCAGGGCATCGTGGCGTGACAGGTAGTTGAGGCGCCGGTTGAGGCGCTGGGCACGCAGGCTGGAGACGGTCGCCACCACCAGACAGAGAATGGTGATGAGCGCCGTCGCCGATTGCCACAACAGCGTCTGCAGCAGAGGCAGCAGCGGGATGCGATGGATGAGGGAGAGCGGTGTTTCCGGGATGGGATAGACGAGCTGCAAGGCGCCCTGTTGCCACTCATATTCCGCTGACTGCGCCGTCCTGACCGGGGGCGGCGCGGTACCGGACTGACTGCTGGCGAGGATCTGCTGATGGGCGTTGAGCAGGAACAGGGTACCAATCCGGGGGGCGAGGTGGTGCAGGGTCTGCGCCAGCGTGACGGTCTGGATGTCGATGCTGAGCAGGCCAATGATCTGGCCGCCCTGGGTAATGGGCTGAGAGAGGGTGATCATCTGCCCCCGTCCGGCAAAATCCTGGTAGGGGCGCGAGAGCATGGCGTGCTCCAGGTGGGGATACCTGGCCATCGCCTCCTGCCAGTAGGCCTTGCTGTAAATCACGGGATCGAAGCGAAACTGGCTGGATGGCACCCAGGGATAGAGGTAGATGAAATTGTCCGTACCGGTGAAGTAGATCCAGGCCACGTCCCTGTCCAGCAGCTTGCTGGCCGTGGCGAGCAGGGGGGAGAGGCTGAGGGCGAGATGTATTCTGTCTTGCCGCTCGCTGCCGTCGTGGGGCAGCGGGCCCTGCCCGGTCAGGTTGCCGATGAGGGCGGGGGGCAGATCGACGGGGATGCGATCCAGGTTGATGCCGTGCTCCCCGTCGGATTGCAGCGCCTGATAGAGCTGGCGAGAGAGCACGGACTGGGGATTGCTGCGCAGGCGCTCCTCCGCCTGGCCGCGCATGGCCTCAAGGAAGGTCTCCATCCGCTGGTGCTGGCTGCTGAGCTGGGTCGCGGCGTTGATGGTGTCACGCTTGTTGATCTCGGTAACCTGGCGAAACGCATGTTGCAGGGCGAGCAGCAACAGCAGCAGGCCGAGGCCCAACAGCAGCCACTGCAATCGGTATCTGGCAAAGGCGGGGGAGGGAATGGACATGGGCGTACCGGAAGATGGCGAGAGTCGGCATCAGTGTAAGGCAGAACCCTGACGCGCGTGCCGACAAGATGCGTTTTTGATGATCTTCTCACCGGACTGTTACGTTTTGTCACATTTATACATAGTCACGGCATAGTCAGGGGGTAACATGGTGCCATCCTTGATGAAGCTATCTCTTCTTCCTCTCTCTTTGACTGCATGGATCTTGTGATGAAAACGCGCGTGTGGCTGTGGCTTTTCCCTCTTCTTCTATTGCTGGCGGCGGGCGCCTGGCATCTGCGGCAGGCTGAACCTGCCAGCAAGCCTGCACCAAGAGAGATCAATATCAGGGCCGAAACCGTCAGGCAGAGCCTGGCCGAGCCCTCCATCAAGCTGGTGAGCAAGCTTGCGGCCAATCGCTCCGTGGCCATCAGTCCCGAGGTGACCGGCCGCATTGCCACCATCGCGGTGAGCTCTGGCCAGCAGGTCACACAGGGGCAGACCCTGATCGCCCTGGATGCGGGCAAGCAGCAGGCGGAGCTGGCCGAGCAGAGCGCCAGCGTGCGCGACGAGGCCCGCAAGCTGCGGGACATGCGCAAGCTGGTGGCGCGAGGCGCCGTCACCACCTCGGAGCTGGAGGGGCAAGAGGCGACTGTTGCCCAGGCCCAGGCCCGGGTCGATGCGGCCCGTTACGAGCTCTCCCTGCGCACCCTGGCCGCCCCCTTCGACGGCACCGTCAGCCTCATCGATCTCAGCGAAGGAGCCCTGGTCAACAGCGGCGACGTGCTCTTGCATCTGGACGAGCTGGCAAAACTGCGGCTCGATCTGGCGGTGCCCGAGCGCTACCTCTCCCTGCTGCGCCCCGGCATGGCGGTGACGGCAACCAGCTCGGCCTGGCCGGATCAATCCTTTTCCGGCGTGCTGGAGACCCTCGACAGCCGGATCTCCAGTGACACCCAGAACATCAAGGCCCGCGTCATCCTGCCCAACACCGGCGGCCAGCTGCGCCCCGGCATGCTGATGAACGTGGATCTCTCTCTGCCACCCCAGAAGATGACCCTGATCCCCGCCCAGTCGGTGGAGTACGCCGGCGAGCAGCGCTTCGTCTATCGCCTGGAGGCGGACGGACGGGTGAAGCGCGTGCCGGTGGAGCTTGGCGACACCCATGGCGAGGCCGTCTGGGTGCTCAAGGGGCTCAGCGTCGGCGATCGCATCGCGGTGGAGGGGCTGGTCAATCTGCGCGACGGCGCCCAGGTACGTGATCTGGGCGAGGTGAAAGGCTGATGTGGCTCTCCGATATCTCAGTACGCCGTCCCCTGGTGGCGGTGGTCATCAGCGCCCTGCTCACCGTGTTCGGCCTGGTGGCCTTCAGCAAACTCACCGTGCGGGAGATGCCGGATGTGCAGACCCCGTCCGTCTCCATCACCACCACCTATGAGGGGGCGGCCCCCGAGGTGATGGAGAGCCAGGTCACCAAGCCCATCGAGGATCAGCTCTCCGGCATCAGCGGCATCAAGAACATCAACTCGGTGACC
The DNA here is from genome assembly GCF_040907855.1 of Aeromonas sp. s4. NCBI lineage: Bacteria > Pseudomonadati > Pseudomonadota > Gammaproteobacteria > Aeromonadales > Aeromonadaceae > Aeromonas > Aeromonas sp. s4. The sequence goes on along the minus strand of NZ_JBFOCP010000019.1, from coordinate 96,419 downwards.
CGCAAGGGGCGCTCCTCCATCACGGTGGAGTTCAAGCTCGGCTGGAACATGCTGGAGGGCACCTCCGACGTGCGTGACGCCATCTCCCGGGCCAGACCCAAGCTGCCAGACGGGGCGGACGAGCCCATGGTGACCAAGGACAACGGCAACGGGGATGTGGCCATCTGGCTCAACTTCAGCAGCACCCAGATGGATCGTACCGCCATGACGGATTACGCCAATCGCATGCTGGTGGACCCCTTGAGCCTGGTGGACGGGGTGAGCGAGGTCTCCCTCTCCGGGGACCTGACCCAGGTGATGTACGTGCGGCTGCGCCCCGCCGACATGGCGGCCCGCGGCATCACGGTGGCCGACGTGCAGGATGCCCTCAAGCGGGAGAACATCGAGCTGCCGGGCGGCGAGATCCGCAACAACACCATGACCATGGCGGTGCAGATTGCACGGCTCTATCACAGTGCGGAAGATTTTCGCACCCTGCCGGTGAAAACCGCCACCAATGGTCAGAGCATCTATCTGGCGGACATTGCGGATGTGGAGGTGGGGGCCAAGAACGAAGACAGCGCCTATCAGCGCAACGGCCGCGAGAGCCTGGGGATTGGCATCGTCGCCCAGTCCACCGCCAATCCCCTGGCGGTGGCCCAGGGCATCGAGAAAAAGCTCGTGGAGATGCAGCGCTTCCTGCCGGAGGGGGCCACCCTTGAGGTCGACTACGACTCCACCATCTTCATCAAGCAGGCCATCGATGAGGTATACGAGACACTCGCCATCTGCGCCCTGCTGGTGGTCGCCGTGCTCTATCTCTTCCTCGGGCAGGGGCGCACCACGCTCATCCCCGCCATCACGGTGCCCGTCTCCCTGATTTCGGCCTTCATCGGTGCCTGGTATCTGGGCTTTTCCATCAACCTCATTACCTTGCTGGCCCTCATCCTCGCCATCGGCCTGGTGGTGGATGACGCCATCGTGGTGGTAGAGAACATCCACCACCACCTGCAACGGGGCGAGTCCCCCTTGATGGCGGCCTGGCACGGCACCCGGGAGGTGGGCTTTGCCGTCATCGCCACCACCGCCGTGCTGGTGATGGTGTTCGTGCCCATCGCCTTCATGGATGGCATGGTGGGGCGCCTCTTCACCGAGTTCGCCATCCTGCTCTCCTTGGCCGTGCTCTTCTCCTCCCTGGTAGCGCTCACCCTGACCCCGGCCATGGGCTCCTGGCTGATGCGTGCCGTGGACAAGCCCAACGCCCTGACCGCCACCCTGGACAAGGGACTTGGCTGGGTGGAGGAGCGTTATCGCCGCGTGCTGGGGGCCGTGCTGCGCCGCGCCGTCTGGATGCCCCTGGTGTTGCTGCTCTGCCTCGGCGGCATTGGCGCCCTCTTTGGCAAGCTGCCCGCGAGCCTCACCCCGACCGAGGACAGGGGCGTGCTCTATGTGTTCGTGAAAGGGGCGGAGGGCACCAGCATCGAGCGGATGAAGCGCAACATGCAGCAGGTGGAGGCCGCCATCCTGCCGCTGCTCGGCAAGGGGGTGGTGCAGGCCATGAGCTTCAGCACCCCGGCCTTCGGGCGCGGTGGCGATCAGACCGGCATGGCCATCATCCAGCTCAGTGACTGGGCGGTGCGGGACGAAACGGCCACCGAGTTTGGCCGCTCCCTGAGCGGTCGCCTCGCCGGCATCCCCGACGTGATGATCCGCACCTTCCAGCCGGGGTTCAGAGGCGGCTCCACCGCGGCGGTGCAGTTCGTGCTGCAAGGCTCCGATTACGGCGAGCTCAACCAGCAGGGGCTGGCGCTCAAGGAGGCGGCGGCCCAAAGCGGGCTGATGCAGAGCCCGGATCTCGATTATGCCGAGAAGACCCCGGAGCTGCAGGTGACCATAGAGCGGGAGCGAGCCACCCAGCTCGGCATTCCGGTCTCCACCATCGCAAGCTCCCTGCAGGCCCTGCTCGGCGGCGTCAGCCAGACCACCTATGTGGACAGGGGCGAGGAGTATGACGTCTACCTGCGCGCCAACCAGACCCAGTTCAACGGCATCTCCGATATCAGCCGCATCTATTTGAAAGCCGCGAGCGGCGAGATGGTGAGCCTCTCCACCCTGGCGACCGTCACCCAGGTGGCGAGCCCCCAGCGCCTCAACCACTACCAGCGCCAGAAGGCGGTCACCCTCACCGCGGACGTGGCCCCCGGCCACACCCTGGGGGAGGCGCTCGACTTCCTGGATGGCTGGGCCGCGGATCACCTGCCCACCGGCATGTCGGTGGATTATGCCGGCGAGTCCAAGGACTATCGCGACAACCAGGGGGAGATGGCACTGGTGTTCGGCCTGGCCCTGCTGGTGGTCTATCTGGTGCTGGTGGCCCAGTTCGAGAGCCTGCTGACCCCGGCGGTGGTGATGATGACGGTGCCGCTCGGCATCTTCGGCGGCCTGCTCGGCCTCTGGCTCACGGGGCAGGAGCTCAGCATCTACAGCCAGATAGGCATGATCATGCTCATCGGCATGGTGACCAAGAACGGCATCCTCATCGTGGAGTTCATCAACCAGCTGCGTCAGCGGGGTGAAGGGTTCGAGGAGGCGATCATCAAGGGGTCGGTGCGCCGCCTGCGCCCCATCTTGATGACCTCGCTCACCGCCATCATCGGCGCCGTGCCCCTGATGCTCTCCATGGGCGCGGGGTACGAGAGCCGGATGGCCGTGGGGACCGTGGTTTTCTTCGGCTTGTCCTTGGCGACCCTGGTGACCCTGCTGGTGGTGCCCGCCATCTATCACCTGATCGCCAGACGCGCGGGGATGACGGGAGCGCGGGACCGACTGGTGGACGAGGTACTGGCCACGGCAACCCCGGCCAGTCCCTCCCCGGTGCCGGGGGCGGTGGCCCCCGAGGGGCGGGACAAACCGGCGGCCTAGCGTGCCGACCCGGATAACAGCAAGCAGGGCGCCAATGGGCGCCCTGCTTGCTGATGAGATTTGAGTCTGTCACGCCGACCCGTCGCGCCCGCTTGAAGGCGCCCCTTCCCCTCGCGTTCTGTAGGGGCAAAAAGCCATCGCCCCCGCCTGGCTCTGCCGGTATAATGCGCGACCCGAATTGTTCCAGGTGGTCAAAATGCAGCCGGTTACCAACCTCTTCTCCTATCCCCGTTACTGGGCCGAGTGCTACGGCACGGCGCCCTTCCTGCCCATGTCCCGCGCGGAGATGGACAAGCTCGGCTGGGACAGCTGCGACATCGTGCTGGTGACAGGCGACGCCTACGTGGATCACCCGAGCTTCGGCATGGCGGTGATCGGCCGCATGCTCGAATCCCAGGGTTTTCGGGTCGGCATCATCGCCCAGCCGGACTGGTCATCGAAGGATGACTTCATGCGCCTGGGCAAGCCGAACCTCTTCTACGGGGTGACGGCGGGCAACATGGACTCCATGATCAACCGCTACACCGCCGACAAGAAGCTGCGCCACGACGATGCCTACACCCCGGGGGATGTGGGCGGCAAGCGGCCGGACCGCGCCACCCTGGTCTACACCCAGCGCTGCAAAGAGGCCTATAAAGAGGTGCCGGTGGTCATCGGCGGCATCGAGGCATCCCTGCGCCGCATTGCCCATTACGACTACTGGTCCGAGACCATCCGCCGCTCGATTCTGATCGATGCCAAGGCCGACATCCTCATCTACGGCAACGCCGAGCGCCCCCTGGTGGAAGTGGCTCACCGCATCGCAGGCGGCGAGACCATCGACACCATGCAGGACATTCGCGGCACCGCCGTCATCCGCAAGGAGCCGCTGCCGGGCTGGCGCGGGGTGGATTCGAGCAAGCTCGACCAGATTGGCCGCATCGATCCCATCCCCAACCCCTATATGGAAGGGGCGCCTTGCTCTGATGACGAGGGTACCGCGCCGGTGGAGCAGGAGGCCAAGCCCATCCTGGTGCAGCCGCCTAAGCAAAAGCCATGGGAGAAGACCTACGTCAAGCTGCCGGCGTTCGAGCGGGTGAAGGAGGACAAGGTGCTCTACGCCCATGCGTCGCGCATCCTGCACCACGAGACCAACCCGGGCTGCGCCCGCGCGCTCTCGCAGGCCCACGGCGATCGCATCATCTGGGTCAACCCGCCTGCCTTCCCCCTCGAAACCGACGAGATGGACGGGGTGTTCGGCCTGCCGTACCAGCGGGTGCCGCACCCGGCCTATGGCAACGAGAAGATCCCGGCCTACGACATGATCAAGACCTCGGTCAACATCATGCGCGGCTGCTTCGGCGGCTGCTCCTTCTGCTCCATCACCGAGCACGAGGGGCGCATCATCCAGAGCCGCTCGGAAGAGTCGATCCTCAAAGAAATCGAAGAGATCCGCGACAAGGTGCCGGGCTTTACCGGCGTCATCTCGGATCTGGGCGGCCCCACCGCCAACATGTACAAGCTCCGCTGCAAGAGCCCCAAGGCCGAGCAGACCTGCCGCCGCGCCTCCTGCGTCTGGCCGACCATCTGCCCGCACATGGACACCGACCACAGCCCGACCATCAACCTCTACCGCAAGGCACGCGACCTCAAGGGCATCAAGAAGATCCTGATCGCCTCCGGCGTGCGCTACGACATCGCGGTGGAAGATCCGCGCTATATCAAGGAGCTGGCCAAGTACCACGTCGGCGGCTACCTCAAGATCGCGCCGGAACACACCGAGGAGGGCCCGCTCTCCAAGATGATGAAACCGGGCATGGGCAGCTACTACAGCTTCAAGGAGCTGTTCGACAAGTACTCCAAAGAGGCGGGCAAGCAGCAGTACCTGATCCCCTACTTCATCTCCGCCCACCCGGGCACCACGGATGAAGACATGGTGAACATGGCGCTCTGGATTAAAGCAAACCGCTTCAAGCTCGATCAGGTGCAGAACTTCTACCCGTCGCCGCTCGCGAACGCCACCACCATGTATTACACCGAGAAAAACCCGCTCAACAAGGTGAGCCGCCAGGGCGGGGACGTGTTCGTGGTGAAAGGGGAGCGTCGCCGTCGCCTGCACAAGGCGCTGCTGCGCTATCACGATCCGGCCGGCTGGCCGATGATCCGCGAAGCCCTGCTGGAGATGGGCAAGGGCCACCTGATCGGCAATGGCCCCGACTGCCTGGTGCCGCCGGAAGGCCGTGGTGAAGCCAAAGCCGAGCGCAGCCGCAGCAAGGGCCTCAAGCCTGCGTTGACCCGCCACAGTGCCATCACCCATCAGCGCAGCAATGGGGCGGGCAACAAGGCCGCCCGCAGCGAGGCGGGTGCTGCCAATGCCTCGGTGGCCAGCCGAAACGGCGGCAAGGCGGGCAATGGCAAACCGGTGGGCTCTCAGCTCCAGAAAGGTGCTGGCAACGGCAAGCCTGCCGCACAGGGTGCTGGGCAGGGCGCAAGTCAGGGTAAACCGGCTGGCAAACCCGCCCATAAGGGCAAGGCGCCGACCCGCGCCGGCTCTGCCAAGCCGGGTGCCAAACCTGCCACTCAAGGCGGCAAGCCTGCGGCCAAAGGCAATGGTGTCAAGCGAGCAGCAAGGTGATATTGCTGATTGGAAAGCGATAGAAATAAAAAGGCGACCAGATGGTCGCCTTTTTATTTAAGGTAATCGTATGTATGGAGATGGTATTCATCTTCCCGGGCTGGTCTTGTGGACAAGTTCGGCAATCCAGTCAGCAAATGCACGCACGGCAGGAGACAGAAAACGCTGATGGGGATAAAGCAATGTGACTGGCACCGATGGCGGTTGCCAATCTGCTAGCACCTCGATGAGCCTTCCTGCCTGCAGGTGCTCCAGTACAACATTCTCGGCAAGCTGGATGAGGCCAAAGCCATCGAGGCACATCTTGATATAAAGCCCCGTGTCATTGACGGCTGCGGTGCCGCTCACAGTAACCGATAGAGTCTCTTTACCGCGGACAAAGCGCATTTCGTTTGCATGCCTGGCGAGGCCCGAAAAGTAGTGGACCGCCTGGTGCACAGACAGTTCTTCAGGGGACTGGGGAACACCGTTTTCGTGAAGGTATTCAGGCGAGGCGCAGGTTACCCACCGAAACCGGCCAAGGGGACGAGCAACAAGGGTGGAGTTATTCAGCTCTCCTGTTCTGATCACGCAGTCCACACCTTCCTGAACAAGATCAACCTGCCGGTCACTCACACCTATCATCAGGTAGATATCTGGATAACGTTGGTGAAAGTCTCTGAGATTCGGCATGACGATGGAATGTGCTATCCCGCTCGGCATATCAACCCGCAAACGCCCCTGTGGCCGCTTGATAGCCTCCGTCAGGCTGGACTCGGCATGTTCAATCAATGAGAGTATTTCCCTGCACTGGCCAAGATACTGCAGGCCTTCAGGGGTGAGGTTCACCCGCCTCGTTGTTCTGTTCAGCAGGCGCACCTGCAGGTATTTTTCGAGGTTTTTAATCGTACTGCTGACTGTCGAGGAAGGCAGTGAGAGGGTCTCTGCTGCCTGCACGAAGCTTCCGGTCTCAGCAACCCGCATAAAGATCTGCATAGCCTGAATACGATCCACAGCCCTTCTCCCTTGAGACGATAACTCTACCGATAGTTCCCATGATTATTCGAAGATCATGAATTATGAAAACAGTTTGGTCATCTTTTTCAGGGTAATAGAGTGCCGTATCTTTTTGCCATTGGCTAGAAAAGAGGCTCTTGAAATGACCGGATACGTTAGAAATATTGTTAATAATCAAGATGTAATACCAGATTCAATCTTGATCAAGGGGGCCACGATCCTCAGCATGGATGAGAGCGTGGGTAACATTGAACGTGGAGACATTCTGATCAGTGGATCAACCATTACGGCCATAGGCGAGGATCTGGAGGCGAATGGTGCCCGTATCATCAATGCTACGAACATGATCGCCATGCCGGGGATGGTGGATTCTCATCGCCACTCCTGGGAGGGACAACTGCGCCGCATCAATCCGAATGCCACTTGTCTGGAAGACTACAGCAACGCCACGCACTTCTCTTTCGCCAAGTACTATCGCCCTGCCGATATGTATATCGGCAACCTGCTGACGGCACTGGGCTGCATTGATGCAGGCATCACCACCGTCATTGACAATTCCCATAACAGCCGCACCGCAGCCCATTCGGACGCCGCCGTCGAGGCCCTGCTGGATGCAGGGATCCGTGCCATACACGCCTCCGGCGCACCGGTATCGGGGGAATGGGACAAGGCTCATTGGCCGGGTAACTGGCAACGCCTGCAAGAGAAATATTTCAAGGACAACCCAGAGAGCCTGGTTTCCCTTGCTGTCATGGCCCAGCTGGAGCCTGCATTGTGGGCCGAGGCTCGCAGGCTGGAACTGCCGATCGTCACTGAATTCTTTGGTTCTTTTATGGCGTCTGAGCTGGAGTCACTGCATCGGCGCGGTCTGCTCGGCCCGGACAATATTTTCAATCACTGTACGTCACTGCCAGATGAGGGATGGAAGATCCTGCGAGAAGCCGGTGTCCGGGTGAATGTCTGCCCGCGCTCCGATGCGCACTATGGCATCGAGGACGGTATGTTTGCCATCCAGGCGGCGCAGCGTCATGGCATCAACCCTGGCCTCAGCGTCGACAATGAAACCTCTTACAGCACTGATATGTTTATGGAAATGCGCGTGGCATTTTACCTGCAACGGGTGATGGGCATACATCAGCAGCACTGCTGCGGCTCCGACCACTCGCTGACCACGCTGCCGGCTGCCCAACTTCTCAAATCGGCGACTGTCGATGGTGCTGCCTGTGCAGGGCTGCTGGACAAGGTAGGGAGCCTGACGCCAGGAAAACAGGCGGATCTCATTCTGATCAATGTTGGCGATATCAACCTCTACCCGTCCGGCAATGCCTTTGGCACCGTGGTGCATGCGACAGAGCGCAGCAACATTGATACCGTCATTATTGGCGGGCGCATCGTCAAGCAGCATGGCAAGGTGCTGGGCGTAGACAGCACGCGCCTTCGCGCCGCCATTGATGAGTCCCGTGAGCATCTGTTTGCCGCCGCCGGGTATGAGCCTGACATTTTTGCTGACGCCTTCCTGCCGCTGGCACATGCACACTGACAGGTATGCAACCCATGAGCACGCTGTATTACGTCATCGCTTTTGCCGCAGGTCTCGGGATCACGCTGCAGACAACTCTGAATAGCCAGCTGGCACGAGGACTCGGGGGCGATTCGGTCACCGCCGCATTGTTCTCCTTCGCGGCCGGTGCATTCAGCCTCGGGGTCTTCTCGCTGCTGCGTGGCGGATTATTCACCTCGCTTGCGGCCATTCCATCACAGCCTCTGTGGAGTCTGGCCGGCGGCCTGATCGGTGCTTGCGCGCTGTTCAGCTACATCGTGCTCGCACCGAAAATCGGGTTGTCAGCCCTGCTTGGGTTGGCCATCGTCGGACAGTTGCTCTCATCCCAGGTCATCGACCATTTTGGTCTGCTTGGCACCATCCAGCGTCCGGTATCTTTGATAAAGCTGGGTGGAATGTTGGTCATGCTGACCGGGCTCGTCATCATGTTGTTCGGTGATCGGTTAGCTGAGCGCCTTATGCACTGATGAAGCGGCCTTCTGATGTTTTGACCTTCACGAACGTCTGCCCCGGGGCAGGCGTTCTGCTGATGGGGTTTGCATCCCGGCTCAGTTCCATGACCTGAATAGGGGGACACAAAGAGGCNCTGGTCAGGCGAGCCGGCTCATATCGCGTCAGTCATCACCCCTGGACATTGACCAGGATCCGGCCGCGCACCTGGCCTGCCAGGAAGGCATCCCCCAGGGTCACGACCTGGGAGAGGGGCACTTCCCGGGTGAGGAGATGGCGGGAAATCTGGGACACCCACCTTTTTGACAGCGGCGTAGCCCTGTACTTGGCTTGAGGTGTCACTGCCCAGGGGGTGAGCCATGACCATTGCCCGTTCACGTCAAATCAGTTTGCAGGATACGCCTTACTATCATGTGGTCAGTCGCTGTGTGCGGCGGGCGTTTCTGTGCGGGGAAGATACCCACTCCGGCCAGAGTTACGAGCATCGGCGCCAGTGGGTAGTGGACAAGTTGGGCCAATTGTCGCGACTGTTTGCCATCGGTGTTTGTGCCTATGCGGTGATGAGCAATCACTATCACCTGGTGCTCAAGGTCGAGCCGGATACCGCTGCCAATTGGAGCGAGCGGGAGGTGGCCGAGCGTTGGGCGACACTATTCCAGTGGCCGCTGCTGGTACGACGCTGGTATCAGGGGGAATCCCTGATTGAGCCCGAACTGGTCGTGGTGCAACAACTGATAGGGCAGTGGCGGGAGCGGTTACATTCCATCAGCTGGTTTGTGCGGTTGCTCAACGAAAACCTGGCTCGGCAGGCCAATCGGGAAGATGGTTGCAAGGGCCATTTCTGGGAAGGGCGCTTCAAGAGCCAGGCCTTGCTCACCGAATCAGCCCTGCTGGCCTGCATGGCCTATGTTGATCTCAATCCGATACGAGCGGGATTGTCCGACCGGCCTGAACAGAGCGATTACACCAGCCTCAAGCAGCGTCTCGATGGCGAGCAGTCCGCCGCCCCATTGCCGCCGTTGCTGTTGCCATTCGCGCACGACGCGCGACCCGATAGCCTGCCATATGCCTTTGCGGATTACCTGATGCTGGTGGACTGGACAGGTCGCGCCATCCGAGTGGACAAACGGGGTCATATCCCGGCTTCTCTTGCCCCCATCCTGGTGCGGCTGGGGTTGGACGAGGTGCGCTGGCTCAAGCAAGTGACGCTGTTTCGGCGCCAGGGTATCAGAGTGGTGGGTGACAAAGAGCATTGTCAGCAGTTTGCCTGGCACTGTGGCCAGCGACGGTGTCATCAACCATCCCTTTGAGTGATGAATACTTGTGTCATAGCAACGTCCGGTATAGCGCCAGCACCCCGCCTGTGTGATCGCATCTGAATTGGCGTCATCGATGCCAAGACATTCTCTTTAATCCCCCGAGTTTCACAAATGCCATCGCAAATGCTGGATGACGAGTTGTGCTGGGCGCTGGATGAAGGCTTTCTCCAAAAGGTGGCTGTCCTGATAAGGCGGGTTGGGGAATAGGGGATATCGGCCCTTTGTTATCAGGCCCTTTTTCACCACGCTGCGACACCGTGGGTGTTGCTTGATCAGGTGATTTTTGCATCAGTGAAACAGAGTGGGTGATATGGTTCCTCCAATGGAACAATTCGTACATAAAGATGGCTGTCCCAAATAAAGTCCTAAAGATGGCTGTCCCAAATAAAGTCCCCAAAAAAAGGGACCTTATCTTGCTCGGCCCATGGAGAAGGGGGGAGATGACGACGTCCCTTGGGGATCTTTTACGAGAGTCGGCAAATATGGGGATCCACCTTTCGCTCGCATGACCAAACCTGATGCCAAGGGGCGGGTTGGCCGATATCTCGAAGGGGGGCAGTGTTGGCAATAAATAACAAGGGCGACCAGTTGGTCGCCCTTGTGTGATGGGCAGAAGCGCGTGCTCTGCCTGTGAAGGTGACGGTTATTGCAAATCCGTGCTCAGGCTGGGGGCGCCGAAGTTCACCAGGGTGGCATGGGAGTGCTCGAAGTACTGTGACCAGAAGTCACCGAGTGCATCCATGGTCTTGCCGGAACGATAGGCGTGTTTCACCGCGTCGGTCACCAGCCCGGCCCCCGTGACGTAGACGCGAGCGCCTTGCAGATCGGCAAACAGCCCCTTGCTCTTGGCCTGCTTGAGCTCGTCACCGACATTGAGCTGCTTGATCTTGTTGGTGGCATAGAAGCTGGTGTAATCGGAGTGCTCCAGCATGTCCGAAATGAGGAACACGACGCGGTCATTGACGCCTTGCTCGGCCTTCATATCTTCACCCACCTTGCGCAGCGAGTTCATGATCTCGCTCTTGGGGATGTCCTGGCGGGCATCACGCAGTGCTTTGACGAACTGTTTGCCAAAGCCGTTACGAAAGACCTTGGTCTGCGTCGTCAGGCAGGTGTCCAGGCCGCGCAATTTGCGCATGCTGACATCGTCCCGGATCTCCCCTTCCAGCGGCATATCCAGTTGCCCCGCGTAGGCCAGGCGAAGGTATTCGCCAGGCAAGAAGGCGGAGAAGGTATAGAGCTTGACGCGATCACCAGCCTGCACGAACCGCTCTATCTGCCCCCAACTGCTGCGTTGCAGATCGTCAGGCATCGGAATGGTCTGGTCGATGATGACCACCAGTTCGCGGCCGGTGCCCGCAGGCTTGATGTCGGTCAGGCCATTGCGCTCATAGCAGCTCTGTATGTCGTTACGCTCGGCCGCCAACGCTGCACAAGGCAGCGCCAACGCCAGTAGCAATACCTGGGTGATCTTCACGATTAGGCACTCTGCTTGGTGGGAAAGAGGCCCAGGGTCTTGAGGGCCATCTGCTGTTCACGGATATCACGCAACTGCGCTTCGTCCACCCCCAGTGCGCGGCTGGCTGCTGCCAGACTCTCTTCGGGCAGGCCAGTGACATCATGGAAATCGGCGGCCTTGACGGCAGCGTCGGTCTGGCCGGGGGCGTCAGTGGTGGGCGGGAGAGCCGCCTTTGCCTGCGCAACAGCCGGTTGTACGGCGGGTGCCGGCTCGGCTTGCACTGCCGGTGCGACCTGGGGGGCCGCCTGAGGGGCCGGCTTGGGCGGCACGGTGCCTGCCTTGTACTCGATAAAGGCCAGGAAATTGCGATGGGCGGATTTCTCCCCTTCCAGCGCCCCCAGCACACCCGAGTTGGTATGGTCACGGCTCGACAACAGGGTCTGCAAGCGGCGGAGCTTGTCATCGGCATGGCTGGCAATGGCGGTGCGTTGCTGGTCCATCGCGTCCAGCATCTCTTCGGCGGTCGCGTATTCGTGTGTCAGACGCCAGGCTGTTTTGGAATGGGTGCCCGCAAAGTGGTATTTGCTGGCAAGCCAGATGCTGATCCCCTGGATGGCGATGTAGATGAGCGACAGCATGACGTAGGTGGTCAGGCTGGCCTCACGGATGGCCTGCATCTTGTCTTCGATGGTGGCCTCTTCCGCCTCGTTGTTGATGGCTTGAGACTCTTCCGGCAGATCAAACGGCGACCCCATGCTGCTGTCACTCTGTGCCGTTGTTTCGGCGCGCATGTTGTTGACCATCTCGGTTTCGATGCTGTCGAGGGTGGCTGAACGCACCACGAAGGCGCCCACGGCCATGCAGGCAACAAACGAAGCACAGACAATCAGCCAGACAAACTTGCGGCTGACACCTGAATTCACGTCTTTCAGGCGTGCCAGCAACTGCTCGTAGTCAGGTTTGTCAGAGTCCGAGAAGGAGTCTTCCAGATTGATGGCCTTGTTTGCCTTGAGGGTACGGGAGCGTTTTGAGGGCTCTTCCCCTTGCCACCAGTGACGCGCCCGGGCGATCAGGCTGTTGTGATGCAGGGAGTGTCCGGCCACTTCAGCCAGGAATGCGGATGCAACGGCGAGCAGCAGAGCCGTCGCGGCTGCCAGCAGGTGACGGTCATTGGTGGAGGCATCCATGTTCATCCAGCCTGCCAGCACGTAGGCAAAGCCCATTGCCTCGACCAGCACCAGCACCAGCACCAGAGCAAGCACCCACGCCGGGCGCGGGGAGCGGCCGGCCTCTCCTGCCTTGGCAAGGTAGTCGAGGGAGGCGTTGTAGGCATCTGTCCCCTTTAAATGCTTCTTGTATTCGCGGTAGTACACATTCGACAGGGTCACTTCATGGTTGATCCAGCCATCGCCATCGACCGAGGCCGGCTTGCGGGCGAGACGGGCCACTGTGCCGATCAGCGGCAGACTGTGCCATACCCGGATCAGGAAGTAGGAGACATGCTCCCAATGCCGCCACACCACCACGGCGCTGACGAGGAATGAAACAATGCCAACGGTCAGCATCTGGTTGGCGAGGATCAGCGTCTTGAGCGCTGCCAAAGAAAAGTCTTCCACTAAGTTTCTCCGTTTTCTTATTTGGAATGGGTGGCGGGAATGGGCAGGTACGAAGCCACATAAGCCTCGGAACCTGCCGGGTAGAACAGGGCTCCCTGGCTTACCTTGGCGTTGCCTTTGCTGAACACGAGGTCCATGCAGGACACCGACGCCTTGGGATCGCTGGTGAAGACGCGGTATAGCACTTCACTCTCGCCCTCATAGGTGTTGGCCACCGCCTTGAGGGTCTGGGGCTTCTTCTGATTCGAGGATTTGTAACCCTGAACGACTTGCAGGATCGGTTGACGATCGACCCGGGCGTTGTCACGCAAGATGGAAACCGGAGAGACAGTCACCAGGTGGCCGTTGACGGTATTGGCCCAGACGCGATTGTTATAGCCGGGCATGTACTCCTTGGTGGCATGGCGCGGGAGAGGCTTGTCGTCTGCCATGCTCAGTACCTGGCCTGCACTGCGTGGCTTATCTGCCTCACAGCTCGACATCGGCATGTCGCTTGCGTATGCGCTGCTGATCAGTGCAAAACCACTCGCCTTGGGTTTGATGTTCTGAGCCATGTTCCATTGATAGGTGCCGGCAGGCTTGCCGCCGAAGTCCACTGCGGCCTTGGCATCGGGGAGGGCCTTGGTCGTGCTGGTGTTTGAGGCGTTCTGCTTGGCGGCGGGTTGGCGAGGGGCGGTTTGCGACGTGGCCGCCACCTTGCTTGAACCGCTTGCGGACTGAGCCGCCGGTTTGGTCGCCGCCACATGCGGTTTGGCGGTATCGGAAGCCCCATAACGCAGATAGCGGGTGTTGTTCTCTTCGGATTGGGCCCGCATGACCAGAGCCTGCTCGTTCGCCAGTTCTACAATTTCGACCCGGCGATTCTGACCGCGAAGCAAGGGGTCGCTGTTGTCTGCGATGGGACGCGACGAACCCGCGCCTTGATAGTAAATGGAAGAGGCCGGGATCCCCGATGCGACCAGGACCTTGCCGACGGCTCGCGCACGTTGCTCGGAGAGTCGCAGGTTGAGTTCTGCAGGGCCGGTGGCGTCACTGTGGCCGACGAGGAGAATACGGCGTTGATCCGAGGCGTCTGCGGCTGCGGGTTTGGCATAGAGCTGGGCCAGTTTAGTGACCACGCGCAGGCCGCTTTCTGTGAGCTGGGCAGAACCACTCGAGAACATGCCGGAATCGGGGATCTGGGCCACAAGGCCGGCGTCCTGAGGGACACCGGTCACTGCGGCTGGCTCGGCAACGGTCAGTTTCTCGGTAGCGATGTTGAGATTCTCTTCCTTTGCTATCCGGTCAAGCTCTTGTAGCCTGGACTGCCACATATAGCCTGCCGCGCAGCCCAGCGCCCCACCGAGGGCAACCCCCGCGACAGCCCCTTTTTTCCCGTTGATGGCGTAGCCCGCAGCCCCTCCTGCAATCATGCCAGCCCCACAAAGCACCGGCATGCCGTAATCCTTGCCGATATCATTGACCGTGGATTTGAAATTCTGCATCTGCTGAGAGCTGCAACCCACGGCGGTAATCAATACACAGCTGAGAGGTGCAAGACGAAACAATTTATCCATAGCGATTCCTTGCCATTTATATTTAATAGCGAGATTCAGACATGCCAGTGAGGCCAGAGAAAAGCGTCTTCGTGTGGAGTGAAATATCGACACTTGCTGATATAAAAGATATTAACGCGGGCTGATGTTTAATATCGGCGCCAGGCGTACTCATTCTCGCAAGCGGCTGTGTCTGATATGTCCTGAGTGTCAGAAGAGGCAATTATCTATGCGGTTCAATAGGTATCGAGTGGCTATGATAAGCCAAACGAGCCTGATCATGCGAGTGGAAAAATGATGCAACCATAGGAAAAACATCAACTTTCCAATATCTTTGCCCATCTCCCCGACGCTGAACACAAAGAGGGTTATTGTGATGCTCTTGTGATTTGTGAAAGGCGCAGGCCGATTATCGCTATTGAGGATGAGGGCTGTTGGGGGAAGTATGTGGTTGCCCCCACTGACAGTGCTGGCGAAATAATGTTCATGGGCAGAATAACGTCTGGCAGCCCGTTTATATAATGGATTAATTGTCGATAAATATGTCTGATAACAGTTTATAGAGTGGGGCACAGGCAGTGCGAAGCATTGCAAGACCTCTGTTGAACGCATTGTTTGATAATATTGTCGAAAGGGTTTGGTCAGGAGCAATCAGATGGCGATAACAACGCGATCCCGAAGAGAGAAGGTAGGCAGCGGGCTCGGGCTGGTGATGGGGCTCATCGCCTTTAACCTGATTGTGCCCCTGCTTCCGGTTGCAACAGAGATGTCGGATATGACCCGGATGATAGGTGCCATGGTCAGCGCCATGCTTTGCGCCGAGCTGGGCGCCAGGATTGGCAAGTGGCGGGATGCCAAAGAGCCGGCCGGATCGGCAGAGTAATTCGACGTGAAAAGAGCGCCAATCGCCCGAGTGCGGCGGTGTGTGCGGGTGTAACAGGCAGGGCGACAGTTGTCGCCCTGCCTGTTTTGCTATCGCGGTTTCCGCGCCGCCGGGGGTCGCTTCGATGGAGGAAGGTGGCCAGGGTGTCGCGGGGCGATGCCGCATTGCACCAGAAGGTGCCTGGAGCGAGATGGCGCCAAGGCTGGATCTGCGAGGGAAATCCTGAGATCGTGCAGGCAGTTATCTGGTTATCCCCTTGAGAGGAGTGCCCATGCGCATTGCCCTGATTGGCCTTGGCGATATCGCCCGGAAGGCCTATCTGCCGCTGCTGGCAAACGACGAGCGAGTCACCCCGCTGCTCTGTACCCGGAGTCCCTCGGTGCTCGGCAAACTGGCGCGCCAGTACCGGATTGGCGAGTGTTTTACCGAGGTCGATGCGCTGCTGGCGAGCCGACCTGATGCGGTGATGATCCACGCTGCCACCGCCGTGCACGGCAAACTGGCGGAGCTGTGCCTGCGTGCCGGCATTCCCACCTTTGTGGACAAGCCGCTGTGTGACAACGCAGGAGAGGTGGAGGCGCTCGCCAATCTCGCCATCGCCAGGGACTGCCCGCTGTTTGTGGGCTTCAACCGTCGCTATCTGCCCGCTATGGCCGCCGCACGTGGCCAGCCGCTGACCGAGCTCCATTGGCAAAAGCACAGGCACGCCCTGCCGGGGGCGCCTCGCCAGTTCCTGTTCGACGACTTTATCCATGTGCTCGACAGCCTCTGCTGTTATGGCGGCGAGCCGGACGGGGAGCTGCATGCGGTGCTGCGACGCAGCAGTGAGCAGCCCGAACTGCTGGCCGGGGTGAGCGTCGCTTGGCAGAGCGGGCAGATGGCGGTGAGCGGCAGCATGAATCGCAGCGCCGGCATGACCGAGGAGCGCATCGATGCCTATGGCGACAACCTCTCATTGCATATCGAGAACTGCACCCGTGGCCTGCTTGCGCGAGACAACACGGTGCAGACCCTGGCACCGGGCGACTGGCAGCCCGTGCTAGCGAGCCGAGGCTTTGTCGCCATGCTCGAGCACTGGTATGGGCAGATTGACGCCGGGCGGACAGACGGGGCGCTGGTCGAGAGCTACCTGCAAAGCCATCGACTGGCAGAGCGCCTCGTCGCCCTGGCAAAGGGATGACCCGAATGCAAGGGGCTGGGTGACACCGGCAGGCATCACTGGCCAGAGAATCGGCAGAGCACTGTATGAGATGGTGGCTCCTTGCGCAGTCAGCCGGGAAAGGTGCCAGCGAGCGAGCCAAGCGAAGGCGGGTTTGTTATCTTGGCGGCCATCAAGAGCTGCAGGGCAAGAGATCGCAATGAAGAAGGTGTCGAAGATGAGATGGCTGACCGCAGTGGGCGGGGTATTCCGTTCATGAGCATCATTCTGGGGATTGATCCCGGTTCGCGCATCACCGGTTACGGGGTCATTCGCATCGTCGCGGGCAAGGCGGAATATCTGGGATCGGGCTGCATCCGCACCGATCTGGGGGAGCTGCCGTCTCGCCTGAAGCAGGTCTATGACGGGGTGAGCGAGATCATTACCCAGTTCAAGCCGGACGAGTTCGCCATAGAGCGGGTCTTCATGGCGCGCAACGCGGACTCGGCCCTGAAGCTCGGCCAGGCCAGGGGAAGTGCCATCGTCGCGGCGGTCAATGCCCTGCTGCCGGTGAGCGAGTACTCGGCCACCCAGATCAAGCAGGCGGTGGTGGGCACTGGTGGCGCCGCCAAGGAGCAGGTGCAGCACATGGTGACCCATCTGCTCAAGCTCTCTGCCACCCCCCAGGCGGATGCGGCGGATGCCCTCGGGGTGGCGCTCTGCCACTTCCACACCCGTCAGAGCCTCATTCGCATGGCCGGGCGGGCCAGCGGATCGGTGCGCGGCCGTTATCGCTGATCCCCGGAGGAGGGCTACCCGGTGTTGGCAGGGGAGCGCCGGGTGCCGGAGCTGCTGGCAAAATCGCTGGTAGGGTCACAATCTGTCGCGTCCCTCCATAGGACTCCCGTGGAGAAGCGCACCGGGCGGGGGGATATCTTTCTACTTTATCAATAACTTGTGACCTTCATCACATATCCGCGATGAGCCGGGTCGGTTTCGTCTTGCTCCGCCACACTCCCATAATATGGCGCCTGTTCAATAACAGTGTCCGTATGAGCCTTTCTGGCTCTCGTGTTAATCATCATGGGAGAGACAAGAGTGAAACCTTTTGCTGCTGAATTTATGGGAACCTTCTGGCTGGTACTGGGAGGCTGCGGGAGCGCCGTGCTGGCTGCCGCCTTCCCCAATGTGGGGATCGGCCTGCTGGGCGTCGCCCTGGCGTTCGGTCTGACCGTGCTGACCATGGCCTATGCCATCGGTCATATCTCGGGTTGCCACCTTAACCCGGCCGTGACCGTCGGGCTCTGGGCCGGTGGCCGCTTCCCGGCCTCCAACGTGCTGCCCTACATCGTGGCCCAGGTGCTTGGCGGGATCGTGGCTGGTGGCGTGCTCTATGTCATTGCCAGCGGACAGGCGGGTTTTGATGTGAGCGCAGGCTTTGCTTCCAACGGCTATGGCGAGCATTCCCCCGGTGGTTACAGCCTGCTGGCCGCACTGGTGTGTGAAGTGGTGATGACCGGTTTCTTCCTGTTTGTCATCATGGGGGCCACCGACAGCCGTGCGCCGGCCGGGTTTGCTCCCATCGCCATCGGTCTGTGCCTGACCCTCATCCACCTCATCAGCATTCCGGTGACCAACACCTCGGTCAACCCGGCGCGCAGCACTGGCGTGGCGCTTTTTGTCGGTGACTGGGCCGTGGGCCAGCTCTGGCTGTTCTGGGTTGCCCCCATTGTCGGTGCCATTCTGGGTGCATTGGCCTATCGTGTGATCGCCACGAAAGAGTGATGTGTTGCTAGTTAACGTGTGGTATCGACACGCCCCCGGGCGTGTTTTTTTATGTCTGAAGGAATACCGGGCAGGGCGCCATGCTGACGATAGGGTGCGGCATGATCACAGTCCCTTGGCGCTCAGCATCTCTTTGTAGCGCTGATGCAGCAGCTTGACCCGTTCCACATAGGCCCGGGTTTCGGCATAGGGCGGTATGCCGCCGTGTTTTTGCACCGCACCGGCGCCTGCATTGTAGGCGGCGGTGGCCAGGGCCACATTGCCGTCATACTGCTTGAGCAGACCCGCCAGGTATTTCACCCCGCCAAAGATGTTCTGCTCCGCCAGCAGGGCGTTGCCGACCCCGAGCTCGCGCGCCGTGGCGGGCATCAGTTGGGTCAGTCCCATGGCGCCCTTGCGGGAGACGGCCAGAGGATTGAAAGCGGACTCGGCATGGATAAGTGCCCGGATGAGGGCAGGCTCGACCTGATAAGCCTTGGCTGCCGCCTGTATGGTGCTGGCGTAGTCATAGAGGAAGAGGCCTGTCGTGCGCCAGTTGACCTTGGACGCCGGATCGCAGGCATAGCAGTCGTTGAACAACAGCAGTTCGTAGTGACCCTGCTCCGGCATCATGTCGGAATAGCGTATGACCCCGTTCTTTTGTACCGACTTGTAGACCTGGATCTGACGGCTTGCAGGCTTAGCGGGTTCAGGGGAGGGGAGCGGCGCCGTGGTGAGTGCCACGGTACGCGGCGTGGGAACCGGGGAGGAGACAGCCGTCTCCGGGGTCAGGATCACCACCTCTGCCGGTGGCGGTATCTGAGCCGGGGCTGCGTGGGAAAACAGCGGCATCATGCCCAGCAACATCCATGCTTTCAACGGCTTGCTCCTTAAGCCTCGTTAGCCACGTTGAGTAAAGCATTCGGGATGGCGCAGAACAAGTTCCCGTGAACAGGGGAGGCTGGAAATGTGATGGCAGAGGGACGTCCCGCCTGTGTGCTCACTCAGGACAAGGGGCGCGGCTCATGGCGTCAAGGGACGCATGATCGCAACCTCGTCTTTTCCATCTAGTTATTGGCTTTTTTGTAAGTTAAAGGCGTGTTATCTTGCTGTTGCTCCACTCTGGTCAGATCTCTTCGTGGAGCCAGAGAGCGAGCAGGAGAGGGCCGGTATGGCCAGAGCGAAATGGGCATGACAAGCAGGCGAGCGATGGAGCTCAGATTCGAAGAGTACTGTGATGCGGATCTTTCCCTCATCAGAGACTATTACGAGACGACGTTTTCCCACTATGTGCCGGATTTGGCAGAACGGATTTTTGTGGTCCGTGACGCGCACTGGCTGGTGGGGGCTGTGCGCCTGCGCGATGAACAGGATTATTACCACTTGTGCGGCTTTCGTCTGCTCCCGCACTACCAGTCCCTGGGGCTGGGGTCCCGCCTGCTGCAGCATGCCTGCCGCGATCTTTCCGACAAGCCCGTGATCTGTCACGCCCTGCCGTTCGAGAAACCCTTCTACCTCAAGGCGGGATTTGACCACCTTCCCCTTCATGAACTCGACGGGCCCCTTCACTCCCTCTATCACCAGCAGCACGAACAGGGTTACCAGATCGAGCTGCTGGTGCGCCAGGCGAAGGCGCCTGTTTTCAACTGAGATCTTATTGGGGTTTGGTCAGCAGGTGGATCTTGCCTGGTGACAGCTCCAGCCCCAGCAGATTTTCCTTGAGCCAGGCCTGATTGGGGTCCCTGTCATCCAGCTTGTAGACAGGCTGGGTCTCCAGCCGTTTCTCCATGCTCTGCAGCAGCATCCTCAGCATGAAACCAAACTTCTGTTCCGCCGCGGCAGGCTCCAGCTTGTAATCGATGAGCTTCATGTTGTCGAGGAAGAGCGCACTCTTGGCCTTGTCGTAGCGGGGCCTCGCCTCATAGGTCATGTTGAGGCGCGCGTCGTACTCGGTCTGATCCGGGAGCGCGATTTTCAACTTGCCTTTGCCAAACACCCTGGCGGTATCCGGGCTCTGGCGACCAATCTGCACATCGCTCTGCTCGAGTAGCACATGGGCCTTGATGATGCCGGGCAATTCCAGCTGTTTGTCCACTTGCACCTGGGACTGCAGGTACTGATTTATCTGCTGCTCATTGATGTCATATGAGCCTTGACCTAGCATGGCCAGACTCAGCAGCATAGATTGCAGGATCATGCTAACGACCTGATAGAATGGGTGTGCCCCATAGCATACCATCCCGACCCTGTGGGGTCTGCCCGTGCCATCTGTCCAATACACCAAGGAGTCGCCTTGCTCGACGGTCTGGAATACGACATTCAGTTGCTGTTTTCCCGCTTTCTCGGCTGGTTGTTGCTGTTGTTTCACACCGTGATCGTGGCAGGGATCTCCCTGCGGGTGGTGATGAAGCGACGTCCCATCGGGGTATCTCTTGCCTGGTTGGCCCTCATCTATGCCATCCCCTTCGCCGGGGTCGGTTTCTACGTGCTGTTTGGCGAGATACGCCTTGGTCGCAAGCGGGCGGAGCGGGCCCAGGCCATGTACCGTCCTTACGCCATCTGGATCCGCCAGCTCGCGCGCCTCTTCCCCCAGCACTGCTGCGAGGTGGGCAGCAAGGCACGCCCGCTCCACGATCTGATCCAGGGACGCTTGGCCATGCCCATGCTCTCGGGCAACCGGATGACCCTGCTGCACAAGCCCAAGAGCATCGTAGAGGAGATAGTGCGCGACATCCGGGGCTCCTCCCAATCCTGTTATCTGGAGTTCTACATCTGGCACCCCGGCGGGGATGTGGACGAGGTGTGCGAGGCGTTGATGGAGGTGGCGGCACGCGGCGTGGATTGTCGTGTCTTGCTCGACTCCATCGGCAGCAAGACCTTCTTCCGCTCCTCCTGGCCCAAAACTTTGCGCGCCGCCGGCGTCAAAGTCGTGGAAGTGTTGCCGGTCGGCGCCTGGCGAATCCCCTTCCAGCGCCAGGACTTGCGCATGCACCGCAAGCTGGTGGTGATCGATGACAAGGTTGGTTATACCGGCTCCATGAACATGGTGGATCCCCGTTTCTTCAAGCAGGATGCCGGGGTCGGCCAGTGGGTCGACATCATGATCCGGGTGCAGGGCCCCGTGGTGCCGTTGATGTGGTCCACCTTCGTCTGGGACTGGGAGATGGAGACCGGCGAGCGGCTGCTCGACAGTCTGCAACATGAGCCGGAAGCCTGGCCACAGACCAACTATCGAGCCCAGCTCATTCCCTCAGGCCCCTTCGTCGGCGGTGACTGCATCCAGCAGAGCCTGCTGCTCGCCATCTACCAGGCTCGTCACCATCTGGTGCTGACCACCCCCTATTTCGTGCCGGACGATCCGCTGGCTGCGGCCCTCTCTTCGGCGGCGGCCCGCGGCGTGCTGGTGCAGTTAGTTCTGCCTGCGCGCAACGACTCCCTGATGGCCAACCACGCCAGCAACTCCTTCATGGAGGATCTGCTGGCGGCAGGAGTGGAGATATACCGCTATGATGCCGGACTGCTGCACACCAAGAGCGTGCTGGTGGACGATGATTTCGCCCTGGTGGGCACGGTCAACCTCGACCGGCGCAGTCTCTGGCTCAATTTCGAGATCACCCTGCTCATCGACAACCCGGTGTTTGTCGCCGAGATGAACCAGCTGGTGCAGGGCTACATGCTGGAGGCGACCCCCATGTCACTGACCAGGTGGCGTGCCCGCCCCTGGTACAAAAAATTGCTTGAGAACATCTTCTACCTGTTCAGCCCCCTGCTGTGACAGCCAGAGCGTGGACCCCAAGCCGTTGTCTGGCTTGTGTTGATGCCCATCCTCCCCGTAGAGTGCGCCCATGCACCCGCCATTGAACCATTGTGGAGAAACAGAACTGATGAAGAAAAAAGTGGCCTTGGCCGTCGGAGCCGTGTTGGTGGTGGGAGGGCTTGGCGCCTGCTGGTACACGGGCAATACGTTCGACCGGATCCTGGCCGAGCAGATCGCCAGGGCGCAGCAGGAGAGCGGGATCGAAGTCACCTGGAGCCCAGAGACGGAGAATCTGTTTACCCGCGACGGCGTACTCAAGGTGGTGGTGCCGCCCCAGACGCTGGCGAGTTTTGATCCCCAGCTGGCGGGAAGCGAACCCATCGAGATGCAGTTCGCGTTCAACAGCCGCCTGTTGCCGCTCTATATCAAGAGTCACCTCCAGCTTGATACCGCACAGGGCACGCTGGCGTCCATCCTGACCTCCCTGGGGATGCAGCAGTGGCAATTGGGGGCAGAATCGGCGAGCAGCCTCTGGACCATGAGCAACAGCTCCCGCTTCTGGGTGAGCGACTTCAAGGTCAAGGAGGGGCTCAACGAATTCACCTTCCTGCCCCTGAACGGCGACTATCGTGGGGATCTCGACGGCAATGGCCATCTCACCGCCCACTGGCTGGGGATGACGGTCCACGATGCCCAGAGCAAGACAGATCTGGCCTTGGCGGATCTCAAGGGCAGTGCCGACATGGCCGAGATCAGCGGACTCTGGCTCTCTCCCCGCAGCGATGCGACCCTCACGGCCTTCTCCCTGACCCAGCCGGGGAACGTCAAGATCACGCTGGAGGGGCTGACCACGGCCACCGAGCTGGCGGGGGACGATCTTCAGACGCTCTCCACTCGCTATCAGATGAAGGTGGCGACCCTCAACATGGAGAGCGAGGAAGACCGGCTCGCGCTGACCCAGGGAAATCTGGATCTCTCCCTCAAGGGGCTGGATCTCGAGGGGTATCAGACGCTGCAAGAGGCCAGCAGCAAACGGGTGGACGAAGCGGCCATCCAGGAAGCGCTGGACAAGATGCTCCAGAGAGGGGCCACGCTGGAACTGGCGGATCTGAGTGCGCGATTGAACGGTGAGCCTGTCAGCCTGCAAGGGGAGGCCAAGCTGGCGCCCACCACCCTGGCACAGTTGATGGGCAGCGAGGAGGGGATGCAGGCACTCTCCGGTCTGCTGCATGCCCACCTTGGGGAGAAGCTGGGCCAGGCCGTTCCCCAGTTGGCCCCCATGCTGGAGCAATTCACTGCCATGGGATATCTGAAGGCGCAGGAGTCACAGCTTCAGGCCGAGCTCAAGCTCGACAAAGGGGCCGTGACCGTCAATGGTCTGCCGCTGCACCCGTGAGTGCCGCGCAATGAAAAGGCTCCCTCGGGAGCCTTTTTTCTGGGGGCGCGCAGCCGCTTATTTGAACACGACGGTCTTGTTGCCGTAGACGAAGACACGCTCGTTCAGCACCAGTTCCAGCGCCCGGCTCAGCACGGATTTCTCCACGTCGCGTCCGGCCTTGGCCATGTCATCGGCACTGAAGGTGTGATCGACGTGGATCACGTCCTGCTCGACGATGGGGCCTTCATCCAGATCGTCGGTGACGAAGTGGGCGGTGGCACCAATCAGCTTGACCCCGCGGTCGAAGGCCTGACGATAGGGGCGGGCGCCGATGAAGGCAGGCAGGAAGGAGTGGTGGATATTGATGAGCTTGCGCGGATAGGCTTCCACGAAGCTTGGGGTCAGCACACGCATGTATTTGGCCAGGATGACGTAATCTGGCTGGTAGCCATCAATGAGCGTGCGCACTTGCTCCTCATGCTCGGTGCGGCTCAGATCTTCATGGCTCACGCAGTGGAAGGGGATGTCGAACTTGCCGGTCAGCTCGGCGAGGGTGTCGTAGTTGCCGATGACCGCGACGATGTCCATGTCCAGGGCGCCGGCATAGTTCTTCATCAGGATGTCGCCGAGGCAGTGGGTCTCCTTGGTCACCAGGATGACGATGCGCTTCTTGCCCGCCTTGACGAGACGACGCTGGGCGCCGGCAGGCAGGGCATCATCGAGGTCGGCCAGCAGGGTCTCGTCGTTGAAGCGCCCTTCCAGCTCGGTGCGCATGAAGAAGCGGCCGTTTTCGTGATCCACGAACTCGTCGTTCTTGTTGATGTTGAGCTGGTGCTTGTAGCAGATGTTGGTGATCTTGGCGATGAGACCCTTGGCATCGGGGCAATCGGTCAGCAGTATTTTCTTTTCCATCTCTGTCATGATTCCGTTTGTGATGTTGGCACCCGGTCTGCGCGGGCGCGCGCGTTTTTGCTGGCACTATGCCACAAACGAATTCAGAAAGGACAGCGCGCCGTGTATCGGGTGGTGCTCGCGCGAAAATTGCCGTGCAGCCAGCACCCGGTTTGTCTTTGATGGGTTTTTGGCTGGCATCCTGCGTCTTTTTTCTTTAGGCTGTCTGCGCTTATTCTCAGGGCGGGGCGAAATTCCCCACCGGCGGTATCCCGATGTGACTCGGGGAGCCCGCGAGCGCCCGACCCGGCATTCATCCGGGACGGGGTCAGCAGATCCGGTGAGATGCCGGAGCCGACGGTCATAGTCCGGATGAAAGAGGATAAGACAGATATTGCTGGCCAGACCCTGACGGGTTGGCCGCCGCATGGCTACTTCTGTCTGCCTTTCCATGCCCTGATTCTGGTCCTTGTCTTTCTTAGGAGTCTTACCATGAATCAGTCTCTACTCAGTGAATTCGGTGATCCCATTGCTCGCGTCGAAGCCGCGCTGGCCGCCCTGCGTGCCGGTCAGGGTGTGCTGGTGGCCGATGATGAAGATCGCGAGAACGAAGGCGATCTCATCTTTGCCGCAGAAACCATGACCAACGAGCAGATGGCCATGATGATCCGCGAGTGCTCCGGCATCGTCTGCCTCTGTCTGACCGACGAGCGGGTTCGCCAGCTCGAGCTACCGATGATGGTGGAGGCCAACTCCAGCCACTATCAGACTGCCTTCACCGTGACCATCGAAGCGGCGCAGGGGGTGACTACCGGGGTGTCCGCTGCCGATCGCATCACCACCATCCGCGCGGCCATCGCCGACGGTGCCCGGCCCTCCGATCTGCATCGACCCGGCCATGTCTTCCCGCTGCGCGCCCGCACGGGTGGGGTGCTGACCCGCCGTGGTCACACCGAAGCGACCGTCGATCTGATGCAGCTCGCCGGGCTCAAACCTTACGGAGTTTTGTGCGAGTTGACCAAGGAAGATGGCTCCATGGCCAGGTTGCCGGACCTGGTGGCCTTCGGTCGCCAGCACCGGATGCCGGTCCTGACCATCGAAGATCTGGTGCAATATCGTCAATTGCTGTCAGAACGTTCAGCCTGAGCCTCATACGAAATTGTAATAAGCCCAAATTTTGGTTACGCTTTGTGCGAACCTCATCCAGGGACACTCATTTTTGCTTAAAGTTTGTACGGAAAGTGTGCAACTAAAAAAAAATGAGGGTTTTAACGCATTTATCTGTGATGAGGCCTATCCAAACTATGATTTTTTTGTGCCATAATCACGCCGCTTGCTAAACGTCTGGCGAGTTAAAGGGAGCTTTTAAAAATGAAAAAAATGTTGTTGGTAGGTGTTGTTGGTCTGTCCGCTCTGCTGGGCGGTTGTGCAAACACCAGCGAACTGGAAACTTCCGTTCAGAATCTGTCTAACAAAGTTGACCAACTGGCTCAAGATGTTAGCGCTGTTCGTGCTGATCAGTCCAAGATCGCTGCTGATGTTGCAGAAGCCAAGCAAGAAGCTATGCGTGCTAACCAGCGCATCGACAACATGGCTACTTCCTACAAGAAGTAATCCATGCGAAAAAATGGCGCATTTCAATGCGCCATTTTTTTTTGCATGAAATTCATCAAATTACCGCGTTTCCCCGCTGAAACCCGCCTGACAAGGCAATGCCGACGAATCGGCATCCCCTCTTCTGATTTTCCTGTCGCTCAATAGAGCAGGCTGTAGAGCTTGCGACGATAACTCTGCGCCGCCGGGTGCGCGCCCATGGTTGCCAGCACATCGAGATAGATCTTCTTGGCATCGCCAAAGGCGAGATCACGTTTGAGGATGGTGAACAACAGAGCCAATGCCTCCTCTTGTCTACCAACCTGGCTGTAGAGCACTGCCAGCTCCTGGGCGAGGGCATGGTCATCCGGCTGTTCAGCGTGGCGCAGCTCCAGGGCGCGCAGCTCAGGACTGTCGCTGGCCTGCAGCGCCAGCGAGAGGCGGGAGCTCAGGGTCTGGTAATGGTCATCCTGTGCCACCATGGGGATGGTCGAAAGCAGGCTCTGCGCCTCGTCAAGGAGATTGAGATCCAGCGAGGCCTGTATCAGCCAGAGCGTGATGTCGTGACGCTCGGGGGCGAGGCGATGGGCCTGGCCAAGATGGGTGTGCGCCACATCGGCTTGCCCGTTCTCCAGCGCCTGCTTTGCCTGATCGAGCAGCAACTCCTCCTCTTTGGGGGCAAAGGCGGCGAAATACTGGCGCAATGTGGCTTCATCCTGCGGCCCTTCCAGAATGGCCTGTTCATCCGGGCGCCCCTGATGGAACAGCACCAGCGCGGGCAGTGCGCGCAGGGCAAGCTGGCTGGCCAGAGGCTGCAACTGGGGGTCGTTCATGTCGACTTTGGCAAGGGTCACCGCCGCATTGGCCGGGCCGACCAGCGCTTCCACTTGCGGGGTCATGGCTTGGCACTCCGGCATTTGGGGGGCGTGGAAATAGATGACGACCGGCTTTTTCATGGACGCATCGAGCAATTCTGCGTGGAAGTTCTGGGGAGTGATGTCGACGATCATGAGGCTGACTCTCGAAAAATGGTGTGGATCAACATGGGGTCCAGCGGGATGGAATTCAAGCGCGCATCCAGCAGATGGGCATCGACCCGGCGAGTCGGGGCAGCCAGGCTGAGCCATCCGCTGCCCGCGGGCCAGTCGCGGATTTCATAGTGGCGATTGTCGAGATGATTTTTGAGCTGCCATGCCTGCTCCGGAAGGAAGCAGATCTTGTCGAGTCCGGCGGAAATACCGTCGCCATGCGCCTTGAGCACAGCTTCCTTGCGAGACCATAGCCGATAGAAGGCCGAATGTTGCTCCTCTCGAGGCTGGGTGTTCAACCATTGGTATTCGCTTGGCGCATAGAAGCGTTTGGCCAGCGGCAGTATGGGGCGGTGACGCAATCCCATCTCGATGTCCACCCCAAGGGGGCCCTCCTCACAGAGGGCGATCACCAGCCACTCTCCGCTGTGGCTGAGGTTGAACTGCCAGCGATGACTGAGCAGTGTCGGTTTGCCATGCGCACCGATGCCAAAAGTCAGGGCATCGGCCCGGCAATGGAGTCGCTCGGCCAGCAGGCGGCGCAGCAGCACCCGGCCGAGCAGGTACTCATGCTGGCGACCCGCCTGGTGGATCTCGTGCCAGTGGCGGCGTTCATCCGGGGCGAGTTCGGATGCCAGCCTGATCACCAGGTCTGCATCAACGCTTGCCGTATTTAACAAATAGAGATCCGCAGATAGCATAATATTTCACTTAAAAATGGGGGTGAAATAGCGATAATAGTCCGTTTGATGCGCTCAAAACCGATGCTTTCAAGATTGTATATTGTTTGGGCATGATCACATAAATTGCGCTAAACAGAGCATTTCCTTGCAAAAATGTGAGGTCGATTGGGATTTTCGCTTGCCTCGATAGAATTCTTGGATATAGTCGGGTGCTGTTGCCTTATAAATTGCCCTTTCGGGCTGCATTTTAACAAGTTTCACTCTTTTTGCGGGGATAAAGGATTGCGCCACCTGATGCTACTGCTGGTCGCGCTCGGAATGGTGGGTTGTGCATCGGCACCCCAACCCGAGGTCGCGAGCAAGATCGAGGTTTCCATGATGGAACCCGTGATTGAACCCGAAGTTTCGCCAACCCCTGACGTCAACGAAATCCTGACCGTATACAAAGAGTGGCGCGGCGTTCCTTACCGGATGGGAGGCAGCAGCCAGCGAGGCATCGATTGCTCCGCCTTCGCCCGTGAAGTGTTCCGCAATGCAGTCGGCATCGAATTACCCCGCGATACCCGCTCCCAGGTCCATGAAGGCACCCGGGTTTCCAAACAGGATCTGGTCGAAGGAGACCTGGTCTTCTTCAAGATCAACCGCCGCCTCAATCACGTGGGCATCTATGTCGGCAATGGCGAATTCATCCATGCCTCCACCCGCGCCGGGGTGACACGCTCCAAGCTCGACAGCAGTTACTGGCGCAGCAAATTCTGGCAGGCACGCCGGATAGACATCTGAGTCAGGCTGGACAAACGGCTCGCAGTACGGACTGTTTTTCCAACCTCACTTGAACCGGGCCCTCAGGGCCCGGTTTTTTTATGACCCTCGTTTAGACTTTCCCTGGTCGACTCTCTATAGTGTGGCCCCCTTGATCCTCGGCAGGTCCAGCATGACACCCCAGCAGAAAACCGGATTGCACCCGCGCAATCGCCATCAGGCACCCTACGACTTCGACGCGCTCTGCCAGCGTACCCCGGCGTTGACGCCTTTCGTGTTCACCAACGAGCACGGCACCCGAACCCTGGACTTTGCCGATCCGGCCGCCGTCAAGACGCTCAACCGGGCATTGCTGGCACTGCACTATGGCATTGCGCATTGGGATCTGCCCCCCGGCTATCTCTGCCCGCCCATTCCGGGCCGGGTAGACTACCTGCATCGAGCCGCGGATCTGCTGGCCGAGAGCGCGGGATGCGTACCGACGGGCAAGCAGGTTCGAGTGCTGGATGTCGGTGTCGGGGCCAACTGCATCTATCCCTTGCTGGGCGCCCGGGAGTATGGCTGGCGCTTCGTGGGCTCAGACATCGATCCTGTGTCGGTGAAGGCGGCGACCCTGCTGGCCACCAGCAATGGATTGGGCAACCAGATCACATGCCGTCATCAGGGTAACCCCAAGCATGTCTTTCGCGGGATCCTGGGGCCGAAGGAGCACTTTGCCCTGACTCTGTGCAACCCGCCGTTTCATGCTTCTCTGGCGGAAGCGAGCAAGGGGACGGAGCGAAAGCTGCGCAACCTGGGCAAGGGCCAGGCAGTGGCCGGGGCGCCCGTGCTCAATTTCGGCGGCCAGAAGGCCGAGCTCTGGTGCGAGGGGGGCGAGGCGGCGTTTCTGGCGGCCATGATAGAGCAGAGCAAGGAGTTTGCCAGCCAATGCCTCTGGTTCAGCTCGCTGGTGTCGAAAAAGGAAAATCTGCCTGCCGCACGAAAGGCGCTGGCTCGGGTGGGGGCGCAGGATGTCAGGGTGATCGACATGGCGCAAGGCAACAAGGTGAGCCGGATCCTCGCCTGGAGTTTCCTGGACGATGGGCAGCGCAAGACCTGGTGGACAGCCCAGGGGAGATGATCGAGGACGGGGATCAGTGGCGACACGGGCCCCGTCTCTTTTTCAGATCAGATGTTGATTCGTTTGCAGCCTTTCATTCAATCGTTTTCCTGCCCGTGTTTGCTCGCATGTTAGTGACCACTCTCGCGCCTGGTACAGGTGTACGCCGAGATTTTTTTGTACTTGCTGATGAAACTTTCATAAAATAGGACTGGTTAGACCTCTTTACAGGCTTTGAATCGAATAGGGATCGGTAAATGAAAGTTGTCGATTTTCTGAAGCACAAGCGCGAAATTCTGGCGCAACACCCCTTTGAGCTCAAGGATTGGCTCTCTCCGGCGATCCGCGACTACTGGCGTGAGTTTCAGCAAAAGGCACACCTTCACCCCTTGCTGGGAAGAGTGCTGGATCTGCAGGGGGAGTCCCAGGATGCCCGCCAGCAAGAGGCTGCCAGAGTAACCCAGGTCGCGAATGGCCAGCCTGCCCTGGCGCAGGATCCCGTGGTGGAGCTCGAAGGCGAAGCAGCGGCACTCTATGCCGAGTTGCAGACCCGCATCGGTGAAGAGACCCATGTAGGTGAGTGGTTGCAGGTCACCCAGGCGTTGATCAACCAGTTCGCGACCGTGACCGGCGATCATCAGTGGATCCACACCGATCCCGAGCGTGCGGCAGCCGAGTCTCCCTTCAAGACCACCATTGCCCATGGCTTCCTGACTCTGGCCCTGCTGCCCCAGTTGACCGGTTCGGTGGATGAGAGCACGCCGGAGTTCCCGACCGCCCGCATGGTGGTGAATTTCGGCCTGGAACAGGTCCGCTTCCCTTATCCTATCAAGGTGGACAGCAACATCCGCGCCCGTACCAAGCTGTCGCGTGTCACGCCCATCAAGGGAGGCATCGAGCTCCTCAAGGAGATCAAGATAGAGATCGAGGGGATCCGTCGCCCTGGCTGCGTCATCGAGTCGGTCACCCGGATCTATTTCTGACGCGCTCGTCTTGCACCCATGAACACAGGCCCACTTTGGTGGGCCTGTGTCGTTTCTGGCGGGTTAAAAACTCGCCCCCAGGGTGATGAGGTGACGCCACTCCTTCTCGCTCACATCCATGTTCAGGCCATGGTAGTCGAGCCAGGCATCGTCCCAATCCAGCTCGCTTGACCAGGAGAGACGCAAATGATCGCTGAAGTAATACCTGAGGCCCAGGCTGCCGCTGACAGACTGCTTTCTGGTCAGATAGGGGGATGGTTGGTCGACGAACCTTTCATAACTGCCCTTGCCAAACAGCTCGAACTTCTCTTCCCAGAGTGCCAAGGGTTGTCGGTAGTCCCAACCCAGGCTGACGAAGGGGTAATTGATGATCCTGTCGTCAAACAGGTCTGAGTTGCTCCACACCTCCGGCCTGAAATAGGCCCGCTCCAGGCCGAGCTGGCTGATGATCTCCAGCCGGCGTTGTCTGTCATTCCAGAAGCGGTATCCGGGACCGGAGGCATAGTCAATCTCCAGATAGCCTGCCTCGATCATGTTGTAATCGATGTCGACGGAAGATCGCAGGAACCAGTGATCGTCGAAGAAGAAGTCGAGCTTGGGTTTGAGCTTGTACTCGTGGCTGTCGGTGATGTTGTTTGCCGTTTCGTAGATGTACTCGCCATCCAGGCTGTAACGCCAGTCCAGATTGGCAAACTCGGTGGAGACCTTGAGATTGACGTTGTTGGTCTTCTTGGTGTTCTCCTTGAGCTTGATGTTGAGATCCCCGTTCCCCGTCAGCAGCCAGGCATTGGCCTCGTCAGGAGAGTCCAGCAGGGGGATCCCCGTCTTGGTGAGCGGCTTGGGTTTCTCCTGCTTGTCCAGACGCCAGCGTTTGATGGCGTGGCGCGGGACCGTCATGGCCTGGCTGTAGGCGGGCTTGATACGGATCTGCTCGTCCGTGATCTCCTCTATGGTCCCGCTCAGACGATCGCCGTTGCGCATCCAGAGGATGTCCGCCATCGCCGCGGAGCCAGGCAGCAGAAGCAACAGGCAAACCACATGACTGATTCTGTTCATGGTGGTCAGGCCTTCAGCCGCTCACGGGCTTGGGCAGCCCGCTCTTGTGCTCGAGCAGGGCGGTCACCCGGGCACTGTCGATGTCGGGGGCAGCGATGAACTGCTCGGCTTCGGGGGAGAGCACCAGCGGCGCCCCCTGTGCCATCTCCGCTTCGGTGCGGGAGAGGGGAGAGTGTACCTCCAGCCAGCGACGACCGTCGGGTTCCACCGCCATCTTGACCGGCTGGTTGATGACACGGACCGGGGTGCCGACGGGAACAAGACCAAACAGGGTTTCGATGTCATCCGGGCGCAGCCGGATACAACCCGCGCTGACTCGCAGACCGACCCCGAAATCCTTGTTGGTGCCGTGGATGAGGTAGTCCTTGTTGCCATAGCCAAGACGCATGGCGAACTTGCCGAGGGGATTGTCGGGGCCGGGGGGGACCACGGCGGGCAGATCGATCCCCTTCTGCTCCAGCCAGGATTTGCGGACCATGGGGCCGGGCACCCAGGTCGGGTTGGGATTTTTCGCGATGACGGTGGTGGTCATCTCCGGCGTCTCGCGGCCGATGTCACCGATCCCGATGGGCAGCACCATCACCTCCTGCTTGCCCTTGGGGAAGTAGTAGAGGCGAAGTTCAGGCAGGTTGATGACGATGCCTTCTCGCGGCACGTCGGGCAGCAGCATCTGGGTCGGCAGAGTGAGCCGGGTGCCCGGGGTGGGCAGATAGGGGTCTACGCCGGGATTGGCTTCGAGCAGTGCCAGAAAGCCTGTCCGGGTATGCTTGCCGACCAGTTCCAGATGATCGCCAGGCTGTACGATGTAATCTTCCAGGGCGCCGATGAGACGGCTGTCCGCTGGCGGCAGGGGATAGGTGTTGGACCAGACAGGTGCGGCCCAGAGGCTGGCGGCGGCCAGCAGCAGTGAGACGATACGAGTGTTGAGCATGGTTGTTCCTATCGGCTGGGGCGAGGGACGGGTTCCCTTCCAAAAAATGAGCAGAGATTGTCAACGAATCCCGCGGGGATTACCAGTCCGGCACCATGACTGCCGGGAGGGCGGTGGCGAGCGCGTCACAGGGTGTCACTGGCCCATCAGGCTCGCCATATTCACCCGCCCGGAACCGGGCACAAAGTGGAGGCCGTGAGTGGGGAGGCGCTGCCGGGTGAAAGTCACTGGCGTTGTGAGGGGCGGGATCGCCGGATGGCGGTTTTATCGCCAGTCGTCTGATCTGCAACGAGATTTACATTGATTTCCCGGCTAGGGTTGGGTCAATATGAGTGCCCGTGGAGAGATGCCGGAGTGGCCGAACGGGATTGACTCGAAATCAATTGTGGCAGCAATGCCACCCAGGGTTCGAATCCCTGTCTCTCCGCCATTTATTCCCCTCAAGCCCGCGCCCGTCGCGGGTTTGTCATTTCTACTGTCCATCCCCCGCCTCAGCCATCTCCCAATGTCTTTTCCGATTTGGGGCCTGTGGTCACGGGGTCGCGAAGTCTCACCCCATTCTCTCGAATGTCCATTCACCTGATTAGCCACTTGCCGGCCCAGACAGGTCTCCCGGGGTCATCACCAACATGGTGATGGGGCATGGGCCCGCACCTGCAGGGTCATCTGGCCGACCCCGCGAGCTCAGCCATCGCGATCCCCCTGATAGGCGCAGAAAGCCTGCGAGTGGATGTGTCCAGAGTTTGCTACTGGTGCTTGGTTTTCTATCCCGCAGCCATCATCAGAGCAACGTGGCTGCGGGTTGGAGACTCATGCCTTGCGGCTGGCGAGCTGGCGAAGGCGCTGGGTGCTCTGGTGCAGACTCTGGTGCTGCACCTCGTTCAGGGCGCAGTGCTTGAGCACGTACTCGGCGCTGGCCACCACCGTCTTCCAGCGCGGTGCCTTGGGCAGGGTGTCGAGGTTCAGGTACTTGTCGAGGGTGCGGGTCTGGGGACTGGAGCGGTCCATGTAGACCCGCCACAGCTTGCTCTTCTCCGCCAGCACTATCTTGCCCTTGCCGGTGCTCTGCTGCCAGGTCTCCAGGGTGAGACGCATGGTGTCCACCAGGGCGCGGCGCAGAGGTTCGTCATCCTGCTGGCGAATGAGATCGTCCGCCAGCGACCTGAACTCCCCTCCCAGCCGGCTCAGTTCCCCCAGCAACTGGCCATCCTCGATGATGGCCTGGCGAGAGAGGCTCTTGAGGGCGTTCTCCAGTGCAGCCATGCGATTGTCGTCCTGGCGCGGTTCGGTGCCAAGGGTCAGCGCATAGGCGTGCTGCCCCCCCAGGTTGATGGGCAGGGCGCGGGCGTTGAGGGTGTCTCGCTGGCCCGCCACCAGGAAGTCCAGCTCCCGCTCCGGCTGCGCGGTCATGTCGGGCCACTGGCTTGCCAGCGGGGTGGCCAGCCACTCGTCCAGCCTCTGCCCCTCCATGGCTTCCGGCTCCTGACCCAACAGGCGAGCCAGGGCCCGGGAGGCAAACAGCACCCCTCCTTGCTCATCGAGGAAGACCATGGGGTCGGCCCCCTCGCCAAGCAGGGCGAGGAGCCGCTCCTGATCCTGGTGCAGTTGCTCCTGGAGCAGCAGACGGTGCTCTATCTCCTGTTTGAGCAGGCGGTTCTCCACCAGGGAGGCGCGCCCGGCGCTGGCCTCCAGCAGGGCCCTCACCCGGGCGAACAGCTCCTCCTTGCAGAAGGGTTTCACCAGATAGTCGTTGGCCCCGGCGTTGAAACCTTCTTCAATCTCCTTGGGCTGGTTGAGGGCGGTGAGCAGCAGTACCGGCAGCTTCTCCTTGGGGTGCTGCTGGCGCAGACGGCGGCAGACGTCGAAGCCCGAGAGGGTGGGCATCATCACGTCAAGCAGGATGAGATCCACCGGCTCCTGAGCCAGCTTGGTCAGGGCGTCGTGACCGTCACTGCTGGGCAGGATGCGATAACCGCAGGGCTGCAGCAGGTGGCGCAGTATGTGCAAATTGATGGGCTCGTCATCCACCACCAGGATGACGGGGGCATCTTGCGGCGGGGGCGGCAGATCCTCGCTCTCCCAGTCCGGCAGGATGACGGGTTGCTGGCGCACCAGCTGGTGCTCTATCTGGCGGCTGTCGAGGGTCAGACTGCCCGCCTTGCCGCTGGCCAGCGGCAGGGTGAAGGCGAAGGTGGAGCCGACGCTCGGCTCGCTCTCCACGAACAGCTCCCCCCCCATCAGGTGCACCAGCTGGCGGGTGATGGAGAGACCGAGGCCTGCTCCCTGCTTGCTCACTTCCGGGCTCATCTGCACCAGGGGCTCGAAGATGTGCTCCAGATGGTCCCTGGCGATGCCGATGCCGGTGTCGGTCACCTTGATGCGCAGGAAGTTGCCCTCCACCAGGGCGCTCAGCACCACCTTGCCCTGGGGGGTGTACTTGATGGCGTTGCCCACCAGGTTGTAGAGCACCTGTTCGAGGCGCTGCTCGTCCGCCAGCACAGGGGGCAGTTCGGCGGGGCTCTTGTCCACCAGGGTGAGGGGCTTGGCCTGTACCAGATGCTGGCAGAGATCCAGCACCAGCCGGATGACCCCCTTGGAGGAGACCGGCTGGGGGTGGATCTCCAGCTGGCCGTAGCGCATCTGGTGGTAGTCGAGCAAGTCGTCCACGAGGCGGGCCAGACCGTCGGCGCTCTTGATGATGAGGCCGAGTTGTTTCTGCTGCCCTTCGGTCAGGTCCTGCTGGCTGGCGAGCATGGACTCGGCCATCCCCTTGATGCCGTGGATGGGGGTGCGCAGCTCGTGGGAGGTGTTGGCCAGGAGCTCGTCTTTGAGCTTGTCCGCCTGTTGCAGGCTGAGGTTCTGCTTGTGGGTCAGCTTGACCTGCTGTTGCAGCTCCTGGGTCTGGCGTTCGATGAGCTCGATCTTGTCCTTCACCGAACGCTGCATGTGGCGAAACGCCTGGGCCAGCCGGTCGATGTCATCGTCGGTGCGGGGGATGGTGATGGGGTGATCCAGAGCGCCGTCCGCCACCTGTTCGGCGGCGGCGGTGAGGGATCGCAGGGGCGCCGTGATGGAGTGGGAGAGCCAGCGGGAGAAGAGGATCAGCAGCAGCAGTGAGCCAGCTCCCAGCAGGATCACCAGGGTCTCGAGCTGGCGGATGGGGGCATAGGCCTCGCTGGTGGAGATCTCGGCGATGAAGGCCCACTCGGTATCGAACACCTTCACCTGGGTATAGGCGGCCAGCACCTCGTCATCGTGGTAGGAGAGGAAGGGGCCGACCCCCTGTTCCCCGGAGAGGGCCTTGATGATGAGGGGGGTCTGCAGCGGCCGGAAGTCGGGGCTGAAGCTGTTCTCCACGCTGAATTCAGGGGCGAGCCAGGCGTTGGCGCGCATCCGCTTGTCCGGGCCGATGAGAATGGTCTCGCCGGTTGCGCCGAGCCCCTCCCGCTCCGCCATGATCTGGTTGAGCTTGTCCGGCAGCAGTTCGAAGATGACCACGCCGCGCACATAGTCGTACTGCATCACGGGAGCGGCGAGGTAGGCGACCACCTGGCCGGTCAGCTCGTTGCGGCCAAAATCGGTGAACTCGAAGATCTGCTGGGGCTTCTGGCCGCCATCGAGGCGGCGCTTGATCTTGGCGAAGGTGTTGCCAAGACCGCTGGACTGGTAGGGGCCCGAGAGCAGGTTGGTGGCGAAGTTGGCCTGCTTGGTGACCGAGTAGACCACGTCACCGTTGAGGTCGACCAGGAAGATGTCGCTGTAGTTGGACTTGCGCACCATGTCGGCGTAGCCGCGATGGAAGCGCTGGTGGACGCGGCCATACATCTCGTCCGCCAGGATGAGGGCGCTGATGGAGGGCTCTATCTCCACCTGACTGTCAGGTTGTTGCAGCTTGTCCCAGGAGCCCGGCACATAGCGGGCCTGGGCGCGGGCGCGGGCCTCCTGCGGCGTGGTGCCGAGCTTCTCGAAGGCACCGGTGAAACCGTAGAAGCGACCGATACTGTTGCCGGCAAAGTCCTGCTGGGAGAAGTTGATGATCTGCTCCTTGAGGTTGCCGAAGTAGTCTTGCAGCTGGTTTTTCTTGATGTTGCGCACCGAGACCAGATGGTTGGAGGTCTGGGTGGTGAGATCCTTGCCGTGGCTATAGAGGAAAAACAGGGTGACGACCAGGAAGGGCACCAGGCCCAACATGAAAAAAGCCAGCATCAGCTGCGGTCTGAGCCCCCGAGGCCTGAAGTTCCATTTCATCGCATGATTTTCAATTGAGAATCCAGTTACTAAGCGCGATGAGTTTCTGACTAAAGGCTAACTATTTCAATGGCTTTATCTTAAATTCGCTCGTCGGGTCACAGGGAGCGGGGGGATTTTCGACCAAGGCGTCTAAAGGGTGAGCAAACAGCACGGGAAAGGGCTCAAAGTGAGAAAAAAGGGTTGTGCCCGGGCTCGGGGTACGTATAATGCGCCTCGTTGTCAGGCAACTGGCACGCAAGCAGTCATGCGGGAATAGCTCAGTTGGTAGAGCACGACCTTGCCAAGGTCGGGGTCGCGAGTTCGAGTCTCGTTTCCCGCTCCAATACTCCATGGCACCAACCATGGACATCACTCTCAAGGCAATGCCTTGTCAGCATGGCGCGTTAGCAAAGCGGTTATGCAGCGGATTGCAAATCCGTTTAGTCCGGTTCGACTCCGGAACGTGCCTCCATCTTCTCCCTGTTTTCCATATCCCTGACGTTGTCCATCCGCCATGGCGGCCTAGGATGATGCTTCATTGCATATCAGTCAGCCGTGAACAACCCTCCCGTTGCCACGTCTTGTGCAGATGCTGATCCATCTCGGCCAATGCCTCGCCCCTGGATCCGGACCTCTCTTCGCCCCCCTGTTCTGCCAGCGCGGCCATCTCCTTTATCAGCAAACCGCATTGCCACAGGCTGGCGGTGGGGACCCCGTGATAGGGGATGTCGATGGCATCGTCACGATTGAGCCGCCACTCCTGCCACTGGCTCCAGGCGAGCACGCCCAATGCCCCCAGCAGCACTGCATCCACAAGTTTCATCCTGTGTTCTCCCGTTCTGGTCCAGTCCTCGTTAACTCTGGAACAGGGGCCGCGTTTTTCCACCTTTGTTGTTTTTTAGTTAAAGAATGTAACCCGGTTTCATTTTTAGGCTTTTAGCCCCATTTTTTATCAAAAAATGGCGCTGTCGGTGTAGTAATCCTACAATGATTGGCGTAATCTTTGTTCAGTGGTCTTACCAGTGAGGCGTTACATCATGTTTCATCCCTTCTCCCTGACTCAGATAATCCTTCGCCGCATCTTTGTCCTGATGGCGGGTCTGCTCGCCTTCCCGGTGATGCTGTTTCGCCGGGATCGCGCCCGTTTCTACAGTTACCTGCACCGCATCTGGAGCAAGACCAGCACCAAGCCGGTCTGGCTCAAGATGAGCGAGCGAGGGGAGCGGATCTTCTACTGATCCTCCCCGTGACGCCCGCTTCACCCGGCGCCAGACTGGCGTGACAGGCAGGGCGCACCTCCCGATATAAAAAAACCGACACCCTGGTGTCGGTTTTTTTATGGGGCTCGAACCGCCACCGGCCTTGTATCCATGGCTGGTCCACGTTGTCTCTTGTCCCTGTGGGCGACCCTTTATGCGGCAAACGCCGGCGCACTCTCAGCCGCACTCTCAGCCGCGCCCGTGCGACATGACGGGAGGAAAGGCTGGCGGTACTCAGGGCGCTGGCCCCAGGGTGGCCAGCGCCGCGCGCAGACGGGCGAGGCCGATGGGCTTGAACAGGCAGTCGTTCATGCCGGCGGCGAGGCAAAGCTCCCGCTCGCGAGGCTGGGCATGGGCGGTGAAGCCCCAGACGGGCAGGTCATGGCCAAGGGCACGCAGGCTGCGGGTCAGCTCGAAGCCGTCCATCACCGGCATCTGGCAGTCGGTGATGACCAGATCGAAGGGGTGGCTGGCGAGGGCGCGCAGGGCCTCCAGGCCATTGCTGCGCACACTGACGTCGTGTCCCAGGTGCTTGAGCTGCTGGCGCAGCAGGATCTGGTTGGCGTGATTGTCATCGACCACCAGGATATGCAGCCGATGGGGGAGGGGTTGAGCCTGGTGGGGCTGGGGCGCCGGCATTGCCGTGATCGGGGCGGGGGGTTGCTGGGCGAGCGTGAGGGGCAGCCTTATCTCGAGCCGGGTGCCTTCGCCGACCTGGCTGTGAACGGCTATCTCCCCCCCCATCATCTGGCACAGGATGCGGGCGATGTTGAGGCCCAGCCCGCTGCCGGGGAACTGGCCCTGGCCGTGGGCGCGATAGAAGGGGGTGAAGAGCCGGGGCAGCTTGTCCGCGGGAATGCCGGCTCCGGTGTCGGTGATGGTGAGGTGCAGCACAGGAGGCTGCTCGCCCCCGGTCAGGGTGGCGGTAATGGCGACCCGGCCCTGCTCGGTGAACTTGATGGCGTTGCCGATGAGATTGAAGAGGATCTGGCGCAGGCGAAGGGGATCGATCAGCACCCTTGGCATGGGGGTGTCGGGCAGCCTGACCTCATAGAGCAGCCCCTTCTGCTCGGCCATGCCCGCAAAGACCCGGGTGACGGACGAGAGCAGGGGAGCGAGATCGCAGGGGGTGGGAGTCAGGGTCATCTGGCCCGCCTCTATGGAGGCGATATCCAGGCTGTCCCCCAGCAGATCCAGCAGGCCGTTGGCGGAGTCGGCGGCGATGCGCAGCAGCTCGCCGCTGTGACGGCTGAGAGCGGGATCCTCGGTGGCCAGCTCCAGCATGCCGAGGATGGCGTTCATGGGGGTGCGGATCTCGTGGCTCATGGTGGCGAGGAAGTCGCTCTTGGCGCGGCTGGCGCTGTCGGCCTGCTGTTTGGCCTCGCGCAGCGCCTCTTCCAGCCGCTTGCGGTCCGTGATGTCTATCCAGCCGTCGATCACCCCGCTGATGGCCCCCTCCCCGTCGAAATAGGGCACCATCCAGTGATAGATGTCGCTCTGGGTTCCCCTGTGATGGAAGAGGCGATCCGCAAAGATGGGCTGCCCCTCCTGCAATACCCTGGCAAAGTCCTGCTCCAGCACGGCGATGCTGCCTGCATCGATCACCCCTGACAGCCCCTGGGCGAAGGGCTGACCCAGGATGGCCTTTGGCTCGGCGCCGAGCTGGGTCAGGTATTTGCTGTTGCACAGCAGCACCTTGCCGCTCTTGTCCCGCACGACGATGGGGTGGGGCAGGCTCTCCCCCAGTGCCCGGATGAACCTGACATGGGCCTCCAGTTGCTGGCGGGAAGCCTGCTCGGCGCTGGCCATCCGCTTGAACATGCGGTTGCGATAGAGCAGCACCAGCGCCAGGGTGAGGAGCCCCACGAACACCAGGTAGACGATGTGGGCGTGGCGATCCATGAAGCCGGGCACCGGCAGTTTGCGGTTGCGCCACTCGTAACTCATCATGGCGAGCTCGTTGGGGGGGATGGCGAGGATGGTCTTGTCGAGGATCCCCATCAGCATCCCCTGTCCGGGCAGGCTGGCAAACCCCATCCGGATCGGCTCGTCATCGGCGGGGCCGGCGATGCGCAGCGGGCTCTGGGGGTCATTGTCCAGCGCATGGCGGGCAAAATAGAGGGGCACGATGGCGGCATCCACCCGTCCCTGGGCGAGCACTTCCATTGCCTCTGCTGCGCTCTCCACCTGGGTGATGCGGCTGCCCTCCAGTCTCTGTGCGAGGGGCACATGGTGCGTCATCGCCACCGTCTTGCCCGCCAGACTCCGGATGGTGTCGATCCCTTGTTCCTCCTGGCGGGTGAGGATCACATAGATGTTGTCGGTGGCGTAGGGCACCGAGGTGCGCAGCCCGTAGTGTTCAGCCACCTGCTGGGAGATGGCGCCGATGAGGTCGATGGCGCCTGACTGCATGGCTTTTGCCAGCTGACGCTCGGAGTCTGCCCGCACGAACTCGACGGTGAGGCCGGTGCGTGTGCGGATCTTGTCCAGCATGTCCACCGTCATGCCGACCAGCTGGCCGTCATGATCCAGGGCGCCATAGGGGTAGAGGTTGTCCATCAGCCACACCCTGATGGGGGGCGCTTGCCGCATCCAGGCCCGCTCGGCGGCATCATAGAGATCGGCGCTTCGCTCGTTCATGTCGCGGATGGGCCCGTTCCACTGGGTGAAGAGGGTGTTGCGCGCCCGGTCGTCGATGGCCGCCAGCCCCCGGTTGACCAGGCTGAGCAGGGCGGGCTCGGTGGCCGGGACGGCAAAGCGGAACTCGGCAGGCGCCAGTTCGGGCGGGGCCTCGCCCCGCTGGCGAAGGTTGTCGAAGCGCTCGCTGTTGAGGTAGTGGGTGGCGTGGGCATCCCCCAGCAGGATGTCGTCGCGGCCGAAGAAGACCGCATCGAACGCCTCCATGTTGGAGGGATAGGTCACCAGGGTGAGGGTGGGGTAGTAGCGGCCAAAGCGCGCCCTGTCTATCTGATCCCGGACGGCGGCCACCCGCTGTCCCGGTGTGAGCAGTGCCCCCCGATAACGTCTGGGCACGGAGAAGACGAGGGGGCTGCTGAAATAGGGGTTGCTCAGGCGGATCGCCCGGGTGTCACTGTCCGCCAGGGTGAGATTGCCGAGGCTGGCGAGGTGTATCTCCCCCCGTGCCAGGGCACGGAGCAGGTGCGCCTTGTCGGGGAAGGCGCTCAGGGCAACGGGTTTGTCCAGCATCCGGGCCAGCAGGTCGATGTAGTCGGCACTGAGCCCCTCGACGCGCTGGCGAGCGATCATGGTGAAGGGGCGGTAGTCCTCTTGCAGGATGCCGACCCGCAGTTGGGACTGCTGGCGCAGCCATCCGAGCTCCGCCTCCGACCAGCGGGGAGGCAGCGGGGCAGGATCGTAGCGGCTGTGCAGGGTCAGGGCCTGCACAGGTTGAAGGCAGAGCAGACAGAGCAGGATCAGTGTTCGATATAGGTTCATCTAGCCACCCGACGCGACAGCCATCCCTGCCAAGCCTCATCCAATGGCGGCCATTCTACCGGAAAATGGCTATAACGAGTCCGCTATTTCGCCACGCGCGTCGGCGGCAGCACGGCAAGCAGGGCGGCCTGGCCGCCCCGCCCTCAACCGAACTGGTAGGCCCCCATGTAGAGGCTGCCGTAATCCCAGCTGTCGTGCAGCTTTCGGGGTCTGTCGGCCCCCGCCGCGCCGAGCGCCACAAACAGGGGGCGCAGGTGATCGTCGTGGGGATGGGATTCCACCGCGCCCGGCGCCCGGGCCCGGTAATCTTCCAGCGCCCCCCTGTCTCCCTCTGCCATGGTCTGCTCCAGCCAGCGAGCAAACTGACTGGCCCACTGGGGAACCGGCGAGCCGTCCGGCCCGAGGGCACGCAGGTTGTGGGTGATGGCGCCGGAGGCGAGGATGCCGATCCCTTGCTCGCGCAGCCCCTGCAATGCCTCCCCCAGTTGCCACAGCTGGGCCGGGGTGAAGCTGGCCGGGATGGCGATCTGCACCAGGGGGAGTTCACTGTCCGGATCCATCAGGGAGAGGGGGGACCAGACCCCGTGATCCAGCTCGCGGCGCACCGGGGTGGCGGGCAGGCCGGCCAGCAGCAGCTGATCGCTCACCGCTTCCTGCAACCATTGCGGGCTCGTCGCGGGCCAGCGGATCTGGTAGAGGGGCTCGGGGAAGCCGTAGAAGTCGTACATCAGGGCCGGGCTGGGCTCGACGTTGATCTGCAGCTCGCTTCGGCTGAACCAGTGGGCCGAGATCACCACCAGCCCTCTGGCACCCTCGAGGCGCAGTTGCTTCAGGAACCGGGTCGCGGGCTGATCGCGCAGGACCAGATCCGGGGCGCCGTGGGAGATGAACCAGACAGGGGCGATAGACATGACAGACTCCATATGCGTTGTGCCGATGCGCGCGGCGCACCGACAACCCGAGGCCAGGGCGACATGCCGCTGACGATGTGGTCATTATCTGCCCCTATTGATGGGTTAACAATCAGGCTTTAAGGATAAGCACTCTTCACTTTTGGTTGATAGTCTGGCGTCAGGGCGAGGGAGACCGGGGCAGAAACGACAA
Source organism: Aeromonas sp. s4 (assembly GCF_040907855.1). Classification (NCBI taxonomy): domain Bacteria; kingdom Pseudomonadati; phylum Pseudomonadota; class Gammaproteobacteria; order Aeromonadales; family Aeromonadaceae; genus Aeromonas; species Aeromonas sp. s4. The sequence continues at coordinate 53,973 of NZ_JBFOCP010000019.1, read as the reverse complement.
CGCCGGCGCAGTGCGCCGGCGTTGTGATCAGGGTCCGTCGGACGTGGCCTCTGACGGGATGCCCCGCAGCGCCGCCTCCAAGATCAACGCGTGCCCAGGGCGGGTTTATTGAATGCCCAGCAGCTCCACGTCGAAGATGAGGACTGAGCCCGGCGGGATCTTGCCGGCGGCGCGATCGCCATAGGCCAGGTTGGCGGGGATGTAGAAGCGGGTCTTCTCCCCTTCCACCATCAGTTGCACCCCTTCGGTCCAACCCTTGATCACCTGGTTGAGGCCGAACTCGATGGGTTCGCCACGGGCGACGGAGCTGTCGAACACGGTGCCGTCCAGCAGCTTGCCCTCGTAGTGCACCTTCACCTTGCTGGTGGCGGTGGGGTGAACGGTACCGGTGCCCGGGGTCAGCACTTCGTACTGCAGGCCGGAGGCGGTGGTGGTCACCAGGGGTTTTTCCTGGTTGCTGGCGAGGAACTCGGCCCCCTTGCGCACGTTCTCTTCCGCCAGCTTCCGGTTGTTGCTGCTGGAGTAGAAGTAGTAGGCGGCGCCGGCGATAAGAAGGGCTATCAGAATGAATTTCATCGGGTTTTCCTGTTCCTTGAAATCAGAGTGCGAGTGAGGTGGCATCTTATCCCAGCCAGGGGGAGAGGGCGAGGGGAGGCGCCCCGGGATGTGACCTGGCGGGCAAGGGGGCGGGGGCAGCTGAGTGCCCCCGCCGCGGGGTTACTTGACGGCCACCATCATCAGGGCGGGCAGGGCGAAGAAGAGCCCGGCCACGTAACCCAGCGCCAGCAGCTTGTTCTCGCTGCCGACCCGGGCCAGGGCTTCGGCGGCCTTGATGGGCAGCTCCCGCAGGAAGGGTACCCCGTAGATGAGCACCACGGCGAAGAGGTTGAACAGCACGTGGACCAGGGCGATGGTCAGGGCGAGCTGGGCACCGACACCGCTGATGGCGGTGGCGGCCAGCAGGGCGGTGATGGTGGTGCCGATGTTGGCCCCCAGGGTGAAGGGATAGAGCTGGCGGGTGCTGAACACGCCGCCTCCCGCCAGGGGGATCATCAGGCTGGTGGTGGTGGAGGAGGACTGCACCATCACGGTGACCAGGGTGCCGGAGGCGATGCCGGTGAGCGGGCCACGGCCCAGGGCCTTGTGCAGCAGTTCCTTGGCACGACCCACCATGACCTGTTGCAGCACCTTGCCAAGGGCGGTGACGCAGAACAGGATGAGCAGAATCCCGATGAGAATGGTGGCGATGGCGCCCCCCTTGCCCGGCAGGAAGGCGACGGCACCGTCGATGAGATCCAGGGACGGGGAGATGAGGGGCTTCATGAAATCCATCCCCTTCATCGACATGTCGGCGGAGCCCAGCAGCAGGCTGGCAATCCCTTCCGCACTCTTTTGCAGCAGACCGAACATCAGCTCCAGGGGCAGGAAGATGAAGACCGCCAGCAGGTTGAAGAAGTCGTGCACGGTGGCGGCGGCGAAGGCGCGGCGAAACTCGCCTCTGTCCCGGATGTGCCCCAGGGAGACGATGGTGTTGGTGATGGTGGTGCCGAGGTTGGCCCCCATCACCATGGGGATGGCCATGGCCATGGGCAGGCCCCCTGCCACCAGGCCGACGATCACCGAGGTGACGGTGCTGGAGGATTGCACCAGGGCGGTGGCCAGGATGCCGAGCAGCAGCGCGACGAAGGGGTTGTTGGCAAAGGCGAAGATCTGGGCCGCGCCCTCGGCGCCGCCGGAGAAGCCCTTGAAGCCGTGGGAGACGGCGCCAACGGCGACCAGGATCAGGTAGATCAGCGTGATCACCGCGAGCCAGTTGAACAGGGGGCCGGGACGACGGATCTGCTGGGGTGCGGAAGATGCGGTGCTGTGCATATGGCCTCTTGGGGTCGTTCTGCGTTGAAAATGGACGGGCGCATTACAACAAGGCTCCATGACAGAAATATGACAACGTGACACTTTTATGATGCTTTGGTGACAGGGCGGCAGGGGGCGTCGCAGACAAAAGGTGTCGGAGCAAACGCCGATATGACGCCATCCGGCTCATCACCGGCCCCCGCCCTTGCACTGGGATCCCAGGGTTATATGCTGCCGGACTTTCCTGTCTTGAAACTGAGGAAGTGATGATGCGTGCATGGGTTTTGTGCCTCTCCCTGGGTCTGCTGTCTGCCGGTGCGCAGGCCAGCGTGTTCAAGTCCGAGTGCAACCTCGACAAGGCGGTCAGGAACGAGGCGATGAACGCCACCCTGGGGGTCAAGGGCAACTGCGATGCCGACAAGCTGGTGCGCAAGCAGAAGGAGAAGGCCAATGCCGAGGTGAAGAAACACACCACGGACGTGCTGGACAAGAAGACGGCGGGACTGAAAGAGACCAGGCAGCACACCAATGCGGCCCTGAACAAGCAGAGTGCCGGTGTGAAGCAGGCGCAGGACAAGGTCAACCAGACCCGCAAGGATGTCAACGCCGTGACCAGGGATCCGGTCAAGGCGGCCGCCACGGCCGTGCTCAATCAGGGGTGAGGGTCCGCGCACCGGACGTCTGAATGCAAGAAGGGGAGCCATGGGCTCCCCTTCTGTTTGGGCGTGTGTGCCGACTTACTGGCCGTCGGCCGCTTCCTCGTACTGACGGAAGGGGATGCGGAACACGGCGAGGCGCAGGAAGAGGTAGGTGACCCCGATCCCCGCCCAGATGAGGCCAAGCTCCAGGGAGCTCTGCTCCAGGTTGATCCAGAGGGCGCCGATGGTGGCGGCCCCCAGCAGCGGCAGCACCAGGAACAGCAGGTGCTCCTTGAGGCTCTTGTTGCGCTTCTCGCGCACCCAGAACTGGCCGATCACCGAGAGGTTGACGAAGGTGAAGGCCACCAGGGCGCCGAAGTTCACCAGGGCCAGGGCCATGTCCAGATCGAAGGAGACCGCGGAGAGGGCCAGGGCCCCCACCAGCAGCACGTTGATGGCCGGGGTGCGCCAGGTGGGGTGGATATAGCCGAACACCCGCTCCGGGATCATGCGATCGCGCCCCATCACGTAGAGGATGCGCGACACGCCGGCGTGGGCCGCCATGCCGGAGGCCAGCACGGCCGCGGTGGTGCACACCAGCACCACGCTCTGGAACAGGGTGCCACCCACGTAGAGGGCGATCTCCGGCAGCACGGCGTCCGGCTCCTTGAAGCGGGCCAGATCCGGGAAGAAGAGCTGCAGGCTGTAGGAGACGGTGACGAAGATGATGCCGCCGATGAGGGCCGTCAGCACGATGGCACGGGGGATCACCTTGCCGGCATTCGGGGTCTCTTCGGAGAGAGAGCTCAGGCCGTCAAAGCCCAGGAACGAGAAGCAGAGGATGGTGGCGCCGGTGAACAGCGGCAGCATGCTGGCAGACTCCACATGGAACGGACGGCTGCTCATCAGGGTGCCGGCCCCTTCACCGTGACTCAGTCCCCAGGCGATGAGGCCGAGGAAGGTGACGATGATGGCGATCTGGATGAAGACGATGAAGCCGTTGAGGTTCGCCACCAGCTTGATGCCGCGCAGGTTCAGGAAGGTCATCACGGTCACCAGACCGAAGATGAAGATCCAGGGCTCCACGGTGGGGAACATGGCGGTCAGGTAGATCTTGGCCAGCAGGATGTTGATCATCGGCATGAACATGTAGTCCAGCAGGGAAGACCAGCCCACCATGAAGCCCACATAGGGGTGAAACACCTTCTGGGCATAGGTGTAGGCGGAGCCTGCGGACGGGAAGCGGCGCACCAGGTGGCCGTAGCTGAACGCGGTCAGCAGGATGCCGCCGAGCGCCAGCAGGTAGGCGGTGGCCACGCGACCATCCGTGATGTCACCGACGATGGCAAAGGTATCGAATACCGCCATGGGCGTGAGGTAAGCCAGACCCATCACCACGACCTGGAACAGGGTGAGGGTCTTGAGCAGCTTGGCACCGGCCATCACGCTTTCTCCTCTGCACAGGCCCCGTGGGCGAGATGGGACGGGATCAGGGACGCGGGAACGCGTCGCTGGACACAGGGGGCGCCCATCTGTGGCACAGATGCGTGGCGCACGCCGGCGGGGACCGGCAGGAAAGCAGTGAAATGCCCCATGTTTTTCCTCACAACGTCGGGAGATTGCTTGGCAATCTGGGTATCAATTCCGGCACATGGCCGGCCTCTTGGTGAATGGTGGTGTGCCCCAGAAAAGCAAAGAACCGATGTTGTTGAAACATCGGCTCTCAAGGGGCGCCGTATTGTGCCCTCAGGGGGGGGGAGGAGACAAGCGAAAAAGGCCGCCAGCGGGGAATTTGTTCCCCCCGTGAGCGATCACTTCGCCACCGCTGCCGAAAAGTCGATGACAACCTTGTCATCAGGCGGGACCCTGCTTTGCCGCCATGTGAAACCGGCGCCCTGGGGGCGCCGGTTTCGCTCAGGAGGCGTCCTGCTCGGGGCGGCCGAGGCGGACCCGGAACACGGTGAGGCGCAGCAGCAGGTAGATGGCACCGAGGGCGGCCCAGATCAGCCCCAGCTCGAAGGAGGCGGGCTCCAGGTTGAGCCAGAGCACCCCGATGCAGGCGGCGCCGCACAGGGGCAGGGCGAGGAACAGCAGGTGATCCTTCAGGGTCTTGTTGTGACCCAGCCTGAGATAGAAGTGGGCAATCACCGCCAGGTTGACGAAGGTGAAGGCCACCAGGGCGCCGAAGTTGATGAGCGCCAGCGCCATCTCCAGATCGAAGGCCACCGCCGAGAGGGCCAGCATGCCCACCAGCAGCACGTTGAGAGCCGGGGTCTGCCAGGTGGGGTGGATGTAGCCGAAGACGCGGCTCGGCAGGGCGCGATCCCGGCCCATCACGTAGAGCAGGCGCGACACCCCGGCGTGGGAGGCGAGCCCCGAGGCGAGCACCGCCACCGTGGTGCAGACCAGCACCACCGCCTGGAACAGCTTGCCGCCCACATAGAGGGCGATCTCCGGCAGCACCGCATCCGGCTGCTGGAAGCGGGAAATGTCCGGGAAGAAGAGCTGCAGGAAGTAGGAGACGGAGATGAAGAGCACGCCGCCGATGAGGGCGGTGAGCACGATGGCGCGGGGGATCACCCGATCCGCGTTCGGGGTCTCCTCCGACAGGGTGGTGATGGCGTCAAACCCGAGGAACGACAGGCAGAGGATGGAGGCGCCGGTCAGCAGGGGATTGATGTGCATCTGCTCGGAGAAGAAGGGGCGGCTGCTCGCCACCGTGCCCAGCCCCTCGCCGTGGCTCACGCCCCAGGCGATGAGGCCGATGAAGACGGCGATGATGCTGAACTGCATGATGACGATCAGGCTGTTGAAGTTCGCCACCAGCTTGATGCCCCGCAGGTTCAGGAAGGTCATGACGGCGGCCAGGGCCAGGATGTAGGTCCAGGGGGCCACGCCGGGGAAGAGGGCCTCCATGTAGATCTTGGCCAGCAGCATGTTGATCATGGGCATGAACATGTAGTCGAGCAGGGAGACCCAGCCCACCATGAAACCCACATAGGGGTGGAACACCTTCTGGGCATAGGTGTAGGCGGAGCCTGCCGAGGGGAACTTGCGCACCAGGTGGCCGTAGCTCATGGCGGTGAACAGCATGCCGATGAGGGCGAGCAGGTAGGCGGTCGGCACATGGCCTTCGGTGATCTCGGTGACGATGCCGAAGGTGTCGAACACCGCCATGGGGGTGAGATAGGCCAGCCCCATGATGACCACGTGCCAGAGTTTCAGGCTTTTTTTCAGACCGGCGGGGTGCGGGTGCATCAGGCGATCCCCCGCAGGCAGGCTGACGGGATCAGGCTGACGGTGAGGTCATCCTGTACGGTGGGGGCGCCAGTCCGGGATGCGGACGGATGGCGCAGACCGGCGCGGGCCGGCAGGAAAGCGATGATATGCCCCATGGAGTTCCTCACTAAGAAGCGGGTGTCGTGAGATGGCGTGCCACCTCGTTATCATTTCCGGTCTGTTCCGGCCTCGTTATGGATTTGTTTGGCGCAAAAAAAGAACCGGGCTCCGATGAGCGGACGGTCCTTGAATACGGCGGCGCATTGTGCATTCGTGATGCCCCCTTGACAAGCATATCAAGGGAGCAAAAACGCATTTTTTTGCACGTGGGCGAACGCGGTCTTCCGGATCAGGCCAGGGAGGCGGACAGGGCCTGCTCCAGCAGGTCGAGCCCCTCGTCGACGATGGCCGCCGGGGCGGTCAGGGGGGCGAGGAAACGGATCACGTTGCCACGCACGCCGCAGGCCAGCAGCACCAGCCCCCGCTTGCCCGCCTCGGCCACCAGCCGCTTGGTGAGATCCGGGTCCGGTCTGGCGGCATCCCCCTCCTTCACCAGCTCCATGGCCACCATGGCGCCGGGGCCGCGGATGTTGCCGATGCAGTCAAACCGTGTCGCCAGCTGGTGCAGGCGCGCCTTGATCTGCTCCCCCTGGGCCAGGGCCTTCTGGTTCAGGCGCTCCTCCTCGATCACCTCCAGCACCGCCAGGGCGGCGGCGCAGGCGATGGGGGAGCCGGCGTAGGTGCCCCCCAGGCCACCTGGCTTGGCGGCGTTCATCACCTCGCTCTTGCCCACCACGGCAGAGAGCGGGAAGCCGCCGGCCAGGCTCTTGGCGAGGGTCATGATGTCGGGTTCGACACCGCTGTATTCGGTGGCGAAGGTCTTGCCGGTGCGACAGAAACCGGTCTGGATCTCGTCGCAGATGAGCAGGATGCCGTGCTGGTCGCACACCTGGCGCAGGCGCTGCATGAAGCTGGCGGAGGCGGGGTAGAAGCCCCCTTCCCCCTGCACCGGCTCGATGATGATGGCGGCCACCCGGGTGGGTTCGATGTCGGCGCTGAAGCAGAGATCCAGCGCGGCCAGGGCATCGTCTTCACTCACTCCCAGGTAGTCGGCGGGGAAGGGGAGGTGATAGACCTCCCCCGGGAAGGGGCCGAAGCCGGTCTTGTAGGGCACCACCTTGCCGGTGAGGGCCATGCCCATCATGGTGCGGCCGTGGAAGCCCCCCTTGAAGGCGATGGTACCGCTGCGACCGGTGTGGGCGCGGGCGATCTTGATGGCGTTCTCCACCGCCTCGGCGCCGGTGGAGAGGAAGAGGGTGCGCTTGGGGGTGGGGCCGGGCACCAGGGCATTCAACTTCTCCGCCAGCTCGATATAGCCGGAGTAGGGGGTGACCTGGAAGCAGGTGTGGCTGAACTTCTCGAGCTGCTCGCGCACCGCCGCCACCACCTTGGGGTGGTTGTGGCCGGTGTTGAGCACGGCGATGCCGGAGGCAAAGTCGATGTAGCGGTTGCCCTCCACGTCCCACAGCTCGGCGTTGTGCGCCCGGTCGATGAAGACCGGCAGCAGGGTGCCGACCCCCTGGACCACGGCCGCTTCGCGGCGGGCCTGCCACTGCTGGTTGTTGCTTGAATGACTCATCTTTCCTCCCTGAGGGGCATGGGCCCCCGCTGTTCCTGTGCCATCTGGCCATATGTGTGCCGCCAACTGCCCTCGGGCAGGGCGGCCTGTTCGCAAAAGGGGGCCCCGGGCGTGCCCTCAGGGCCCACAAGGCGCTCGGTCGTGACCGGCGACCCCCTCTTTCTATCTGTAAAAGCGATAGGCTGCGTCATAACGCATCTGTTTTAACGATGCGATAGCCCTTTCATTTCCCTCAGCGAATGCCGCCAAAGCAGAGGTATTTGGTCTCTAGGTACTCCTCCAGCCCTTCGGCCGCCCCTTCCCGGCCCAGTCCCGACTCCTTGATCCCGCCAAAGGGGGCCAGTTCGGTGGAGATGATCCCCTCGTTGATCCCCACCATGCCGTATTCGAGCCCCTCGGCCACTCGCCACACCCGGACGATGTCGCGGCCATAGAAGTAGGCGGCCAGGCCATAGGGGGTGTCGTTGGCAAGCGCAATGGCCTCGGCTTCCGTCTCGAAGCGCACCAGGGGGGCGACGGGTCCGAAGATCTCCTCGTCCAGAATGGGGTTGCCCCGGGTGACCCCGGTCAGGATGGTGGGGTGATAGAAGAGGGGACCGGCGGGGTGGGCGTCGCCCCCCACCAGCACCCGGGCACCGGCGGCGACCGATTGCTGCACCAGCTCGGCCACCTTGCTGGCGGCGGCCGGGTTGATGAGGGGCCCGATCTGGACGCCCTCGCCCATGCCGTCCCCGACCTTGAAGGCTTTGACCGCGGCGGCGAGCTTCTCGGCGAAGGCGTCATAGACGCTGGCCTGCACCAGGATGCGGTTGGCGCAGACGCAGGTCTGGCCGGCGTTGCGGTATTTGGACGCCAGGGCCCCGGCCACGGCGGCGTCGAGGTCGGCGTCGTCAAAGACGATGAAGGGGGCGTTGCCGCCAAGCTCCAGGGAGAGGCGCTTCATGGTGTCGGCGCACTGGCGCATCAGCAGTTTGCCGATGCGGGTGGAGCCGGTGAAGGAGAGCTTGCGCACCACGGGGTTGCTGCACAGCTCGTTGCCCACCGCGCTCGCCTGATGGGAGGTGACGATGTTGATGACCCCGGCGGGAATGCCCGCCTGCTCCGCCAGTACCGCCAGCGCCAGGGCGCAGAGGGGCGTTTCGGCGGCGGGCTTGATGACGATGGTACAACCGGCGGCCAGCGCCGGACCCGCCTTGCGGGTGATCATGGCGATGGGGAAGTTCCAGGGGGTGATGGCGGCCACGACCCCCACCGGCTGCTTGATGGTGGCCAGGCGCCGATCGGCGGAGAAGCCGGGGATGGTGCGGCCATAGGCACGCTTGCCCTCTTCAGCGAACCACTGGATGAAGCTGGCGCCGTAGGCCACCTCTCCTTTGGCTTCCGCCAGCGGCTTGCCCTGCTCGCAGGTCATGATACGGGCGAGCTCCTCCTGGTTGGCCATGATGCGCTCGAACCAGGCGTAGAGTTTGCTGCTGCGCTCCTTGGCGGTGAGGGCCGCCCAGGCGGGTTGCGCCGCGTGGGCCGCCGCGATGGCGAGGCGGGTGTCCTCCCCGTCCATGTCGGGCACCTGGGTGATGACCTGGCCGGTGGCCGGGTTCAGGACCTCGAACCGGCGCCCGCCCAGGGACTCGCACCAGCGGCCGTCGACATAGGCCAGGGATTTGATCAGGGAGAGAGCAGGTTGTGATGCTGACATATGTAAGGGGCCTCGATAGTGGGTCTGGGTGGCGCGTTTATGTGGGCACCGCCGTATAGAATAATAAGCACGTAACGACCATAAAATGAGCTGAAATGTTTTTCAAGTGTTAAATATATTTGAGTGAACTGGGCGTCACATGCTAGAAATGGGGCTGTGAGCGTGATTGTAGCGGTTTTCATTGCGCAGGGTGTGCAAAATAATGAACGCTCTGGGTTGTGCAGGATAGTGAACGGGGCTGACGTGCCTGACTCACTATATTGACCAGTCGGCCCCAGGTATTCGAATGACCATGGAAGGAGGTGGGCGATGGAGCAATCCCGTGGCGAGGTCCGGTGGCGGACCATGACGGACAACCCCCTGGCGGAGCACGAGAGAAACATGGGGGAGCGGCTTGCCCGGATCCGCAGGGAGCTCGGGCTCTCCCAGCGCCGGGTGGCGGAGCTGAGCGGCCTGACCCACGGCGCCATCTGCATGATAGAGCAGAACAAGGTGAGCCCCTCGGTGGCCTCCCTGCAAAAGCTGCTGAGCGTCTACGAGCTGCCGTTGTCGCGCTTCTTCGCCGAAGAGGAGGTGGCGAGCACGCCCAGCGTGGTGATCAAGGCGGAGCAGCTCATCGAGCTCGGCAGCCAGGGGGTCTCCATGAAGCTGGTGCACAACGGCAACAATCGGCGCCAGCTCGGCTTCATGCTGGAGACCTATGCCCCCGGCACCGACACCGGCGGCGTGGTGAAGCATCAGGGGGAAGAGGTGGGCACCGTGCTGGAAGGGTCGGTGTTGCTGACCCTGGCCGGCCAGACCTATGAACTGTGCGCCGGGGACAGCTATGTCATCGACACCGGCGAGCCCCACAGTTTCAGCAATCCCTCGGGGCAGGTCTGCCGCATCGTCAGCGCCCACACCCCGGCCAGCTTTTAATGTGAACAACCCGTTGTGTTGGAAACGAACCGGTAAGGAAACAGGGATCATGACCGAACATGTAAAGAGTTACTACGCAGCCAGTGCCAACAAACACGCGCCCTATCCCACGCTCACCGAGCAGCTGGAGTGCGACGTCTGCGTCATAGGCGCAGGCTACACCGGCCTCTCCAGTGCGCTGCATCTGGTGGAGAAGGGGTACAAGGTGGTGGTGCTGGAGGCGGCCAGGGTCGGCTTTGGCGCCAGCGGCCGCAACGGCGGCCAGATCGTCAACTCCTACAGCCGCGACATCGACACCATCGAAGCGAACTGCCCGCCGGATCAGGCCAGGCTGCTCGGCTCCATGCTGTTTGAGGGGGGCCAGATCATCCGCGAGCGGATCAAGCGCTACAACATCCAGTGCGATCTGCAGGAGGGCGGGGTCTTTGCCGCCGAGACCGAGAAGCAGCTGCACGAGCTCAAGGCGCAGAAGGCGCGCTGGGAGAAGTGGGGCAACGACCAGCTGGAGCTGCTCGATGCCAAGGGGGTGCGCGAGGTGGTCGCGAGCGATCGCTACGTCGGCGCCCTGCTCGACAAGAGCGGCGGCCATATTCACCCTCTCAATCTGGCGCTGGGGGAGGCGGAAGCCATCCGCATGCAGGGGGGGCTTATCTTCGAGCAGTCCGCCGTCACCAGCATTACTCCGGGTCAGCCGGCGTTGGTCAAGACCGCCAAAGGGGCGGTGAAGGCACGCTTTATCGTGGTGGCCGGCAACGCCTACCTCGGCAATCTGGTGCCGGAACTGGCCAGCAAGAGCATGCCTTGCGGCACCCAGGTGATTGCCACCGAAGTGCTGGGAGAGGAGCGGGCCCGTTCACTCTTGCCACAGAACTACTGTCTGGAGGATTGCAACTACCTGCTCGACTACTACCGCACCTCCGGCGATCACCGGCTCATCTATGGCGGCGGCGTGGTCTACGGGGCGCGGGATCCGGCGGACATCGAGCGGCTGATCATCCCCAAGATGCTCAAGACTTTCCCGCAGCTGGCCGACGTCAAGGTGGAGTACACCTGGACCGGCAACTTCCTGCTCACCCTGTCGCGCCTGCCGCAGTTTGGCCGCATCGGTCACAACATCTACTACATGCAGGGCTACAGCGGCCACGGCGTCACCTGTACCCATCTGGCGGGCAAGCTGCTCTCCGAGGTGCTGAGCGGTCAGGCGGAGCGCTTCGATGCGTTCGCCAGGCTGCCGCACTACCCCTTCCCGGGTGGCCGCCTGCTGCGCATTCCCTTCACCGCCGCCGGCGCCGCCTGGTACACCCTGCGCGATCGCCTGGGGGTGTGATGACAAGGTGGCCCGCCAGGCAGGCTGGCGGCAACAAGAAGAGGGAGGCGTTATGCCTCCCTCGTTTTTTTGTCGTCAACCTGCCCGGGCCCTGACAGGGCTAGAAGCGGTATGGGAAGCGGATCCCGATGGTGTAGTCCGGTGCATCCGTGGTGAGCCCGGCAGACCAGTTGACCGCCATGGAGAGGTTGTCGGTGATGGCCCAGGTCGACCCCATGCCAAAGCTGGCGGCGTTGGCATCGGAGCCGGTGACCTTCTCCATGGCAAAGCCTTCGGACCCCTGCTCGGACTCCATGGTGACGCGCTGGTTGATGTTGAAGGAGAGGCTGAAGCGTTCGTTGAGGGCGAATGCGACCCCCAGGCCATATTCATACCAGTCTCCCAGCTGGATGCTGCCGGGCTGGTTGCCGGGCTGGTAGGAGATATCGTCAAAGTCCTGCTTGAGGCTGTGGCCATAGTTGAGGCTGGCAAACAGGATGGCGGGATCCATGGTCTTGACCAGGGAGAAGCCGGTAGAGAGCTGCCAGAGCCCGTTGCCGGTGGCGAGCTCCTTGGGGGTCACCAGGTTGCCCGATTCCGAGGTGTTGATCTCGATGCCGTAAGGATCCTTGCCGGTCGGCGCCTTGGCCCGGAAGTTCCACACCAGATCCGGCCAATCCTCGCTCTCTGCCATGACCCTGTAGTAGATGGCGAGGCTGAGATCCCCCAGACCGCCATCGCTGACGCTCTGCTCCTCGAAGTCGCGGCTGGAGTTCTCCTTGCCGGTGCTCTGGTAGTTGGTGTTGCGGAACATGTAGGGGAGGGCCAGCTCCAGTTGCCAGCGATCGTTGAGGGTGTAGCGGGTGATGACATCCGCCGTCCACTGATCGGAGCGCACCCGATCCAGGTTGATTTCGCCAAGGAAGATGGCGTCCAGGGCGAGGAAGCCGCGCAGGGCGAGATCCTTGCGGTTGTAGTGCTGGTAGGAGAGGCCCACATCGACGGTCAGGGCGCGGTCGAACACATTGTGCTGTTCGATCATCAGGTCTTCGGTGCTGCGGCCGACTTCCGGCGTGCGCCGTAAGGCGTCCTGCTGGGTGGAGGCGACGGCGGCCCCGGCTCCGACCCCGGCGGTTGCCGTCGTGGCACCGGCGGCTTTGACGGCCTCCAGGCGGGCCTGGAGCTGATGAAGGGCCTGATTTTGCTGGATCAGTTGCTGGCGCAGGAGATCCAGCTGTTGTTGCAGGGCCTCCTCCTCGGCCGTGGCCCCCCAGCAGGCGAAGGGGGCGAGGGCAATCAACAGCATGCGAGACTGTTTCATCGGGATACGTCCTTGTTGTTTATCATCCTTTCTGATGGTTCAGCCCCCGGGCTCACCGGTGCTCAGCGCGAAAACCAGATGCGGGTCTGATTGAGCGTCTGCAAACCGTCCCCTCTGACCTTGTTGAACTGCAGCAGCCCCCGGCTGAAGTCGGTACCGCGCAGGCTCTGCTCCAGCAGGACCCGGCCGTCGGAAGAGTGTAGTTGCAAGCCGGCATAATTCCCCGAGACCCGATAAGTGGCGGTGCCAAGATCGCCCTGGTGCTCGTAGCTGCCCGCCTGAACCAGGTGCCCCGTCATGGTGGGGGTGGTCAGTTCAATACCGGTCTGGTTGACCGAGCTGTTGCCGCTCCCTTCCAGTTGAACGACCTGCACCAGCCCGGCCCCCTGCACCTGGGCCTCCTTGGCGGGCGTGGCCGCGGGCTTGACCTCATCCTTGACGCGCACATCCAGCTTGGGTTTGTTTTGCACAATGCTCAGTGCCAGGTTCATGGCCGCCGTCTGCTGGGCCTGGGCCGTGGTCAGTGACGAGATGAACTCGATGCCGAAGTAGCTGATGCCATGGCTGCTGACATAGCGGCCGCGCAGGTGGGCCAGCTCCCCGTCCGCCAGTTCGGGCGCAAAGTGGTCTGACAGATGGGCCAGCGGGTCCGGTGCTGCCAGCAGCGGAGAGGCGATGCCACCCAGGCTGCAGAGGAGGCATAGGGCGGGTCGGGTATTCATGATGACCTCACATTAGCTCTTTGTGCTGAAAACCGAATTCCAGCAGGGATGTTTCATTGACCGGGGCGAAGAGCCCATCCTTGCCTCTGACAGAGAGCGGGGGAGAGGGGTTGGCAAGGGGGGCATCGGGACGATAGCCCGCGCCGATGACGGCGAGGAGGATGCCGTTCCAGCTCTCCTTGAACTCCTTGAACGTGATCACCCGGTTGCCGAGGGCCGGGTCTGCCAGATAGACGCGATCGTGGCGATCGATGGCCCGCAGCACGGCAAAGTGCTGATAGCCGCGAATGTTGAGCAGGACGATGGTGGGCACCCTCACCTGGCGCAGTTTTTCATCGCCCAGTCGATACCCTCTGACCCGCATGCCGAGCATTTGCAGGTACTGCTTCATGTCGAGCATGGAGAAGCCGTAGTGCTTGACCTGCTCCGGGTCTGCCATGGCAAGCATGCCATCCATGACCCAGCGTTCATTGGTTGCATGGCCGTAGGCGTAGCGCAAGATGGTGGCGACGGCGGCGGCCCCGCAGCTGAAATCCGTATGTTGGCGCTCGATGTTGGCGTACCGGCGCTCCAGAATGCTCTGCACCGGTTTGTTGAGATCCCCCAGCGCCGGAAGATGCTCTCCCAGTGGCACCGAGCCCGCCCAGACGGCAGGACAGCACAGCAACAGCAACAGCCAGCGCATTCAGACCTCCAGTGTCAGGGAAAAAGGGGGCAATGGGCCCCCTCGCATCGACTTACTTGGCAAACCCTGCGGCCAGCGAGAGATTGTTCGCTTGCAGGTTGTTGGTCCCCGAGGAGACGTTCACCCCGATGTTGCCCACGGCACCGTTGAAGGCGCCGCCATCGATGGTTGCCCGGTTGAAGGTTTCGCGGCTGGTGTAGGTGTTGACCACGGGAATATACCCGACGGCGTACCCACTGAGCTTGATGTCACCCTCTTCCTTGAACTCGAACTTGCCATCATCTTTCGGGTTGTTGTTGCCGTACCTGTCGTTGTCATTGTCGTGGTCATGTCCTTTCTTGACATCATGACCGGTACCGCCCCCCTCGTAATCGCCCCAAGCCTTGAGACCGAGGAACACACCCGCCTTGTCAACCGTCTTGGTTGCACTCAGGCTTTGGTTTTCGGTCATGTTCTTGGAGACGCTCTGGCTGTTGGTCACAGTGGCCACGGCCATGTTGCCGGTGGACACGGACGCTGCCATGTTGTTGGCCTGGACGTTACCCGAGCCCGAGGTCACGTTGACCCCGATGTTGCCTGCGGCATCCTTGAAGGCCCCATCGCCCACACCGGCCTTGTTCTGATGGCCGTGATTGGTCGTCCAGTTGTTGCTGGCGCTCTGGGTGGAGAAGACCTCGGCATCCGACGATCCGCCAGGGGCGCCATGTTGTTGTTGACCACGACCCATGATGAACTCGGCATCGACCTCGTCATAGGCGGCCAGGGAAGCGCTGTTGCCCTGTACGTTGGAGTCACCGGCTGCGACGTTGGCGCCGATGTTACCGGATGCACCCTTGAACGAGCCGTCGATCTTGCTCGTGTTCTCCGTTCTTGTATTGGCGGTGCCTATCATGGAACTGGACTGCTGGTTGTCCACGACGGCCATGCCGAGTTTGTTGACGTTGATGTAGCCGCCGACATTGACCCTGCCTTCGTATTCCACATCGACCTCTGCCTTGACCTTCTTGGTCAAGGTTGCCCCTGTCTCATCTCTGTCACCGCGGTAATCGGCGGATGCAGTGCCCGACATGGCCATGATGACCGCGGCGGCTAATGAGCTATAAATAAGTCCACGCATAATGAGTCTCTCCATTGAACTTTCAGCGGAAGATATGCCCATCGGCTGATACCCCCGGGCCTGGCTTCCTATCCCTGCGGCATCATGGGGATGCCGTTACTGCGCCAGCCAGGGGCAGGGAAACCATGTTGACTGACTGGTTTCCCTGTCCCGTGACCTGGTTCACCTGAATGACCCCCTTGCTGCCCGTGAGGGCGGTGTCATCCAGATAGATGCTGGTAGTGGTGTTGGCGGGGGGCTTTCCCCCTGGGGTCTTCGCGACGCTGGAGCTGAGATTGATGTCGGTCACGATACCCAGGCCGCTGTCATCGAGGGACAGGGCGAAGGCGTTCAGTTGCTGGTTGCCCTCACCCGCCCCCTGATTGATGCCGACCAGTCCCCGGTTCTGGCTCAGGGCCGAGCCCAGGATGGCGACGCTCTGGCTGCCGTTCAGATTGGTGGTGGATTGATTCAGCTGACCAAATTGAATGACGGCCGGACCCGAAATGGCGATGGCGGCAAGATTGCCTTGTTGGTTGTTATTGCCGGCAACCATATTGACGCCCATGGAACCACGAATATTGCTCAATGCCTGAGCACCGAGATCGACCCGGTTTTGTGCCATTGAGGGGGTGGCAAATGCCAGAAAAGGAAATGCTGCCAATGCAATATATATTTTCATGTTCTGTCTCCATATGCCAGGAGGGCTTATTGGAGAGAGCAACGACCATGCCAATTTACAACCATATGATTTTTAGTTGTTTTTTATTTGATATAATTGTTTTTACGTCTCAATATTGAGAGCGACATATTATGTCGTGAAGTAAGCGCTTATTTATCAATGGATTTATTTTTTCTCACGGATAATTTGGCTGTCTCAATATTGTGGTGCCATCAATCTAAAGGCGGGATGGTTTATAGTTATCATCGTCTGGCCATATTAAATGGCGCCATTTGATGATAAAGGGAGTTATCTGGACAAGTCGTCAGACTCCTTCGTGCAGTGGCGATAACAAGGAGTTGTCCCTATGACAGAAACGGCATTGTTGCTCATCAATTCATGTGCCGTACTGGAAAGCCTGCTGGAACAAGGCGAGTGGCAGGTGGAGCAGGCAAGCTCCCTGGTGGTGGCAGAGAAAAAACTGCAGGAAAAGGACTATCCCCTGGTGCTGGTGGTAATCGAGCATCAGCAGCACGAAGCCCTCTACAACCTGATTGCGCAGCACTCCGGCGCCTTGTGGATCGGCCTCATCCAGCGGGACTGTCTCGCCAGCGAAGCCCTTCGCAATTTGCTGGCAGCCTGTTTTCATGATTTTCACACCTTTCCCCTGGACAGAGACAGGCTCTCCCACAGCCTGGGACATGCCCTGGGGATGGCGCGCCTCATCCGGCGACACCGCCCCCGACTGCAACCCCAGCTTCGTTTCATCCAGGGGGAGAGCGCCCCCATCCGCCAGTTGCGCGACCAGATCGTGCGGTTGCAGCATTGCCGCCTGCCCGTACTGGTGACGGGACCGAGCGGCACGGGCAAGGAGCTGGTGGCCCGGGAGCTGCACTACAGCACGTTCGGGGAGGAGAGCCCTTTCGTGGCGGTCAATTGCGGGGCCATGCCCCATCAGCTCATCCAGTCCGAGCTGTTCGGCCACGTCAAGGGGGCCTTCACCGGGGCACAGCACCACAAGATAGGCAAGATAGAGGCCGCCGATGGCGGCACCCTGTTTCTCGACGAGATAGGGGAGTTGCCACTGGAGGATCAGGCAACCCTGCTGCGCTTCTTGCAGGAGCAGTGCATAGAGGCGGTGGGCAGCCACCTGACGCGTCGTGTGGATGTGCGGATCATCGCGGCCACCAATATCGATGTGGAGCAGGCGGTGGCCAGCGGCGGATTTCGCATGGATCTCTACTACCGGCTCAACGTGGTGCGCCTGCGCACCCCAGCCTTGTGCGAGCGGGCGGAAGACATCCAGCTCCTTGCCGATGACATTCTGGCGGAAGTGCGGGGCGGGCGGGTGCTCAGTTTCACCCGCAAGGCGCGCCAGGCCATGCAGTCCTATGGCTGGCCGGGGAATGTGAGGGAGCTGCGCAACCGGGTTCAGCGGGCGGTGGTCATGTGCAGCGGCCCCTTCATCGAAGCCGATGACATGGAGCTGACCAACATGGACAGCCTGCTGCTCGACGGCTCGCTCAAGGCGGTGCGCGAAGCGGCGGAGCGTCAGGCCTTGCAACGGACGCTGGCCCGCTTCCCCGATCAGCTCGAGGAGGTGGCCCGCACGCTCGATATCTCCCGGGCCACCCTTTATCGCCTGCTGGACAAGCACGATCTGCTGTGAGGGGACGGCAGTATCGCCCCGTCATGCAAAAAGCCCGGGCAGCAGGCCCGGGCTTCTTGTCTGGCCCCGTCGTGGGGACTCGTTACTTCCGATGAGCTTCAGGCCATCTCCATGGCCAGGTGACAGAGTCGCCGCGCAGCCTCCTCCTCGCTCTTGACCACCTGATGCACGCCGCGCACGCGCAGATGATGCACCTCCTCGTGCTGGTGGGCACAGGCGGCGATGCGCATCAGGGCGCCGTATTCCTGCGCCCTGATGGCTATCTCACCGGCCAGCAGGCTGTCATCCAGGGTGATCAGCAGCCAGCTGGCGTTGGGCAGCGCCGCCGTCAGCAGATCCTGCTGGATGGGATGGCCCGCCAGACAGGTGATCCCCATGGCTCGCCAGGGGGCCAGCAGTCGCTCGTCGGTGTCGATCACCACCATCTCCCTGCCTTGTTCATGCAACTGCCGAATGAGGTGCTGGCCTATCTCGTCGGCGCCCACTACCACCACATGGCCCTGCAAGGGGCAGAGGTGAGGTGACCCATCGGTGCGTGGTTCGGGATGGCGCCTCAGCCAGCGCTCCACCTGGTTGAAGACCAGCGGATTGAGCACGATGGAGAAACAGGCGCCGACCAGCACCAGATCCCGGGCGACCCCGGGGACCAGTTCGAGCATGACCCCGAGACCCATCAGGATGAAGGAGAACTCCCCCACCTGGGCCAGGCTGGCGGAGATGGTCAGCGCCGTGCGCTGGCTGTGGCCAAAGAGCCGCACGATGGCGAAGGCGGCCACCGATTTGCCGATCACGATGACGAACAGGGTGGCCAGCACGGCCAGGGGCTCGCGCAGCAGGATGACGGGGTCGAACAGCATGCCCACGGAGACGAAGAAGAGCACGGCAAAGGCGTCCTGCAGGGGCAGGGTGTCGTTGGCCGCCTTGTGGCTCAGATGGGAGCTGTTCATCACGACGCCGGCGAAGAAGGCGCCGAGAGCAAAGGAGACGCCAAACAGCTTGACGGCGCCAAAAGCGATGCCAAGGGAACAGGAGAGGACTGCCAGGGTGAACAGCTCGCGGGAGCCGGTGGCGGCGGTGCGGGCCAGCAGCCAGGGGATGAGGCGTCGCCCGCCGATGACCATCAGGGCGATGAAGGCAGCTACCTTGGCCAGGGTCAGGCCGATATCCGCCATCACCTGGGCCGGGGTCAGTGCCTCGCCCCCCTGCTGCAGGTTGGCGAGGATGGGGAGCAGTACCAGGGCCAGCACCATCACCAGATCCTCCACGATGAGCCAGCCGATGGCGATGCGTCCCTCGTTGGTGTCGAGCTGGCCGCGGCTCTCCAGGGCGCGCAGCAGCACCACGGTACTGGCGGTGGAGAGGGCCAGGCCAAACACCAGGCCGGCGGTCACGGTCCAGTCGAGCAGTTGGGAGAGGCCAAGGCCGAGCAGGGTCGCAAGGGTTATCTGAACGATGGCTCCCGGGATGGCGATGTGTTTCACCGACAGCAGGTCTTTCACGGAAAAGTGCAGGCCGACACCAAACATCAGCAGGATGACGCCGATTTCGGCCAGCTCGGGGGCGAGCCGCAGATCGGCGACATAGCCCGGCGTAAAGGGGCCGCATACCACGCCGGCCGCGAGGTAGCCCACCATGGGGGAGATGCGCAGGCGGCTTGCCAGCATGCCGAAGAGGTAGGCCAGCACGAGGCCGCCTACCAGGGTGGTGATAAGGGGGAGTGAGTGGTCCATGTCGTCACCTCGCTAATGGCAGTCAGGGGCTACCAGATCACCCGAAGGCGAAGATGGCAGCTGTCAATGAGCAGGGGGCGAAAGAGACAGAAGTTGGCCGTGTCAAGGGGAAATCTTGAGGGCAACAGATGCCGTTTCTATTGAAAAGTAATGCATTTATATGCCATGAGCAACACTGTTCCAGTTTCTACGTTGGTTTTAATGAAAAGCGTCTTTAATGCATTGCGATTGGGTGAAAAGAGTGTGCAGTTAAAGAAAAATTGGCAGGAGTAATCAATCGATGATGATATTGGGAGGCAAGGGAGAACACCTATGAGCACACGGCATGGAGGAGGCGGGCCTCCTCCATGGTGAACGAGGGTGCTGAAGGGACATCACTCTCCCCTGGCGACCCCCTCACGTCTGGGGTCTGCGGCCCCCAGCCAGCCGCCGGCATGGCGCTGGATGCCCTGCAGCCCGGAGGTCTGCTCGTTAAGCAGGACCTCGTGCCCTCTGGCCTTGAGCCCCTGAACCACGGCGTCGGGCGTGCGCCCCAGCTCCAGCTCGGTGGGGCCGTTGCGACTGCCGAAATTGGGCAGGTTGATGGCCTGCTGCAGGTCGAGCCCCCAATCCTGGGTGCCGAGCAGCGCCTTGCCCACGTAGTTGATGATGGCCGAGCCTCCCGGGGAGCCCAGGCTCATCTCGAGCTCGCCGCTTGCCTTGTCAAACACCAGCAGGGGCGACATGGAGGAGCGGGGGCGCTTGCCGGGCTCCACCCGGTTTGCCACCGGCAGGCCGGCGGCGTCCACCGAGGTGAAGGAGAAGTCGGTGAGCTGGTTGTTCAGCAGGTAGCCGTTGACCATCAGCCGCGAGCCGAAGCCATCCTCGATGGAGCTGGTCATGGCCACCGCCATGCCGCTCTTGTCCACGATGGAGATGTGGCTGGTGGAGGGCAGCTCCGGGGTGGCGTCCCGGCCCCTGGCCAGCGCCCGGGGCGGGTTGCCGGGCTGGGCGACGCCCATGGAGCGGTTGCCGATAAGGTGCCCCCGCTGCGCCAGATAGCCCTTGTCCAGCAGGCCTGTCACCGGCACGTCGACGACGTCGCCGTCGGCCACGTACTGGTTGCGATCGGCGAAGGCGAGGCGTGCCGCCTCGCTGTAGAGGTGAATGGCCTCGCTGGAGGCGGCCAGTTGACCCTGCTCCCCCTGTACCGGTTTGAGGGCGGCCATGTCCCGGCTTTCCAGCATGCCGAAAATCTGGCCAAGGGCGATGGTGCCGGAGGAGGGGGTCGGGAAGCCGCAGATCTCGCTCTGGCGATAGTCAAAGCAGAGCCCGTCCCGCAACTTGGCCCGGTAGCTGGCGAGATCGGCGGTGCTCAGCACCCCGGGGTTGGTCGGGTGGGCGTGCACCTTGGCCACCATGGCCTCGGCCAGCGGGCCGCGATAGAAGGCGTCGGGGCCGTCGCTTGCCAGGGTACGCAGCACCCTGGCCAGGGCCGGGTTGGTGAGCCGGGTACCTGCCGTCTTGGGAGTGCCGTCCGCCTGATAGAAGTAGGCACGGGCGTCCGGATCCCCGGCCAGATAGGGATCTTTTGCCAGCAGGGTGGCGAGGCGGGGGCTTATCACGAACCCTTGCTCCGCGAGGGTGATGGCGGGTTCGAACAGCGTGGCCCAGGGCAGCTTGCCATAGCGCTCGTGGGCCAGGGCCAGGGCACGCACCGTGCCGGGGGCGCCGACGGAGCGCCCGCCCACCACCCCCTCATAGAAGGCTATGGGTTTGCCCTCCTTCATGAAGAGCTGATCGGTGGCAGCGGCGGGGGCTGTTTCCCGGCCATCCACCGCCGCCACCTGCTTGCCGTCCCACACCAGCATGAGGGAGCCGCCGCCGATGCCCGAGGATTGAGGCTCCACCAGGGTCAATACCAGCTGGACGGCGATGGCTGCATCGACGGCGCTGCCCCCCGCCTTGATGATCTGGTAGCCCGCATCCACCGCCAGCGGGTTGGCCGCCGCCACCATGAAGTCACGGCCTTGCCAGCCGGGCTTGTCAATCCAGCCGCTGGCCGCCTCCGGGGCGATCAGGGTCTGGGGAGGAGGGACATAGTGAAAGCCGTCCTGGGAGGCGCAGCCGCCAAGCAGGCCGAGGGCGACCAGCAGGCCGAGGGGTTTGAGGGACATGACAGGCTCCTTGTCGGTTTCTTGTTCACCTGCCGAAATGTGTCACACTTGGAGCTTGATTAAAAGTTTGTCTTAATACTCATATGGTTACAAAACTATCAAGGAGGCGCTCATGACACACCGGGGGACGCTGGCGAAACCTTGCATGGCGGGGCTGCTCTGCCTGTTGCTGACGGCCTGCGGGGAGCCGACCTTCAGACCGCTGGCCCAGGGGGAGACCCTGCTCGCCTTCGGGGACAGTCTGACCGAGGGGCGCGGGGTGAGCCCGTCCCAAAGCTACCCCAGCGTGCTGGCGAACCTGAGCGGCCATCCCGTGGTCAATGGCGGGGTGTCCGGAGAGCTGAGCCAGGCCGGCAGGGCCCGCCTGCCCGGGTTGCTGGCTCGGCACAGACCCGCTCTGGTCATCCTGCTGGAGGGGGGCAACGACATCCTGCGTGGCAGCGGGGAGGCGGCCCTCAAGGCCAATCTCGCCGCCATGATAGAGGCGGTGCAGGGGAGCGGGGCCCAGATCCTGCTGGTCGGGGTGCCCCGAAAATCCCTGTTTGCCGATGGCGCTCCCCTCTACGAGGAGCTGGCAGATCAGTACGGGCTGGTGCTGGACAACGACAGCATCGGCGAGTTGCTGCGAGACCCGGCCCTGAAGTCCGATGCGGTGCATTTCAATGCCGAGGGTTACCGCACCCTGGCGCAGCGACTTCATCGACTGTTGCAGGAAAGGGGGGCACTCTAGCGAGATGTCATGCTGCCGGGGCAGTGCGCCATGCTGCCGCAATCAATGGGCTCAGGGGATTGCGCGGCGGGAGGGCGGCGGCGCTACCCCGGAGGGGGCCAGCCCGTGGCGATGATGCCGATGGAGATGAAAAAACCGCCGTGAAGGCGGTTTTTTGCAATCAGGCTGAGCCAATTTGCTTAGATGGACTGCTCTTCACCGCCCAGGGCAGCAAACAGGGCCGGGATGAACTGGGAGAGCTCGGCGGTGACCAGGGCGAAGTCGGCGTCCAGGCGGGCGGCGGGATCTTCACTGGTGACGTCGTCGTTCTGCTCGCGCAGCTCTTCGCTGAACTTGAGGCGCTTGATGGAGAGATCGTCCCCCAGCACGAAGCTCAGGGTTTCGCCCCAGTTGAGGGCCAGCTTGGTCACCAGCTTGTCGTTGGCCAGGTGATTCTTGATCTCCTCGCTCATCAGATCCTGCTGCTTGCAGCGGATGATGCCGCCGTGCTCCATGGCGCTGCGCAGCTCGGCTTCGTCCTCCAGGGTGAAGGCGGCGGGCAGGTTGCCCTCGTTGAGCCACTCGGTCATGGTGATCTCGGGCGGGTTCTTGAGGGCCACCGGCACTACCGGCAGGGAGCCGATGGATTTGCGCAAGAGCGCCAGCAGATCGTCCGCCTTCTTGGCGGAGCCTGCATCCACCACCATCAGGTTGTCGGCAGGGTTTATCCAGGCGAAGGTCTGGCTGGTGCGGCTGAAGGCGCGGGGCAGCAGGGTGTGCATGATCTCCTCTTTCAGCGCCTCCTTCTCTTTCTTCTTGAGGGCGCGGCCCTGCTCGAATTCAATGGCCTCTACCTTCTCCGCCAGCATCTCCTTGACCACGGTACCGGGCAGCATCTTCTCTTCCTTGCGAGCGCACAGCAGGATGTGGCCAGAGGCGGCGTGGGTCAGGGTGGAGCCGAATTTGCCAAGGGGCTTGACCCACCCGAACCGGGAGATGTCCTGGCTGCCGCAGGGGGTGAAGGCGCAGGCTTCCAGCTGGGTTTCCAGCTGCTCAACGGTCAGGTCGAAGGGGCGGGTAAAGCGGTAAATCTGCAGGTTTTTAAACCACATGGCGTCCTCGGTCTCTAGATTGTCCGGCGGGCATTGTACTAGAGAGGCGCTTTGTGATCAGCCAATCATTCTCGCTAAATAAAGGGCGATCGACCTCACAGGGCCCCATCTTGATCCCCCGGGAGCGGGCCCAACTCCCCTAGACTGCGAGTGTTCACATTGCTGACAAGGAGGCGACCATGTTGAGACAGAGTCGGCCGGAAGACATGGAAGAGATCGTCGAAATCTGGCTCCTGGCCTCCCTGCAGGCCCACGATTTCGTCGATGCCTCCTGCTGGTGGCAGGCTCAAGAGGAGCTGCGTACCCGCTACCTCGATCACGCCCGCATCTGGGTGTTCGAGGAACGAGGGGACCTGCTCGGCTTCATGGCGCTGGTGGATGATTACCTGGCTGCACTCTTCGTGCGCCCCGACCGGCAGGGGCGGGGGGTGGGGCACGCCCTGTTGCAGGAAGCCAGATCCAGATGTGCCGAGCTGCATACCCGGGTCTTCGTGGAGAACGAGCCGGCGGTGCGTTTCTACCGCCGCCACGGCTTTGAAATCGGGGGGGAGGTGCCCGATCCCCTCACCGGTCATCTTCAGTACCAGATGCATTACCAAGCCGTCTGAATCTGACGTCTGGGGCTGCCCCGGTTGAAAACGGGGGGCACCATCCTCATCTTGTCTCCATCCCGGGGCGCCTTCGCCCCCGCTCTCTTCTCCTTATCGAGCCGTTTTCCATGAAGATCCTGCACACCGCCGACTGGCACCTCGGTCATCAGCTTCACGGCCACGACCGCCGCTTCGAACACGACGCCTTCCTCGACTGGCTGGCCGACACCATCAAGACCCGCGACATTGACGCCCTGCTGGTGGCGGGCGATCTGTTCGACACCGCCAACCCTCCCGCCAGTGCCTGGCAGCAGCTCTACCGCTTCCTGGCACGGCTGCGGGCCGAGCACCCGGCACTGGAGATGGTGCTCATCGGCGGCAACCACGACTCCCCCTCCAAGCTGGATGCCCCCCACGAGCTGCTACGCGCCTTCGACCTGCATCTGGTGGGCAGCATCAGCCGGGACGACGAGGGACGCCTCGAGACCGAGCGCCTGCTGGTGCCGCTGCGAGGCAAAAACGGCGAGGTGGCCGCCTGGTGCGCCGCCGTGCCGTTTCTGCGCAGCAGTGATCTGCGCCCGGAAGGCCTCAGCGAGGGGCAGGACAGACTCATCGAAGGGGTGCGCCAGGTCTATGAGGCGGTGCTGAGCGAGGGGCGGGCGCGCTGCCATCCGGATCAGGCCCTCATCGCCATGGGGCACGCCTATCTGGCGGCGGGCCAGCTCTCCGAGCTCTCCGAGCGGCGAGTGCTCGGCGGCAACCAGCATGCCCTGCCTGCCGAACTGTTTGCCGCCGCCGACTACACGGCGCTCGGTCACCTGCACCTGGCCCAGAGCCCGGCCGAGGGGGTGCACTATAGCGGCTCGCCGCTGCCGCTCTCGCTGGCCGAGGCGAACTACAACCATCAGGTGCTGGAGGTGACGTTTGAGGGGGGCAAGCTGGCCCGGCTAGAGCGGATCCCGGTGCCCCGCGTGGTGGAGATGATCCGCCTGCCCCAGAGCGGCCTTGACGAGGCGCTCCAGGCCATCGAGGCGCTGGCGCTGCCCGCTTGCCCGCAGCAGGCCCAGCCCTTCCTCGAGGTGCGGCTGCTGCTGCCCAAACCCGAGGCTCGCATCCGCGAGCGCGTACTGGCCGCCATCGGCGACAAGCCGGTGCGCCTGGCCCGCATCACGACCAGTTATCAGGGCTCGGGCCAGGGGCTGGCGGACGGTGCCGGCCAGCGCCGGCTCGATGAGCTCTCCCCCACCGAGGTGTTTCGCCTCTGCTATCAGCGTCAGTTCGACGGGGAGCCGGAGGCCGAGCTGGTGGCGTCGTTTGAAGAGATCCTGGAGCAGGTGAAGGAGTCCAGCCAATGAAAATCTTGTCGCTGTCAGGGGAGAATCTGGCCAGCCTGACCGGTCAATTCACCATCGATTTTGCCGGTGGCGCTCTGGGGGCTGCCGGCCTGTTTGCCATCACCGGCAATACCGGCGCGGGCAAGAGCACCCTGCTCGATGCCATCTGTCTGGCGCTCTACGACGAGATGCCGCGCTTTATCGCCAATCGCAAGAATGTCGCCGAAGTGGGCCGCATGGATGACGAGGAGAAGCTCAAGGCCAACGACGTGCGCGGCATCCTCAGCCGCGGCCACGCCAGCGGTTTTGCCGAGGTGCAGTTTCGCGGCTGTGACGGCCGCATCTGGCTGGCCCGCTGGGCGGTGCGCCGGGCCCGCAACCGCGCCGAGGGGCGCTTTCAGGCCCAGGAGCGCAGCCTGACCGACGTGGCGTCGGGCCAGGTGTTCAGTGGCAGCAAGCGGGAGCTGCAGGATCGCATCGACGAGCTGGTGGGGCTCTCCTGGGAGCAGTTTCGCCGCGCCGTCATCCTGCCGCAGGGGGAGTTTGCCGCCTTCCTAAAATCGAGCGCCGATGAGCGTTCGGCCCTGCTCGAACGGATGACCGGCACCGAGCTCTACTCCGCCATTTCGGTCCAGACCCATGAGCGGGCGCGGGAGGAGCAGCAGAAACTGGCTGCCATCAGCCAGCGGCTCGGTGACGTGGCGCTGATGGACGAGGCGACCCGCGAGCAGTGGGTGAGTCAGCAGATAAGCCTTGCCACCAGCCTCAAGCACGAGCAGCAGCAACAGCAGCTGATGCAGGACTTGCGCGATCTCAACGGCCGCATCGCCGCCCAGTTGCAGGCCTGTCAGGAGGGAGAGGCGGCCCTTGCCGCGGCCGAGGTGGCCCACGCTGCGGCCGCCCCCGAGCGGGAGGAGTTCGCCCGCGCCGAGCAGGCCCAGGTGGCCCGCGCCGATCACGACGAGCTGGCTCGCCTCACCCTGGAGGTGCAGCAGCAGGAGAAGGCGCTGGCCGAGCTTGGTCCCGAACTTGGCAAGCTGGAGGAGCAGACCCAGCAGAGCGCCCTCACCGAACAGCAACTGCTGGCGGAGAAGATCGCCGCCGAGCGCGAGTGGGGCGCCCTGCAGCCCGAACTCAAACGGGCGCAGGAGCTCGATACCCGGATTCGGGAAAAGCAGCAGCAACTGCAGAAGATCCAGCAGGAGGGGGCGCAGGAGCGGGAGGTGCAGCTCACCCTGGAGCAGGGCTGGCGCCAGCAGAGTCAGCAGGTGGAGCAGCTCAAGCGCCAGCACCAGCAGTGGGGTGCCTGGCTCGAGGAGCACAAGGAGCTGGCGCCGGTCGCCCGCCAATGGCAGCCCCTGCTCACCGCCATGCAAGATTGGGCCGAGGATGCCGACAGGCTGCAGCAGCTCCTTACCCTGCGCGAACACAAGCTGCGCGCCCTCAGGCAGTTGCAGCACCAGCTGGAGCAGGGGCAGCAGGAGCGCGACTACTGGCTGCGCGAGCAGGAGCGGCTGCAGCAGCAACAGCACGAGCTGCAGGAGCAGCAGTGGGAGGGGCGCCTGGCCAAGGCGCAGGAGCAGTGGCAGCAGCAGACCGAACAACTGGGCCAGCTGCGCCAGCTGCTGGAGCTGGCGGACTATGGCCGCAATCACGGCGAGCAGCATGGTCGCCTGCAGCAGGAGATCGCCCAGCTGGAGCAGGCGCTCGGCAAGCTGGCCATCCTCGGCGACGAGCTGGCGCCGGCCCGTGAGCGGCTTGCCCTGCAGCGGGACGAGGCGCGCCACGCGCTGGAGCAGTCCCGCGCCATCGCCAGTTTCGAGCAGCATCGCCACATCCTGCGCGACGGTGAACCTTGCCCGCTCTGCGGCGCCGAGGAGCACCCCTATCACCAGAGCCAGCCGCAGGTGGCCGGTATTCTCGGCCAGCTGGCGGAGCGCGTCCGCAGCCTCGAGCTCGAGTGGGAGCGGCTCAATCACCAATACATTCAGTGCGAGAGTGAACGCCAGGAGCTGGCCCGCCAGCTGGCGGTGCGTCAGCAACATCTACCTGAGCTGGAGACGCGCGCCGAGCAGCTGACCCAGCGCTGGCAGCAGCTCGGCGGTGCCGAGCTGCTGGGCCATCCGTTGCCGCTACGTCAGAGCCCGATCGAGTGGAACGAATTGATGAGTACCCTGCTCGGTCGCGGCCAGAGTCTGGAGCAGGGGCTGGTCCGCAGCCAGCAGCAACTGCGCGAGGCCCAGCAGGGGCAGCAGCAGTTGCAGGCCGTGCGCCAGCAGCTGAGTCAGCTGGCCAGCCAGCACCAGCAGTTCGAGCAGCAGTGGCAGGAGGCCGACCGCCAGCGCATCGCCCTGGAAGGGGAGGTGAAGGGGATGGGCGAGCAGGAAACGACCCTGCGCCAGCGCCTTGAGCAGGGGGGCAGCCGGCTCGACGAGCAGATGGGAGGCCAGCCCTGGCGTCAGTGGCTGGGCAGCCAGCAGTGGCATGAGTGGCAGCGGGCCTGCGAGGCCTGGCTGCACGGCCAGAGCGAGTGGGAGCGGCTGACCGGCGAGATTGCCAGCCTCACCCCGGCCCTGAGCGCCCAGGAGGCACGCCTGCAGACCCAGCGCGAGCTGCTGCACAAGCTCGAGCGCGACTACAAGGAGCACGAACAGCAACGGCAGGGGCTGGTTACCAGCCGTGCCACCTGTCTGGGGGGCGAGGAGATTGCCTTGGTCGAGAGCCGCTGGCAGCAGCGGCTGCAGCAGCTGGCGAGCGAGCTGGAGACGATGCAGGGGGCGGCCCGCGCCCTGCGCGAGCGCCAGACCGAGCTCAAGACCCGTCTCAGCCATCTGGAGCAGGAGAAGCAGGTGAGCAGCCGTCGGCGGCGGGAGGTGCTGGGGCGCTGGGCTGCCCACGCCAGCAGTCTTGGTATCGCCGAATATGACCTGCGCCGCCTGCTGGCCATGAGCCCGGATGAGCTCAAGACGCGCCGCGCCGCCTTGCAGGCGCTGGAGGATGCCCGCGCCGAGGCGCGTACCCGCTTGACCGAGCGGCAGCGGGCGCTGGCGCTGGAGGAGAGCAAGCGGGATCGTTACCGCGAGCATCACCCGGAGCTGGCCGCGTTGGCGCCGCAGGAGCTCGACAGCCGGCTGACGGCGCTGGAGGCGCACTGCCGCGCCCTCGACGAGCAGCTGTTCCAGTGCAAGAGCGCGCTGGCACAGGCGGAGGCGGCGGCCCTCAAGGCGGGCACCCTGCAGGAGGAGCTGGCCGCCCAGCAGGCGGTGGCGGATCACTGGCAGCGCCTCTCCGACCTTATCGGCTCGGCCAGCGGCGCCAAGCTGCGTACCTTCGCCCAGAGCCTCACCCTGGAGCGGCTGCTGCTGGAAGCCAACGCCCAGCTCGCCGAGCTCTCCCCCCGTTATCGACTGGAGCGGGTGCCCGGCACCGATCTGGCGCTGCAGGTGGTGGATCTCGACATGGGGGACGAGGTGCGCTCGGTGGATTCCCTCTCCGGCGGTGAGAGTTTCCTGGTGTCGCTGGCGCTGGCGCTGGCCCTCTCCAGCCTGTCATCGCGTCAGACCCAGGTCGAATCGCTCTTTATCGACGAGGGCTTCGGTACCCTGGATCCCGACAGCCTGGATCTGGCGCTCTCAAGCCTCGATTCCCTGCAGGCGGCTGGCCGTCAGATCGGGGTCATCTCCCACGTGCAGACCCTGGTGGAGCGGATCGGCGTGCAGGTGCGGGTGGAGGCCCTCGGCGGCGGCGAAAGCCGGGTAGTGTTGCCCGGCTGACGACGTGTCGCCCATGACCCTCCATGAACAAAAAGGCCTCTGTCACAGGGGCCTTTTTGTTGGTGTGCAACCCGTCGCTGGTTATTTGCGCTCGGGCAGCATATTGGTCAGGGTGTTGTCCTTGAGCACATGGTGGTGGTAGATGGCTGCCGCCGCGTGCAGGGCAATCAGGGCATAGCCAATGTTGGCCAGCGTCTCGTGCAACTCCTTGATGGTGCCCTTCAGGCCGTCGTCGGGGGCGATGAGGGCGGGGAGCGCCAGGCCGAAGAAGGGGATGGGCTTGCCGCCCGCACTCAGCAGCAGCCAGCCCAGCAGCGGGGTGAGGATCAGGAAGCCATAAAGCGCCAGGTGGGCGAGCTTGGCCAGTGTGAGCATCAGGGGAGAGAGCTCGGGCACGATACGCGGTGAGGGGCTACCCACGCGCACCAGCAGGCGCACGACCACCAGCGCCAGGATCAGCAGACCCACCATGAAGTGAAACTCCTTCATCAGGTCGCGGCCGGCCGACCCTTTGGGGAAGATGTCCCTGAACTCCATCAGCGCATAGACGGCGATCATCAGCAGCAGGGTCAACCAGTGCAGCCCTATGCTCAGGCTGCCATAACGTTGTTCGGTATTTCTCAGCATCGTTGTCTCCTCGCCACTTAAGCGGCTTATCTCTTTTCATCCCGTCTCATATCGAGCCAAAGGACCCGCAGGTATCCCTCTTGAGGGTACTCGGCTTGCTTATGCCCGTGTTGATCTCGATAACATTTCTGCCTGTTTGCCGTCATGCTGACCTGTGCGGGAGCCCATGGAGTATCGGGAGATGGAAGGGGCAAAAAAAAACCGAAGCACCAGGCTTCGGTTTTTGGCGGTCGCTGGCGTCAAGCCAGGGCGCATTATTTCTTGATGCGGATCACCGGGGTCTCGCCCACGGTCACGGCGCCAGTCATCTTCACCAGCTCTTTGATCTCGTCCATGTTGGAGATGACCACAGGTGTCAGGGTAGACTTGGCTTTGGCTTCCAGAACGGCCAGATCGAACTCGATGATGGTGTCACCGCGCTTGACCTGTTGACCTTCCTGAGCGATACGGGTGAAACCTTCACCCTTCAGCTCGACGGTGTCGATACCGAAGTGAACGAACAGCTCGATACCAGAGTCGGACTCCAGAGAGAACGCGTGGTTGGTCTCGAAGATTTTGCCGATGGTGCCGTCGCACGGAGCAACCATCTTGTTGCCAGCCGGTTTGATGGCGATGCCGTCGCCGACGATCTTCTCGGCGAAGACGACGTCAGGCACATCTTCGATGGGGACGATTTCGCCGGACAGCGGAGCAAAGATTTCGATGCCGCCAGTGTCAGAACTGTCGTCGGAAACCAGTTTCTTCAGTTTGTCGAACAGACCCATAGTAAAAGCTCCTAGAGATGATTGTCGCTGTTTGCAGCCGATCTTAGCAGACTGCCTTCTGCTTAATAAAGTTATCTACGCACGCTTCGATTTCGGCGGCGGTGGCAAAGCTCAGCGCCTGGTCGGCCATGGCCTTCACATCTTCGAAGTTGGTGTTGCGGATAAGCTTCTTGATACGCGGTACAGAGATGGCGCTCATGGAGAACTCATCCAGACCCATACCCAGCAGCAGCAGGGTGGCGCGTTCGTCACCAGCCAGTTCACCGCACATACCGGTCCACTTGCCATTGTCATGGGAAGCGTCGATCACCATCTTGATCAGGGTCAGGACGGAGGGTGACAGCGGGTTGTACATGGCGGAAATCATCTCGTTACCACGGTCGACAGCCAGGGTGTACTGGGTCAGGTCGTTGGTACCGATACTGAAGAAATCCACTTCCTTGGCCAGATGATGAGCCATCACGGCCGCGGCCGGGGTCTCGATCATGATACCCACTTCGATGGATTCATCAAAGGCTTTGCCTTCGGCACGCAGTTCGGCTTTCAGCGTCTCCACGGTAGCCTTCAGGCTGCGGAACTCTTCGACGGAGATGATCATCGGGAACATGATGCGCAGTTTGCCGAAGGCAGACGCACGCAGGATGGCCCGCAGCTGGGCGTGCATGATGTCGGTGCGATCGAAGAAGATACGCACGGCACGCCAGCCCAGGAAGGGATTCATCTCTTTCGGGAAATTCATGTAGGGCAGTTCTTTGTCGCCGCCGATGTCCATGGTACGGACGATGATCGGTTGATCCGGCATGGCTTCGGCCACTTCTTTGTAAGCCTTGAACTGCTCGTCTTCGGTCGGCAGCGCGTCACGGTCCATGAACAGGAACTCGGTACGGTACAGACCCACGCCTTCGGCGCCGTTGCGGATGGCACCTTCGGTGTCCTTGACGGTCCCGATGTTGGCGCACACTTCGACCTGGTGGCCATCCAGGGTGATGGCAGGCAGGTCTTTGAGCTTGGCCAGCTCGTCCTTCTCGGCCTGGAACTGGGCCTGGAACTTCTTGGCTTCGTTCAACTGGTCGGCGGTCGGGTTGATGATGACCTGGTTGTTGATCGCATCCAGCACCAGCATGTCACCGTTCTTGACGCGCTCGGTGATGTCGTTGGTGCCCACGACGGCCGGCAGCTCCAGGGAGCGGGCCATGATGGAGGTGTGGGAGGTACGGCCACCGATGTCGGTGACGAAGCCCAGTACGTATTTCAGGTTGATCTGAGCGGTTTCAGAGGGGGTCAGGTCTTTGGCGACCAGGATGACCTCTTCGTCGATGGTGCTCAGGTTGACAACGGCGATGCCCAGTACGTTCTTGACCAGACGGGTTCCGATGTCACGGAAGTCGGTGGCGCGCTCACGCAGATAGGGGTCATCCAGATCGGCCATCATCTTGGCGTACTGTTCGATCACCTCGTGAACGGCTCTGTCGGCAGAGGCCTTGTGTTCTTTGATGAAGGATCTGATATCCCCTTCCAGCTCTTCATCTTCGAGCAGCATGATGTGGCCTTCGAAGATGGCCTCTTTTTCTTCACCGAAGGTGCGACCGGCCATCTCTTTGATGGCTTCCAGCTGTGCGGCTGACTTGGTGCGGGCTTCGAGGAAGCGGTTGATCTCGGCATCAATCTGTTCGGCGGGAATCTTGCCCTGATTGATAACGATTTCATCTTCTTTCAGAAGAAGCGCCTTGCCGAATGCGATACCGGGGGACGCAAGAATGCCAGATATCATAATCCTTCCTATTAAAACGACTGTGGGGGAGGAATAAAGCTGGATTACTCCAGCTCGTCCATCAGGGCAACCAGCTTCTCAACGGCTTTCTGAGCGTCCGGGCCGTCAGCCTGGATGGTCACGTTGGTGCCTTTGGTCAGACCCAGGGTCTGGAGCTTGAACAGGCTCTTGGCGCTGGCGGATTTGCCACCGGAGACCACAGTGATCTCGCTTTGGAATTCTTTGGCTTCTTTCACGAACTGAGCTGCAGGACGGGTGTGCAGGCCGTTTTCAGCAGTAATAACAACAGACTTCTCGTACATGGTTTCACCCCATATTATTGATATTGTTTGGAGAGATGGTCGCCAATGAGGCTTCCTGTCTCACCGTGTCAGTATGGATATGTTGTAAAGTAACGAAATCAGACCTGCAATGGTTTAATCCAGGTCAATTTTCTGTGCAGTATTCGGCGTCGTGGCCAGGTATTTTTTCGCTATCAGGCTGCAAACCGCGTCAGGACTGGCCTGAAATTATTTTATAACGAAAAATAACACTTTGTTACCTTGTGATACCTTGCCAGCAAACACCTCGTGACGCCGCACAGGATATGAGATTTATCACAGAATGTCTGCTTTTTTTGTCATATCCAATTTTGTTATTTTACCCCAAAAAATAAGGGGCCGAGTGGCACTGGTGGCTAGAGAGTTTAGCGCATAATGAAAACGGCGCTCCGAGGAGCGCCGTCGTTTTGGTGTTGGCTGATCAACTACTGCTGCAATTCCTGCTCGCTGAACACACCGGCGAAGAGGGCGCTGGAGAGGTAACGCTCGGCGGCGCTCGGCAGGATGACGACAATCGTTTTCCCTTCGAACTCCGGCTGCTCGGCCAGACGGTTGGCAGCGACCACGGCAGCGCCGGAGCTGATACCGGCCAGGATCCCTTCCTCTTCCATCAGGCGGCGGGCCATCTCGATGGCTTCGTCACTGCTCACCTGCTCGACGCGGTCCAGCAGGCTCAAATCCAGGTTGCCCGGGATGAAGCCGGCGCCGATGCCCTGGATCTTGTGGGGACCGGGCTTTATCTCTTCACCCGCCAGTTTCTGGCTGATGACGGGAGATTCGCTGGGCTCGACCGCCACGGAGACGATGGCCTTGCCCTTGGTCTTCTTGATGTAGCGGGAGACCCCGGTGATGGTGCCGCCGGTGCCGACGCCCGCCACGAACACATCCACCTCGCCATCGGTGGCGTCCCAGATCTCGGGGCCAGTGGTCTGCTCGTGGATTTCCGGGTTGGCCGGGTTTTCAAACTGTTGCAGCAGCACGTACTTGCCCGGCTCGGATTCGAGGATCTCGTTGGCCTTGGCGATGGCGCCCTTCATGCCGAGGGGACCTTCGGTCAGTACCAGGTTGGCACCCAGGGCCTTGAGCAGTTTGCGGCGCTCGAGGCTCATGGTGGCCGGCATGGTCAGGGTGATGGGATAGCCGCGGGCCGCAGCCACGAATGCCAGGGCAATGCCCGTGTTGCCGCTGGTGGGCTCGATGATCTCCTTGCCCTTGGTCAGCACGCCGCGTTTCTCGGCATCCCAGATGAGGTTGGCACCGATCCGGCACTTGACGCTGAAGCTCGGGTTGCGGCTCTCGATCTTGGCCAGCACGCGGCCCTTGGTAACACGGTTGAGACGAACAAGCGGGGTGTTGCCTATGGTCTGGCTGTTGTCCTCAAAAATTTTGCTCATGGTGCTATCCCTGTGTTTGTTAAGGCGATGAAACAAGATTACCCTGTGGTTTCTGAATGAGAAGTGACGAATCGTTATAACAATATGTTATTACAACATATAGAACTTATTCTCTCTTGCCGAGGGGGCTCCCGCTGCCTGGGCATCCAATGGAAGGGATCTCATGGGATTTGCAGGAAGCGACCGCTATCTCGCATCACAGGCACTGAAGATGGCCGTCGATGCCGCCATCGTGCTGGAGAAGCCGCTGCTCATCAAGGGGGAACCCGGTACGGGCAAGACAGTGCTGGCGGAGGCGGTGGCCGAATCCCTGGGCGCCGAGCTCATCAGCTGGCACATCAAGTCCACCACCAAGGCCCAGCAGGGGCTCTACGAATATGATGCCGTCGCCCGGCTGCGAGACTCCCAGCTTGGCGACCCCAGGGTAGGGGAGATAGGCCACTACATCCGCCGGGGGAAGCTGTGGCAGGCCTTCAGCGCAGAGCAGCGGCCAGTGCTGCTCATCGATGAAATCGACAAGGCGGACATCGAGTTTCCCAACGATCTGCTGCTGGAGCTGGATCGGATGGAGTTCGATGTCTACGAGACCGGCGAGCGAGTCAAGGCCCGCCAGCGGCCGGTGGTCATCATCACCTCCAACAACGAGAAGGAGTTGCCGGATGCCTTCCTGCGCCGCTGCTTCTTCCACTACATTCGCTTCCCCGACAAGGCCGAGATGCAGGCCATCGTCAAGCTCCACTACCCCGACCTCAAGGAGAGCCTGCTCGGTGAGGCGATGACGCTCTTCTTTGAGCTGCGCGAGGTAGAGGGGCTGCGCAAAAAGCCGTCCACCTCGGAGCTGCTGGACTGGATCCGGCTGTTGTTGGCCGACGACATCGCCCCCGAAGCCCTGCGCACCCGCGAGCCGGGCAAACTGGTGCCTGCCCTCTACGGCGCCCTGCTCAAGACCGAGCAGGACCTGCATCTGTTTGAGAAGCTCGCTTTTCTGGTCAGACGCGGCAGCTGACCCATGCTGATCGACTTTTTTACCCATCTGCGCCGCCACAAGCTTCCTTGCAGCCTGCGGGAGCTGCTCGACCTGCACGGGGCGCTGGCGGCCAGACTGGCCAGCCTCGACATGGACGAGTTCTACCAGCTATCCCGCTGCCTGCTGGTGAAGGATGAGGCGCACTACGATCGCTTCGATCGCGCCTTCGCCGAGTATTACGAAGGGTTGCCCGCCATCCCCCTGTTGCCGGAGAGCCTGCCTGACGACTGGCTGCGCCAGGAGTTCGAGCGGCTATTGAGCGCCGAGGAGAAGGCGTTGCTCCAATCCCTTGGCGGGCTGGACAAGCTGCTGGCGACCCTCAACCAGCGCTTGAACGAGCAGAAGGAGCGTCACGCCGGCGGCAACAAGTGGGTCGGCACCGGGGGCAGCAGCCCGTTCGGTCACGGCGGCTATCACCCGGAAGGGATCCGCATGGGGGGAGAGGGTCAGCACGGGCGGGCGACCAAGGTGTGGGAAGCGCGCCACTTTCGCAACTTCAGTGACGACTCGCCCCTGGGGCAGCGCGCCATCCAGCTCGCCCTGCGCAAGCTCAGACGCTGGGTGCGCCGGGGCAATCCCGACGAGCTGGATCTCGACGACACCATCCAAAGCTCGGCCAGGCAAGGCTGGCTCGATGTGAAGCTGCGGCCCGAGCGCCACAACGGGGTCAAACTGCTGGTCTTCTTCGATGTGGGGGGCTCCATGGATGCCCATGTGGCCGAGGTGCAGCGCCTCTTTTCGGCCCTGCGCCACGAGTTCAAGCACCTGGTGTTCTTCTATTTTCACAACTGCCTCTACGACTTCGTCTGGCAGGACAATGCCAGGCGCCTTGATGATCGGTTCGATACCCTGCGGCTGCTGCGCACCTACGGCAGCGACTACAGGGTGATGGTGGTGGGGGATGCGAAGATGGGCCCCTATGAAATCACCTGGCCAGGTGGCAGCGTAGAGTACTGGAACGAGGAGCCCGGCCAGGTGTGGCTCGGGCGCCTGCAACAACATTTCCCCAAGATGGTGTGGGTCAATCCGCTGCCAAGGCAGGAGTGGCTGTGGCACCCCTCCATCAAGTTGATGAACGAATTGATCGGCGGGCGGATGCACCCGCTGACCCTGGCGGGTCTGGCTGCGGCTATCGACCAGCTGTGACCCTCTGAACCCTAAAAAACAGACAAGCCGGGATTGCACCCGGCCAGGAGCAAAGATGACCTCTATCGTAATCAGTGGCTCAGGCCTCTATACCCCTCCCTTTGCCGTCAGCAATGAAGCGCTGGTGGCGGCCTTCAACCAGTACGTGGATCTCTACAACGAGGAGAACGCCTCCGCCATCGATGCAGGGCAGCTGCCTGCCAAGCAGCACTCGAGCTGCGAGTTCATCGAGAAGGCCTCCGGCATCAAGAGCCGCTATCTGGTGAGCAGCGAGGGGGTGCTTGATCCCGACATCATGCAGCCGCTCATGGCGGAGCGCCCGGACGATCAGCCCTCCATCATGGTGGAGATGGCGGTGGCGGCCGCCGAGCAGGCGCTGATTGCCGCCGGTCGTGAACCGGGGGAGATCGATCTTGTCATCGTCGCTGCCTCCAACATGCCGCGCCCCTACCCGGCGCTGGCCATCGAATTGCAGCACTATCTCGGCGCGAGCGGCCTGGCATTCGACATGAACGTGGCCTGCTCTTCCGCCACCTTCGGGATCAAGACCGCCGCAGACATGCTGGCGGCAGGCACCGCCCGGCTGGCGCTGGTGGTCAATCCGGAGATCTGCTCGGGTCACCTCAACTTCCGCGATCGGGACAGTCACTTCATCTTCGGCGACGCCTGTACCGCCGTGCTGCTGGAGCGGGAGGCCGATTGCCAGGTGGCCAACCCCTGGCAACTGGTGGCCAGCAAGCTGGTGACCCAGTACTCCAACAACATCCGCAACAACTTCGGCTTCCTGAACCGGCTCAGCCCGCGCACCCGCTACGGCGACGACAAGCTGTTCCGCCAGCAGGGGCGCAAGGTGTTCAAGGAGGTGCTGCCCCTGGTGTGCGATCAGATAGCCTCCCAGCTGGCGGAGCAGGGATGGGCGGCCGATGGCTTGAGCCGGCTCTGGCTCCATCAGGCCAACCTCACCATGAACCAGTTCATCGGCCGCAAGTTGCTGGGCCATGACGCCAGCCAGCAGGAGGCGCCTGTCATCCTCGACCGCTACGGCAACACCAGCTCGGCGGGTTCCATCATCGCCTTCCACCTCTTCAACCAGGATCTGCCGAGCGGGGCTCGCGGGGTGCTCTGCTCCTTTGGTGCCGGTTACTCCATCGGCAGCCTGCTGTTGCAGCGGCGCTGAGCACCCTGTTTTGCCCATAAAAAAGCCACCCGGGAGGGTGGCTTTTTTCATGCTGCCCGAGAGGCTTTTTTCAAGCGGGTTCGATGGCCAGTACCTGACATTGCGGCTCTTTTATCTGAAATCGCACGTTCACATCGAACAATCTGACACCGTACACCTTGTCATCCGGCTTGCCCTTCTTGTAAGCAGGGCGGGGATCCTGAGCCAGCACCTCCCTCACCAGTTCACGCAGCTCCGGGTGGGCCTTGAGCCAGGGGGCGAGCTGCTGCTCGGCCTGGGCGCTGAAGCTCACCGCCAGCGGCGGGGTGGGGGCATCGGGGGCGAAACCGCCACGGGCGTGGGGCAGGCTGTCGGCATAGGGGACATAGGGCTTGATGTCGACGACGGGGGTGCCGTCGAGCAAGTCCACGGCGCCCAGCTCGAGCCAGAGCTTGCCGCGCTCACGTCCCACCCCGTGCAGCTCGACCACGGAGAGGCCAAGGGGGTTGGGGCGGAAGGTGGAGCGGGTGGCAAAGACCCCGACCCGCTGGTTGCCGCCGAGGCGCGGCGGGCGCACCGTCGGGTGCCAGCCCTGATCCATGGTCTGGTGAAACACGAAGCTGATCCAGAGATGGGAAAATTGCTCGATGCCGCGCAGCGCATCGGGCTGATCATAGGGAGGAAGCAGTTCGAGGCGAGCGCGAGCCGCGCTGACTAGGCCGGGCTGGCGGGGTATGGCGAACTTCTCCTTGTAGGGAGAGCGGATGATCCCTAGGGTATCGATATCGAACTTCATGGCGGATCCTGGCTGAAAACCCGGGCAATGTAGCACAGGCACGCCGAAAACGCAGGGGGAGTACCAGGACGCAGCCCCTGTGATCCCGATCGCAGACCCGGAGCCCGGGGGCTGTGTCCTGGTGCCAACTTGCGTAGGGTGGGGCGGCAAAAGGGGTGGCGGGGGAGCGGACAAGGAATCTGCTGCCCGCACCATGACGATATGCCTGGCGGCATCAGGGCGTGTGCTCACCATGCCAGGCCATGGCCGTTTCGGCTGCCCGTGGAGGGGCTGCAAGGAGAGGGCGCCATAGAGGAGAGACAGGGATGAAATTGTTGATTGTCGGCGGCACCGGCTTTCTGGGTCGCCACCTGACCACGCTGGCCCTGGATTGGGGGCACGAGGTGACGCTGTTCAATCGCGGCCACCGCCAGCACCCGGATTGGCGGGAGCTGACCCAGCTTCACGGGGACAGAGACGGGGACCTGGCCCCCTTGCGGGGCGAAGGGCGGCACTGGGATCTGGTCATCGACACCTGCTGCTATCGCCCCGAACAGGCCGAAGGGCTCTCTGACGCCCTGCTGGGGCGCTGCGATCGGCTCATCTTCATCTCCACCATCAGTGTCTATTGCGATTTTTCCCAACCCGGCATGGATGAGTCGGCCCCCCTGCACGAGATGGCAGGAGCGCCCACCGACTACGGCCCCCTCAAGGTGCTGTGCGAGTCGGTGTATCGCGCCCGCTGGGGAGATCGCCTGTGCACCCTGCGCCCCGGCGTGCTCTGCGGCCCCTTTGACCCGACAGCTCGTCTTGCCTGGTGGGTGAGGCGGGTGCAGCGGGGCGGGCCCTGGCTCTTGCCGGGGCTGGGGGAGGACAGGCTGCAATACCTGGATGTGCGCGACTGCGCCGAGTTCGTGCTGCGGGCTGCCGAGCAGCGACTCGCTGGGTGCTTCAACCTGATCAAGCCCGGCATTGCACTGAACGACTGGGTGGAGCGCCTCGCTGCCCGGCTGACGCCAGTGACCCCCTTGCAGCTCGAGTGGGCTCCCTGGCGTGACCTGATGGCGGCAGGGGTGGCGCCCTGGCAAAGCTATCCCACGCTGCTGCCAAACGAGCTGCCCGAGTATGCAGGGTATGGCACCATCAGCGCCGAGGCCGCCATCGTCCATGGGCTGAACTTTCGCCCCCTGGAGGAGACGGTTGACGATCTGGTGGTATGGCTTGCCAGCAACCCCCGGGGGCCGCTGCCGGGCATGACCCCTGATGAGGAACAGGCCTTGCGACGACGAGTGGAGGTTTCCTTGTCATCGAATGCGTACTAGCCGGCATCATAAAGAAGAGGGCACCCCGGGGTGCCCTCTTCTCATGTGGGGTGTTCATCCATGACGGGGCTCAGCGCAGCAATGCCCCCGCCTCGGCCAGCAGGGTTCTCAGCACACTGCGATGGCAGCGGGACTCCTGTTCGCAGTAGCACCCCACCGAGAAATGGGTGGTGTGGGAGAGGGCGGCCAGCAGGGCCAGATCGTGCTTCGCGGCCGGGGTGGCCATCTCGGCCTTGTACTGCTTGCAGAAGGCGGTCCACCGGGCCGGGGTGTCGGCAGTCTGACCGAGTTTCATGGTCTCGGCGCTGGGGGCCAGATTGGGGAACCAGACGTCGTACCAATCCTGGCTGGCGAACGCCGCTTTGGGCACGCCGCGAGGGGGGCGACGCACGGTACCGATGCGAAGCCCCTCATCCTCGAGGCGGGGGCTGCCGAGTCGCACGATGGCGATCGCCATGGCAGGACTTACTTCTCTTCGGCCACTTTCAGCGCCTGACCGTAGCAGATCACCTGCTTCAGGCAGCCGGGCACGTCGCTGAACTCGGCACACTTGTCGAAGCTGACGCCGTTGCCCCCCATGTCCGCCACGCGGCGGCGGGCCAGGGTGCGGGCTTCACCGGCATTGGGCACCGCCTGATTGGCATCGCTCTGGCAGGATTCCCCCTCGACAGTGCCGAGATAGAGGTAGTTGAGGTCGGCGAGCTCGCTCTGCTCGTAGATCCGCACGCTCCCCGGCTTGAAGTACTCGTCGAAGTTTTCCTTGTCCAGATTGCTGTTGAAGGCGAAGTCGGCGCAACCGGAGGCAATCAGGGGCATCATCAGGATCAGGCGTTTCATATCGGCATCTTGTTGGGTGGCGAGTGGGCCATTATAGGGGGCAGTCGCCGATGGCGACCAGCCCCATTTTTAGCCATATCAATGGATTGTAGCGAGACAACCCCGGATCAGGCGGGGGCCAGTCGCCGGTGCAGGCTGCGGTAGTGATCATCTTCCAGCAGCTCCTGGTGGGGGGCACACAGACGGATGCGACCCTCTTCCATCAGGGCTACCCTGTCCATCCGTTCCAGCCCCAGCAGGCGGTGGGAGATGAGCAGCAGGGTGCGATCCGCCCCCAGGGTCAGCAGCAGATCCATGATCTCCCGTTCGGTCTGGGTATCGAGCCCTTCGGTGGGCTCGTCCAGCAGCCAGAGCGGTGCATCGTGGAGCAGGGCGCGGGCGATGCCGATGCGGCGGCGCTCCCCGCCGGAGAGCGGACGCCCGCCATCCCCGAGCCAGGCATCCAGCCCCTGTTCTGCCTGCTCACCCTCATCGTGGAGCAGAGTCCCGAGCCCCACCTGGGTGAGCACCTCGATGAGCCGTTCGTCGCTGGCTCCGGGGGCGGCCAGGGTGAGGTTGCCACGCAGGGTATCGGCAAACAGGTGGACCCGCTGGCTCACCACGGAGCAGGAGGCGCGCAGCGCCTCTTCGCTGTAATCGGTGAGGGGCTTGCCATCGAGCAGGATCTCCCCCGATAGGGCCGTCCACTCCCGGGTCAGCAACCCCATCAGGGTGGACTTGCCACAGCCGGTCTGCCCCAGCAGCGCCAGCTTCTCCCCGGCATGCAGTTGCAGGGTGCACCCTTGCAGCACGGGAGCATCCTGGCCTGGATAGGTGAAATGCAGGTCGCTTATCTGCACGGCACCCCGGGCAGCGGGGGCTTGCTGTGCTCCCCACTCCGGCGCCTTGGCCTCTTGCAGGATCTCGTTGAGACGGCGGGCGGAGGTGAGGCTGGTGGAGAGGTGCTGGAAGGCACCGGCCAGTGGCAGCAGCGCCTCGAAGCTCGCCAGGGTAGCGAACACCATGAGTGCCGTGATGGGGTCAGGGGCACTGCCACCGACGCCGTGACCGGCCAGCCAGAGCATCAGGGTCAGAGTCCAGCCGCTCAGCAACTGCACCGAGAAGGCGGCCAGGCCGCTGACGCGGGCCATGCGGGCCTGGGCCCGGATCAGGGCCTGCTCCGCCTGCTGCAATCCGGTGAGCGCCTCGGGAGCGGCGGCGAACATCTGCAGTTCGGCCTGGCCGTCCAGATAGTCCACCATGCGGGTGCGCAGGTTGGACTTCTCGGCGATGAGCTGGCGGCCCGGCGCGCGCCCGGCAAAATAGAAGACCAGGGGCAAGGCCAGCATGCCAAAGAGCAGAATGGCTCCCAGCGTCAGCGCCAGGCGACCATCGAAGAAGGAGAGGAAGAAGACCAGCCCGGCGCAGCTCAGCAGCGCCGCCCCAATGGGGGTGATGAGGCGCAGATAGACGTGATCCATGGCATCGATGTCGGCCACCAGACGGTTGAGCAGGTCAGCCTGGCGAAAACCGGCAAGGGAGCCGGGGGAGAGAGGGGAGAGCTTTTGCCAGAACCAGACCCGCAGCCGGGTCAGCACCCGGAAGGTGGCGTCGTGGCTCACGACCCGCTCGCCCCAGCGACTGGCGGTGCGCACGATGGAGAAGAAACGCACGCCCCCCGCAGGGGTCATGTAGTTGAAGGTGTCTCGGGTGGCGACCGCCAGCCCGGCGACGGCGGCGGCGGAGAGGAACCAGCCGGAGAGGGAGAGCAGGCCCATGCCGGCCACCAGGGTGACCAGGGCCAGCAGCAGGCCGATGGAGAGGCTGAGCCAGTGCTGGCGATAAAGGCGCAGGAACGGCAATAGATCAGTCATCGAGAGAGTCTCCGAAACCTTGGGATTGCGACAGGAGGCGGGCGAAGGGGCCCTGGGCCTCGCCGAGTGCGGCAAAACGTCCCTGCTCCACCAGCTTGCCGTGCGCCAGCACCAGGATGTTGTCCATCTGGCTGAGCTGATCGAGGCGGTGGGTGATCATCAGCAGGGTCTGACCTTGTGCGGCCTGTTCGAGGGCGCTCATGACGGCTCGCTCAGAATGGCGATCCAGGCTTGCAGTGGGTTCATCCAGCACCATCATCTGGGTCGTCTTGAGCAGGGTACGGGCAAGGGCGATGCGCTGGGCTTGGCCGACGGAGAGACCGCCCGCCTGATCCCCGACCCGATAGTCCAGCCCCTTCTCGTTGACGAACTCCCAGGCCTGGGCGCGCTTGAGCGCGGATTCCAGCTCGGCGTCGCTGGCGGATGGTCTGGCCAGCAGCAGGTTGTCCCGCAGGGAGCTGTGGAAGAGTTGGGGATTCTGGGAGAGCCAGCCTAGCTGCTGGCGCCACTGGCTGATGTCCAGGGTACGAAGCTCCACTCCGTTGACGCACAGGGAACCACGATAGGGGGCAAAACCGAGCAGGGCATTGACCAGGGAGCTCTTGCCCGCGCCACTGATGCCGACCAGGGCGGTGCGCGTGCCGGCTTCCAGCGTGAAATCGAGGGGACCGACCAGCACCTTGCCCTCGGCGCTCAGCACTTCCAGGCTGCGGGCTTCTACCTTGACGGGGCCATCCGCATGGAAGGGGAGCGTCCCGGAGGCGGGTTCGCTCACGTCGGCCTCGAGAAATTCCAGCAGTTGTTCGGCGGCGCCAATGGCCTGTGCCTTGGCGTGATAGTGGGCACCGAGTTCCCGCAGCGGCGCGTAGAACTCGGGGGCGAGGAAGAGCACGAACAGGCCGGTAAAGAGGGTGACCTTGACGCCATAGCTGCCAAAGTTGAGGTGATCGATGTAGGAGAAACCGAAGTAGACGGCCACCAGGGCCACCGCGATGGCGGCGAAGAACTCCAGCACGGCCGTGCTCAGGAAGGCGAGGCGCAGTACCTCCATGGTGCGCTCGCGAAAATCTTCCGATGCATCGCGGATGGCCTCCCCTTCCGCCCGGGGGCGCATGAAAAGCTGCAGGGTGCGCAGCCCCTTGAGGCGATCGAGGAAGTGGCCTGAGAGGCGCGCCAGCGACTGGAAGTTGCGGCGGTTGGCATCGGCGGCGCCCACCCCCACCAGGATCATGAAGAGAGGAATGAGGGGGGCGGTGCCGAGCAGAATGAGGCCCGCCGCCCAGTTGACCGGGAACACGGAGACCAGGATCACCAGGGGAATAAAGACGGCGATGGCCATCTGGGGCAGATAACGGGAGAAGAAGTCCTGCATCTCTTCGATCTGCTCGAGCAGCAGGCTGGCCCAGCTACCGGCGGGGCGACGCTGGATATAGGCAGGGCCGAGCCTGGCGA
Source organism: Aeromonas sp. s4 (assembly GCF_040907855.1). Taxonomy (NCBI): domain Bacteria; kingdom Pseudomonadati; phylum Pseudomonadota; class Gammaproteobacteria; order Aeromonadales; family Aeromonadaceae; genus Aeromonas; species Aeromonas sp. s4. The sequence continues at coordinate 10,641 of NZ_JBFOCP010000019.1, read as the reverse complement.
GGCGGGTGAGTACCAGCTCGCGGATGGCCTGGCGCACCGCACTGCCCGCCTTGAAACTCGCCACCTCGCGGCCATAGGCCAGGGCCGCCTTGGTCAGGGTCACCAGCAACAGACTGATGAAGAGGGGGGCGGAGTGCTCCGGCGTGGAGCCTTCGATGATGAAACCGTGCAGCAGGGTCGCCAGCAACCAGGCCTGCATCACCATCAGGACGCCCTGACCCAGCCCGAAGGCGATGGAGATGCCGATCCAGCGCCGACCATGGCCCGATTGTTTGCGCAACCAGCCATAGAGATGTTTCTGTCTGTTCTTGTCCATTACCACCCTCCTCAAACGAGTGGCGCAAGACTATCGTCGCCCCCACGGCTTGGCAACCTTGCAGAACCGGGCGGAGGAACATCATTGTGTGAAAAATCGGCTTCATGCTCATTAGTTGGCCGAACAGCTTGATTTATGGCAAAAAATGCGAGGTCGGTGATTGCGCTCGGCGGCAAAATGCATATAGTAGAGGCCACTGACGCGGGTGTAGTTCAATGGTAGAACGGTAGCTTCCCAAGCTGCATACGTGGGTTCGATTCCCATCACCCGCTCCACATTCCAGATAGCGGCACGCGCCGTTGTCCATATCAGCCAGATGGCTGTCTGTCGTGGGGATTCCCCATCACACCAAGTACGTTTTGATGCCTAGCGGGCATCGTATAATGGCTATTACCTCAGCCTTCCAAGCTGATGATGCGGGTTCGATTCCCGCTGCCCGCTCCAGTCTTCACACAAAAAGCCCACTCCTGCGAGTGGGCTTTTTGTTGTCTGTTTTTTGATGCCGGCGAGAGTGCCAGAGCGGCCAAGCTGAAAGGCGCAGACATGGAAAAGGCGCCACAGGGCGCCTTTTCAACTCGGGAGTGGGGAGGATTACTCCTGCTCCAGCTCGCCGCAGAAGCGATAGCCTTCGCCATGGATGGTGGCGATGATCTCCGGGGTGTCGCCCACGCTCTCGAAGTGCTTGCGAATACGGCGGATGGTCACGTCCACGGTGCGGTCGTGGGGCTTGAGTTCGCGGCCCGTCATCTTCTTGAGCAGCTCGGCACGGGTCTGGATCTGGCCCGGGTTCTCGCAGAAATGCAGCATGGCGCGGAACTCGGAGCGGGGCAGCTTGAACATGTCCCCTGCCGGGCTGACCAGGGCGCGGCTGTTGATGTCCAGGGCCCAGCCATTGAACAGATAACGTTCCACCAGCTTCTTCTCTTCGCCACCGGCGGCCACGTTCATGGTGCGGCTCAGCAGGTTGCGGGCACGGATGGTCAGTTCACGGGGGTTGAACGGCTTGGTGATGTAGTCATCTGCGCCGATCTCCAGACCCAGGATCTTGTCCACTTCGTTGTCGCGACCGGTCAGGAACATCAGGGCGATGTTGTCATCTTCACGCAACTCGCGCGCCAGCAGCAGGCCGTTCTTGCCCGGCAGGTTGATGTCCATGATCACCAGATTGATGGTGTGGCTGGTCAGGGCCTGGTGCATCTCGTCACCGTTGTTGGCTTCGAGCACGATGTAGCCTTCGGCTTCGAAGATGCTCTTGAGGGTGTTGCGGGTGACCAGCTCGTCTTCGACGATCAGAATATGTGGTGTTTGCATGAGTATTCCCAGATTCTTATCAGTTAATTATCGAAATTTTAACACTCTTTGGCGTTATCCGACCGGTCCTGAAAATTTATTACGTCATCCTGGGTATGAATATCAGGTCGAATCATCGCGAATTTGGTAACTATGTCGGCAAGCATCCCTGTGCCGTACATGGGCTCTCAACAAGTCTGAACAAGAGAAGCCCGGAGAGGTAGTCCATTACAAAAGTTGCTGCATTTTATCAGTTAACAGGCGCATAACAACACTCTTTGCCGTCAGATAGCAACTTTTTAACTCAGCTTTGATATAAGTCAATCCCCGAGTTCGCTGCATCATACTTGGGCTGACCCGCTTTTTCGCCCTTAATAAATGTAATGGGATGTAACATGTGGTTGACATGACTTTGTGGGAAAACTACAGAAAAGTGTGCTTCATCGCCCCCTTTGCGCCCCCCCACTGCCCAGCCTATGCCATTGTCACGGCTTGGAACCCGGCCAGCCGGTGGGTGGGGCTGCGCCGCAATGCCCGTCGCCAGCGAGCCCTTGTCCGGCAAGTGGGCGAGTGTCCCGTCATGGGAGAGGTCTGGGGGAGCGATGAGGATGAGCGCTGGCAGGAGGCGTCGCTGTTGTTGCCGCTTTCGCTGCCAGAGGCGATCCGGCTGGCCGCCCGATTTGGCCAGAATGCCCTCTATTGGGTACGTGAAGGAGAGCTCTGGCTGGTGCCCGTGTTGCTGGAAGGGACGCCCTGTCATCTGGGGGCGCTTGCGTCCCGCTGGCGGTTCAGGCCTTCAGGCTGACATGGCCCCCCGCCATCCGGACAGGGCACCCGGCCGGTGGATTGTCAGCGCCCCGACATGATGAAAGAATGAGCGGACACATTTCACTCCATGGAAGGATGATGATCATGCTGGACCTGCTGCCCGACCTTTGCGATGAACATGGCGATGCCCTTAGGATCGCTGATCCCCTGTTTCAGGACTATGGCGGCAAGGCGCTGTTTTACGGCGAGGCCGTGACCCTCTCCTGCTTTGAAGACAACAGCCTGGTGCGTGAGCTGGTCAACCGTCCCGGCCATGGCAAGGTGATGGTGATCGACGGAGGCGGCTCCCTGCGTCGGGCGCTGCTCGGGGATCTGCTGGCCATCAAGGCGGTGGAGCAGGGGTGGGAGGGGATCCTCATCAACGGGGCCGTGCGGGATGTGGGGACGCTGGCGACCCTGGCGCTGGGGGTCAAGGCCCTGGCCCCCTGCCCGGTCAAGACAGAGAAACGGGGCCTGGGCACGCTGGACACAGTGGTCTCTTTTGCCGGTGTGACCATAGCGCCCGGCGACTATGTCTACGCCGACCTCAACGGTGTGCTGGTGAGCGGCGCCAGGCTCCTCTGAACCTCAGAAGTTGAAGCCCACTCCCAGAGTGAGAAAGTGTTCCGTGCTGAAGGCACTGAGTCCGTAATTGGCGGTGATGGCCAGGGAGGGGGTCACCAGCAGGCTGCTGTTGAGCTCAACCAGGGTGCTGGCCTTGCTCACCTCCAGTTGCTTGAGCTGGCTGCCGATGTTGAGTGACGGGGAGAGGCGATAGCGCACCCCAGAGCTGATATTGAACCCGGCCTGCCCGCTTTGGGGGCCGATGGCGGGGCCGGCCTCCATATAGAGGCTGATGTCATCCTGAAGCGGGTATTGATAGCCGGTATTGATGAGCCAGAGGTCGAAGTTGTCGCCAAGATGGCTCTGGTTGCCGAGCAGTACGCCGGAATAGCTTTTGACGTAGAGCGGGTTGTCCGATTCGGTCTGGAGAAAACTCCAGTCGGCGGCCTGAGCCGAAAAGACGAGGCTGGATGCCATGGCGATGACGAGAGACTTGACCATTCGTTTCCCCTCCCTGGGTCCGAACAGGACTACAAGCATGGCACATGCCAGCGGGGAGTAAAGGGAACCCCGATCACAATAAAAGAGTTTTGATTGACGCCGCAGTCATGGTACACAGGCCCCTCACTCCGTGTCGTTACGACACGCTCCATCACGAGGTGAACTGATGAACAACAAACTGATCCTGCTGGCCGCTCTGGCCCTGGGAGGCTGCGCCATGACTACGGGTTCCACGCTGGCACAATTGCAGGCATCGACCTGGCAACTGCAAGGGGCGAGCGGTGATACCTTCACCCTGCAGGTCGCCGGTGACAAGGTGGCGGGCAAGGGCGGCTGCAACCGCTACTTTGGCGGCATCACAGAGCAGGGTGACGGCGTGTTGACGCTGGGCGCCATGGGTTCGACGCGCATGATGTGTGCGGGGGATCTGGCCGGCAAGGAGATGAACTACCTGCAGACCCTGGAGAAGGTGGCGAGCTTCCAGATCAGCGGCAAACAGCTGGTACTCAAGGATGCCGACAAGGCCACCTTGCTGACCTTTGACGCCGTGAAATAAGCCGGGATCTCGTCAAAGGCTGTCGCAGGCGGCCCCTGCGCCAGTGTGCAGAAGAATGTGAAAAGGGACGCCATGGCGTCCCTTTTTGTGCCTGATGCCGGGTCATCCCCCTCGCTGGAAGCGAAACCGCTTCTTGCGCCGGTAGGGATAGACATCCTCGAACATCCCCTCCTTGATGTTGCTCTGCAGCATCTTCCAGTAGTTGGCATCGAAGAGCTCCTTGTGCAACTGCATCATGATCTCCCGCACCTGGGGTTTTTGCAGCAGGAAGGTGGCGAACTCCTCCGGGAAGATGTCGTTGGGTGCCACCGAATACCAGGGTTCGGCGCTCCACTCGTCCTCCGGGTAGCGGGGCGGCGGGATCTGGCGGAAGTTGCACTCCGTCATGTAGCAGATCTCGTCGTAGTCATAGAAGACCACCCGGCCGTGGCGAGTCACCCCGAAGTTCTTGAACAGCATGTCGCCGGGGAAGATGTTGGCCGCCGCGAGCTGGCGGATGGCGTTGCCATACTCCTCCAGGGCGAGGCGGGTCTGCTGTTCGTCCGCCTTGTCCAGATAGAGGTTGAGCGGGATCATCTTGCGCTCGGTGTAGAGGTGTTTGATCACCAGCTTGTCGGCGGTGAGGGTAAGCGCAGAGGGTGCCACCGCCTTGAGCTCGGTCAACAGCTCCGGCGAGATGCGATCGAGGGGAAACTCGAAGTTGGTGAACTCCTGGGTATCTGCCATGCGGCCCACTCTATCGTGCTGTTTTACCAGGCGGTATTTCTCCTTGACCTGCTCGTGGCTCACCTCCTTGGGCGGGGTGAACTCGTCTTTTATCACCTTGAACACCACATCGTAGGAGGGGAGGGTGAACACGCTCATCACCATCCCCTTGATGCCGGGCGCAATGACGAACTGCTCCCGGCTCTGGGCCAGGTGCTGCTGGTAGTGACGATAGAGCTCGGTCTTGCCGTGTTTCTGGCAGCCGATGGCGTTGTAGATTTCATAGTCCGGTTTGCGGGGCATGATCTGGCGAAGGAAGGCCACAAAGAGCGCCGGTACCGGGGCATAGACCATGAAGTAGGCGCGGGCGAAGCCGAACACGATGGAGGCCAGCTCCGGCTCGAAGATGACGGTGTCCACATAGATGCTCTGGCCGGTGCTGAGCAGCGGCAGGATGAAGGGATAGACTTCTCCTTTCACCCGGATGAGCCCCACCAGATAGGCTCCCTTGTTGCGATAGAACACCTCCCTGAGCAGTTCGATGGCGAAGGGCTCCTCGTGCAGGATGGCCGGGCCGCTCTCTGCCAGATGGCGGTGGATATCCATGATGTCCCGCTGCTTGTCTTCGAAAGGGAGGGTGAAGCTGTAATCCCCGAGCAGCTGGCTCAGGGTCTGGGGCAGGTGGGAGAGATCGGTGCGATAGATACGCAGCAAGGATCCCAGGTCAGGCTTGTCGCCCCGGCTCACGAAGGGGTGGATATAAAGGTTCTCGTCGTGGATGTTGCGATGGCGGAAGATGCGGCGATAGACGGAATTGAAGAAGGACTCCGCCACCTCGAAGTTCTCGCAGCGGGGCAGGAGATCGCTGAAGGCGCCTTTCACCTGCTTGAGCAGGGCCTGGGTCGGCAGCTGCTCCCCCATCATCTGTTTGATCTGCGCCGTGGTGGCGCCGACATGGTGATCATAGAGGCGGATGCGCTCTCGACCGGCGAGCTGCACTCCCAGCCAGTCGCTGTTCTCGAAACGGCTCTTGCTGCCCTGGGTTATCTCGAGAAAGCGGCTGTAAAACGACTCAAAACGTTGCAGGATCGTCTCGGCGACCGCCTGCTCCAATGGCTGCTGCATCTCTCTCTTCCTTGTGAACTGTCGGGCCCATGGCGTCAGTGCCCTGAGGCGGCGGACTCGCGTCCAAGGCCACTATGGCAACATCCAAACATCTGTTCAAGTGGCAATATTTCGGGATAAACGGTAGATTGCGCCCCTGTTTTGCCGACGGTTCGCCGCAGTTCGCGGCGTCGGCCTCATCCTGGAGAGAACCCGATGAAACTCTATTTTGTGCTGGTGTCGCCAGCCCGTGCCGCCAACGTGGGGGCTGCTGCTCGCGCCATGAAGACCATGGGCTTCGACGCCATGCGACTGGTGGCAAGCCGGGTGCACGAAGAGGAGGAGGCAAGCTGGGTTGCCCACGGGGCGCAGGAGATCCTGACGGATGCGCAAGCCTTCGACACCCTGGAAGAGGCCCTGGCGGACATGGATCTGGTGGTCGCCACTACCGCCCGGCAGCGCGGCCGCTACCAGCACTACCTCACCCCGGCGGACATTCGCGACCAGATCCGGGCCAAGCCCTCCCTCGAGAAGGTGGCCATCGTGTTTGGCTGCGAGGAGTCCGGACTCTCCAACGAACAGCTCGCCCAGGTGGATCTCATCAGCTACCTGCCTCTCAAGGTCTCATACCCGTCCCTGAACCTGGGTCAGGCGATCATGCTGTATGCCTATGAGCTGAGTCCGCTGCTCGATGACCAGAAAGTGAGCGACGAGCAGGACGTAGCAGAAAATTTCGAGAGTGCCGGGCAGGTTCGCGTGCTGAAATCAAAAACAGCAGAATTGCTTGGTGAACTCGGAGTTTCGCAGGATGAAAAACTGCATCAATGGGTGATGGACCGAGTGCCCATGCTGCCGCAGCGGGATCTCAATATGCTCCATCTGCTCTGCAAAGACCTTGCCCGCAAGTTTGGCAAGGAGGTTTAGGTTGACAGCCCCTCGCCGGGCGCGGTATTGCTAACAACCAGATTCGTTCAAGAGTGTTCGTCATGCAGCTATTCACCAACATCATCACCACCACCATTATTACCGGTACCACCACAGGTGGCACTGGGGCCGGTTGATGCGCTGACGAACAAGCACAGAAATCAGAAAAAGGCCCGTACCCACCCAGTACGGGCCTTTTTTGTTGGATTGTTTTTAGACCAATTAGCAGATCAATTTGCAGGGAATACAGGGAGATAGCGATGAGAGTGTTGAAATTTGGCGGGTCGTCACTGGCCGACGCAGAGCGTTTCTTGCGGGTTGCCGATATCGCGGTGAATACCCATGGCCAATCCCAGGTGGCCCTGGTGCTGTCGGCACCGGCCAAGGTGACCAATCACCTGGTCGCCCTGGTGGAACAGACCAGTCGCGGCATGGATGCAAGCAGTACCCTGTTCGAGATCAACGGCATCTTCTCCCGCCTGCTGGCGGGGCTCAAAGCCGCCTATCCTGCGCTGGATGACAAGGCGCTGCAGGCTCGTTTGACCAGCGAACTGGATCAGGTCGAGCGGCTGATGCAGGGCATTCGTCTGCTGGGGCTGTGCCCGGACAACGTCCAGGCACGCATCCTGAGCCGTGGCGAGAACCTCTCCATCGCCTTCATGCACGAGCTCTTGCGGGTGCGCGGCCTCGAGCTGGATCTCATCGTGCCCGAGCAGCTGCTGGTCACCGATGGCGGCTACCTCGAAGCCCATGTGGACATCGAAGCCTCCCGGGTGCGCTTCGCCGCCAAGGGCCTGCGCTCTGATTGTCTCTACCTGATGCCGGGCTTCACCGGTGGCAGCGACAAGGGCGAGACCGTGCTGCTGGGCCGCAATGGCTCCGACTATTCCGCCGCCGTCTTGGCCGCCTGCGTCGATGCCGAGTGCTGCGAGATCTGGACCGACGTGGAGGGCTGCTACAACTGCGACCCGCGCCTGGTACCGGACGCCTACCTGCTCAAAACCCTCTCCTATAAAGAGGCGATGGAGCTCTCCTACTTCGGTGCCAAGGTGTTGCACCCGAAGACCATCGCCCCCGTGGCCCAGTTCCACATTCCCTGCCTCATCAAGAACAGCTTCAACCCCCAGGGTCCGGGTACCCTCATCGGGGTCGATCAGGGGGATGACGATCTGAAGGTGAAGGCCATCTCGGATCTTTCCGGCATGTGCATGTTCAATGTCTCCGGTCCCGGCATGAAGGGCATGGTGGGCATGGCCGGTCGCATCTTCTCCGCCGTTTCCCGCGCCGGGGTCAGCATCGTCCTCATCACCCAGTCGTCCTCCGAGTACAGCGTCAGCTTCTGTATCCACAGCTATGACTGCGACAAGACCCGCAAGGTGCTGGAGCGCGAGTTCGAGCTGGAGTTCAAGAACCAGTTGCTGGACCCGCTCGAGATCATGACCGATCTGGCCATCATCTCCCTCATCGGCGATGGCATGCGCACCTCCAAGGGGATGGCGGCGCGCTTCTTCACCTCCCTGGCCCAGGCCTCCATCAACATCGTCGCCATCGCGCAAGGGTCGAGCGAGCGCTCCATCTCCGCGGTCGTGCGCTCCGGCAAGGTGGCGGAAGCCATCAAGGCGTGCCACCAGAACTTCTTTGGCAGCCAGCAGTTCATCGATCTCTTCGTGGTCGGGGTGGGCGGCGTCGGTGCAGCCCTGGTGGATCAGATTGCCCGTCAGCAGCCGGTACTGGCCGAGCAGGGCACCGGTCTGCGGGTGGTCGGCATCGCCAACAGCCGCCAGATGGCGGTCAACAAGGATGGTCTGGTCCTCGCCAACTGGCGTGAACAGCTGGTGGAAGCCCAGGGCAGCTTCAGCCTGGAGGCGGTGAAGAAGCTGGTGGAAGAGAGCCACCTCATCAACCCGGTGATCGTCGACTGCACCTCGAGCGAAGCCGTGGCCGTCCAGTACGCCGATTTCCTCGGGGCCGGCTTCCACGTGGTCACCCCGAACAAGAAGGCCAACACCGGGTCGCTCGATTACTACAAGGCGCTGCGCCGCACCGCCCGCCAGACCCGCCGCAAGTTCCTGTACGAGACCAACGTGGGCGCGGGCCTGCCGGTCATCGAGAACCTGCAAAACCTCATCAAGGCCGGTGACAAGCTGCGCGCCTTCGACGGCATCCTGTCCGGGTCGCTCTCCTTCATCTTCGGCAAGCTGGACGAGGGGATGGCCTTCTCCGAGGCGACCCAGATCGCCCGCGGCAACGGCTTCACCGAGCCGGATCCCCGCGATGACTTGAACGGCATGGACGTGGCTCGCAAGCTCCTGATCCTGGCCCGCGAGGCCGGCATGGCGCTGGAGCTCTCCGATGTGGAGGTGGAGCAGGCACTGCCGCCGGGCTTTGACGTGAGCGGCGACGTGGAAGCCTTCATGGCCCGCCTGCCCGAGGCCGACGGCTGGTTCCGCGACCAGTTCGCGGCGGCCCAGCGTGAAGGCAAGGTGCTGCGTTACGTCGGCTCCATCGAGGGTGGCAAGTGCAAGGTGGCCATCAAGGCGGTGGGTGGCGACGAGCCCCTGTTCAAGGTAAAAGACGGGGAGAACGCGCTCGCCTTCTTCTCCACCTATTACCAGCCCATCCCCCTGGTACTGCGCGGCTATGGCGCAGGGACCGAAGTGACTGCGGCGGGCGTCTTTGCCGACGTGCTGCGCACCCAGAACTGGAAGCAGGAGCTGTAACATGAGTTCAGAGATGAACCCGAATGTGGAAATCGGCGGCAGCGTGGTGGCCTATGCCCCGGCCTCCAGCGCCAACCTGAGCGTGGGCTTTGACGTCCTGGGGGCGGCGCTCGCCCCCGTGGATGGCTCCCTGCTGGGTGACCGCGTCCAGGTCAAATCGGCAGAGGTGCCTTTCGCTCTCTCTTCCGTGGGCCGTTACGCCCACAAGTTGCCGGACGACCCGAAAAAGAACATCCTCCACGACTGCTGGGTCGCCTATGGCGAGGCGCTGGAGAAGCGCGGCCTTGGTCTCAAGCCGCTGGAAATGGTGCTGGAGAAGAACCTGCCGGTGGGCTCGGGCCTGGGATCGAGCGCCTGCAGCGTGGTGGCGGCGCTGGAAGGGCTCAACGCCTTCCACGGCGCGCCCCTGAATGAACACGACCTGCTGCTGTTGATGGGGGAGATGGAAGGCAAGATCTCCGGCTCCGTCCATTACGACAACGTGGCGCCCTGTTATCTGGGCGGCATGCAGCTGGTGCTGGAGGAGGGGGGCGTCATCAGCCAGGGCATCCCGGTGTTTGACGAGTGGTACTGGGTGGTCTGCTACCCGGGCACCGTGGTCTCCACCGCCGCCGCCCGCGCCATCCTGCCGGCCCAGTATCGCCGCCAGGACTGCCTCACCTATGGCCGCCGGCTGGCCGCCTTCGTGCATGCCAGCTACAGCCGCCAGGAAGGGCTGGCCGCCAGCGTCCTGAAAGATGTGATCGCCGAGCCTTATCGCGCGGCCCTGATTGAAGGTTTCAACGAGGTGCGGGCCCAGGGGGCCCAGAACGGGGCGCTGGCCACCGGCATCTCGGGGTCCGGTCCCACCGTGTTCGTGGTGATGAAGGATCTGTCCCAGGCCGAACGCATGAAAGAGTGGATGGAAGCGCACTTCGTGCGCAATGAAGATGGATTTGCCCGGGTCTGCAAACTGGACATGGCCGGGGCACGGGTAACAGGAAGCGAGCTATGAATCTTTACAACATCAAGGACAAGAGTGAACAGGTGAGCTTCGCCCAGGCGGTGCGTCAGGGTCTGGCCCTCGCCGCCGAAGGGATCCTGAGCCTCTCTCCGACCCTGGTGGTCGGCAGCGACGAGATGGGCCCGAACAGCACGCTTGATCAGTTGCGCCG